>JBDTQF010000156.1:0-9387 GCA_039932275.1 Burkholderiales bacterium
TTCAGTTCACGCCGACCGAGCTGCAGCAGGTCGCGGCCCTGGAAGTCAATGCGGCCTTCGCATGCGGCGTTGTCCGGCAGCAGCCCGAGCAGCGACATCGCCGTCACCGTCTTGCCCGAACCCGACTCACCCACCAGCGCGACGCTGCGGTGTTCGGCGATGTTGAAGCTGATGCCCTGCGCGTCGCTGCCCACCACCAGGTGCTGCTCGATGCCGCGTCCGGGCTGGCGCGTGCGAAAGCGCACCCGCAGGTCCTGGATCGACAACAGCGTCATAGGTTGATGCCCTGCAGCCGCGGATCGAGCGCATCACGCAGCGCATCGGTCAGCAACGAGAACGCGGTAACGAACACCGCCATGAAGGCGGTGGCCGCAGCCAGCTGCCACCAGTGGCCGAGGATCAGCTCGGCCTGCGCCTCGGACAGCATGGTGCCCCAGCTGACCTGGTCGACGCTGACACCCAGGCCCAGGTACGACAGGATCACCTCGTACTTGATGAAGCCCACCACGTGCATCGACAGCTGCACCAGCACCACATGGCTGACGTTGGGCAGGATGTGGCGGAACATGCGCGCTGCCGGGCTGGCACCGATGGCCTCGGCCGCACGCACGTACTCTCGCCCGGCATGCTTCATGAACTCGGCCCGCACCAGCCGGTAGATGCCGGTCCAGCCGGTCAGCCCGAGGATCAGCACCACGCCGCCGACGCCGCGCCCGGTGACGGCCGCGAAGGCGAAGATCAGCAGGATGCCGGGGATCGACGTGAACACGTTGTACAGCCACTCCAGCGCATCGCCAATGCGCCCACCGAAGAAGCCAGCCAACGCACCCAGCAGCGTGCCAATCAGCGCCGCCACCACGGCCGATGCCACCCCGACCATGATGGACACGCGCGAGCCCTGGATGGCCTTGGCCAGCACGTCGCGGCCCAATCGGTCGGCGCCCAGCGGCAGGGTCTCGCGCAGCGCGGTGCGCTGGGTCTGCTCACGCTGCGTCAGCGCCTCCCACTCGGCATAACGCGGCGCCAGCGGATCCACGTCGCTGAGATCCAGCCGGGGTGCACCGTCGGCCTCGGCCTGCGCGCGCTCGGCCACCGGGCCGGGGCCCAGCGCATTCGGCGGCGCCGACGACACCGCCCGTTCGGCCTGCCAGTCACCCGCCAGCCAGCCGGCCGAGGCCGCGATCACCATCACCACAAAGGCCAGCACCACCACCCCGCTGGCCATGCCGATGCGGTCGCGCTGCAACCGCCGCCACGCCAGCATCCACACGCCTTGAGAACGCAAGGGAGCAGGCTCCGCCGGCGTGGGCACCACGGGCAACACCGCGTTCATTTCAGGACCACCCGCGGGTCGGCCCAGCGGTACAGCACATCGGTGAGCAAGTTGATGCTCATCGTGATCACCGCCAGGTACACCGTCACTGCCTGGATGACCGGGTAGTCGCTGCGGTTCACCGCCAGCAGCACCTCGCGGCCCAGCCCGGGGATGGAGAAGAACACCTCGATCAGGAACGAGCCGACGAAGATGCCGGGCAGCTGCAGGCCCAGCTGCGTCAGGATCGGGATCAGCGCATTGGGCAGCACATGCCGGCCCAGCACGCGGCGCTCGCCCAGGCCCTTGGCGCGGGCGGTGCGCACATAGTCCTGGCCGATCTCGTCGAGGAAGAAGCTGCGGTACAGCCGGGTCTGCGGCGACAGCCCCACCAGCACCGCCAGCAGTACCGGCAGCGGCGCGTAGGTGATGAGGTTGGTCCAGACGCTGCCGCTCCAGCCCTGCACCGGGAACCAGCCCAGCTGGAAGGCAAACAGCCACTGGCCAACGATGACGTAGACCAGGAAGCTGATCGACATCGCCACCGTGGTGGCCACCATCACCAGCCGGTCGGTGAGCGAGCCGCGCAGCGCCGCCATGCCCAGCGCAATCGGAATGGCCAGCACCGCATCGAGCACCAGGATCGGCAACATCACCGTCAGCGTGGCCGGCAGGCGGCTGGCGAACAGCGCCGCCACCGGCTCCTGCGTGGCCCAGCTGCGGCCCCAGTCGAAGCTGACGATCTGCTGCAGGAAGATGCCGAACTGCTGCCACAGCGGCTTGTTCAACCCAAGCTGGTCGCGGATCTGCGCCACCTGCTCGGGCGAGGCATTCAGCCCCGCCAGGATCTCGGCCGGGTCGCCGCCGAAGGCCTTGAACAGCCCGAACACCAGCACCAGCACGCCCAGCAGCGTGGGCACCATTTGCAGCAGACGACGCAGCAGGTAAGCGCTCATGCCAATCGTTGGCCGTCCACGAACACGGCCAGCTCGTTCGGCGCCAACGCGGTCCAGTTTTCGTTGCGCGTCAGGGGCTCGGTGACGACCACGGCGACGCGGTCGCTGGGTGAGGTGTGCACGGCGAAGTCCACCGTCAGGTCGTCGTCCTGCAGGTCGGCTGCAGTGAACGGATGCTGGCGCAGCACATAGTGCAGCCGGGTCGAGCAATGCGCCCACAGCGCCTCGCCGTGACTGAGCAGGAAGTTGAAGGTGCCGTGCCGCGCGACGGTGGGCACCAGCTCGGCCAGCGTGAGGGTCAGGTCTTCCACTCGCGGCAGGCTGGCGTGGTTCTTGGCCAGTTCCTGCATCAGCCAGCAGAAGGCGCGTTCGCTGTCGGTCTCGCCCACTGGCCGAAAGGCCGCATGCAGCTTGGGGTGGAAGTCCACCAGGTTGCCGTTGTGCGCGAACACCCAGTAGCGGCCCCACAGTTCACGCTGGAACGGGTGGGTGTTTTGCAGCGCCACGCGGCCCTGCGTGGCCTTGCGAATGTGCGACAGGATGTGGCGGCTGCGGATCGGGTAGCGGCGGATCATCTCGGCCACCGGCGAATCGGTGGCGCTTTGGTGGTCGACGAACAGGCGCACGCCGGGGCCCTCGAAGAAGGCAATGCCAAAGCCGTCCTTGTGCTCCTGCGCCCGCGAGGCAAAGCCGGTGAAGCTGAACACCAAGTCGGTGGGCGTGTTGGCGTTGAGGCCGAGCAGCTGGCACATGGCTGTAGTGTGGCTCAGCCGAGGACCGCGGCAGCCGGCCTCACTCGGTGAACAGCTTGTACAGGCCGCGCACCGAGATCAGGTGGCCGGGGTTGCTGGTTTCTTCCAGCACACCGGTCATGCGGCGCAGCAGGCGCGGGCTCTTTTTGGCACGGCCGATCACCAGGTCGGCCAGCCAGGGGTGCTTGTTGACGCGGTTGGCCTTGGCGTACAGAGCGAACTTGGGCTGGAGCGTCGCCACGCGCTGCTCGTAGTCGGCGCGGATGGCGGCCTCCATGCGGCCGGCGGCCTCGCCTTCGAGCAGCGCATCGGCCGCCAGCAGGCCGGTCTCCATCGCCTTGCCGATGCCTTCACCGGTGAAGTCGTAGGTGCTGCCAATGGCCTCGCCGGTGGCCAGCAGGCCGGGCCGGCTGTAGCGCGCGCCGTCGAGCATGCAGCGCAGCGGGGCCCCCTTGAGCTCACCCTGCAGCGTGCCGGCCGCCATCAGCTCACGCGCCGGTGCGTACAGCGTGGTGAAAGCATCGAACACCTTGCGCAGGTTGGCCTGCGGACCGGCGCGGCTGGCCGCCGCGCCGTGGAAGGCGCCGACACCGATGTTGAACAGGTCGTCGCCGGCCGGGAAGATCCAGCCATAACCTGGCCGCAAGGCCTTGTGCCACACCACTTCGAGCCGGGTCAGGCGCTCGCGCAAAGCGGGTGCGTGGACATAACCACGCAGCGCAATGCCAGACGGCGCACGGCGTTCGCACAGGCCGACCTCGATCATCGGGCCCATCGACGCGCCGGTGGCCATCACCACCCAGCGCGCGCGCACCTCACGCGCCACGCCGCCGGCCAGCAGCCGCGCGCCCCGGACCGGCGCCTGCGGGCCGTTGCCATCGGTTAGCAGCGCCTCGAACTTCACCGGTGTGGCCAGCTTCACGCCGGCCGCCTGCGCGTTGCGCACCAGGATCTCATCGAGCTTCAGCCGCGGCAATACCGCCAGCGTGCCGGGCACATCGACGAAACCCCCGCTCGGGCCGACGCAGCGCACATGGCTCACCGGCTGGGCCACCGCCATCACCTGCTCAAGCACACCCAGGCGCTTGAGGGCACGGTGGGCATCGGGGATCAGGCCATCGCCGCAGACCTTCTCGCGCGGGAAGGTGTGCTGGTCCACCAGCCACACGTCGCGCCCGGCGCGCGCCAGCGTGGTGGCCACCGCGCAGCCGGCGGGGCCGGCGCCGATGACGAGCACGTCGCAGGCTGCAGGCAGCGAGGCCGGCGGCAACGCAGGCAGGGAAGCATCGGGCAGGGCAGTCGTCATCGCGGGGTGTCGGGCGGCAGCAGGTGCGCGATTCTAGAAAGAGGCACCCGGCTCGCGCAGAGCCCGGTGCCAGGCCGGCGGGAAGGTCAGTCGGCCTCGGGCGCGGGGTGGCGGTCCGACGCTGGCGCAGCGGCGTGATCGACTTCGGTTTCGGTTTCGGCTTCGCCAGCCGGTGCTAGAGCGTCGTCCACCGGCCGGGGCGGTCGGGCCCAGCTGAGCAGCGTCTGCGCCGCATCCTCGATGCCGATGCGGCTGAGCGCCGAGAACAGCGTGATGCCGATGTCGGCCTCGTCTGTGGCCAGCTCGGCGAGCACGGCCTGGGCCTTGCGCAGCGCCTCGGCGCCATCCTTGCGGTTGAGCTTGTCGGCCTTGGTCAGCAGCACCAGCAGCTTGACCTCGCCGTTGACCACCCGCGGCGCGATGAACCCCAGCAGCTGGCGGTCGAGCGGGGTGAAGCCGTGGCGCGAATCCACCATCTGCACCACGCCGGCCAGGTTGCGGCGCTCGGCCAGGTAGTCGGCCATCACCTGCTGCCAGCGCAGCTTGGCCGAGCGCGCCACCGCCGCGTAGCCATAGCCCGGCAGGTCGGCCCAGAGCGTGTCGGGTGCGTCGCGCGGGCCCAACTCGAACAGGTTGATGTGCTGGGTGCGCCCGGGCGTCTTCGAGGCAAACGCCAGCTGGCGCTGCTGCGCGATGGTGTTGATCGCAGTGGACTTGCCGGCGTTGGAGCGGCCGACGAAGGCGATCTCCGGCATTTCATGCGCGCCGAGCTGATTCAGCTGGCTGGCGGTGGTGAGAAAGCGCGCGCTGTGGGTCCAGGCGAGCGCAGCGCGGGCCTCCGGCGTGGTCGCGGCGGGGGCACCTCGCGTCGGGCGAGCCGGGTGCTTGGCAGGGGAGGTGGAGGTTGGCATCTGAGTGCATTGTAAAATCTCCGGGTTTTTGGCCTGTCTCAACCCGAAATCATCCGGACGGCGGCCGATCCACGACTTTTGCGCCCACGCGACCTGCCCACCATGAAACTGCCTGTCTCCTCGCTCCTGGCCCTGACCGTGGCCGCGTTCATGGCCCTGCCTGCGGCCGCCTCGGAAGCCAAGCCCGCGGCCATGAAGATCGACCCGGCCAAGGGCGGTGCTATCTCGGCGCAGGTCTGCAGCGCCTGCCACACGGCCGACGGCTCGCGCGGCGCGCCGGCCAACCCGATCCTGCAAGGACAGCACTCCGAGTACCTGGTCAAGCAGCTCGCTGAGTTCAAGGCCGGCAAGCGCGACAGCGCGGTGATGAAGGGCTTCGCCTCCGCGCTGAGCGACGAGGACATGAAGAACGTGGCCGCCTTCTACGCCGGCAAGCAAGCCAAGCCGGGCGCTGCCAAGAACAAGGACCTGGTCGCGCTGGGCGAGAAGATCTACCGCGGCGGCATTGCCGAGCGCAGCGTCCCGGCCTGCGCCGGTTGCCACAGCCCCAGCGGCGCCGGCATCCCCGCGCAGTACCCGCGCCTGGGCGGCCAGCATGCCGACTACGCCGAGCTGCAGCTGAAGAACTTCCGCGACGGCACGCGCAAGAACAATGCGCAGATGGCCGGCGTGGCCGCGCGCATGAACGACCGTGAAATCAAGGCCGTGGCCGACTACATCGCCGGACTTCAATAAGCCCAACCTCCGCTGAGCGATAGGCCGGTCCCTGACCGGCCTTTTGCTTTCTGAGCGCCAGGCCGGCTCCGTATCATCCTGCCCCTATGACCGCTTCCACCACCGGCATCGAGCTGCGCACCGCGCCGCGCACGCTGCGCGATGCGATCGAGCTGCTGTCGTCGATGCGCTTCGCGATTGCGCTGCTGGCGCTGATCTGCATCGTCTCGGTGATCGGTACGCTGGTCACGCAGCACCAGCCGCCGGTCAACTACGTCAACCAGTTCGGGCCGTTCTGGGCCCAGGTGTTCGGCACCTTCGGGCTGTACGCGGTGTACAGCGCACCGTGGTTCCTGCTGATCCTGGCCTTCCTGGTGACGTCGACCAGCCTGTGCATCGCGCGCAATGCGCCCAAGATCCTGGTGGATCTGAAGACCTACAAGGAACACCTGCGCGAGAGCTCGCTGATGGCCTTCCATCACAAGGCCCAGGGCGAGATCGCGCTGGCCAGCGAGGTGGCGCTGGCACAGGTGTCGCAGGCGCTGGCCGCGGGTGGCTGGAAGGCCAAGGCCCAGGTGCGCGAACACGGCACCATGGTCGCGGCCAAGAAGGGCACGGCCAACCGGCTGGGCTACCTCTCGGCGCACTCGGCCATCGTGCTGGTGTGCCTCGGTGGCCTGCTCGACGGCGACCTGATCGTGCGGGCGCAGATGGCCTGGCAGGGCAAGACGCCGTTCGCCGGCAGCGGCATGGTGCGCGACGTGCCGGGCGACCACCGCCTGGGCGCGGGCAACCCGACCTTCCGCGCCAACCTGTTCGTGCCCGAGGGCGCGCGCGCCGGCACCGCGGTGATCAACCTGACCGACGGCGTGGTGCTGCAAGAGCTGCCGTTCGACGTGGAGCTGAAGAAGTTCATCGTCGACTACTACGACACCGGCATGCCCAAGCTGTTCGCCAGCGAGATCGCGGTGCACGACGCCGATGGCCAGACGCACCGCGCCACGGTGAAGGTCAACGAGCCGTTCATCCACCAGGGCATTGCCATCTACCAGTCGAGCTTCGAGGACGGCGGCTCCAAGCTGACGCTGCAGGCGCAGCCCTTCGGCCGCGCCGGCCAGCCGTTCGATGTGACGGGTGAAATCGGCGCCACCACCACGCTGAACCAGGTCAATGGCGCGGGCGACAAGATGCAGCTGGAATTCACCGGCCTGCGCGTCATCAACGTCGAGAACCTGGCCGCCAACAAAACCGAAGCGGTGGACGTGCGCGGGGTCGATTTCGCTGGCACGCTCAACAAGCACCTGGGTTCGGGCGCCCGCAGCCCCGGCAACAAGCAGCTGCGCAACATCGGCCCGTCGGTGAGCTACAAGCTGCGCGATGCCGCGGGCCAGGCGCGCGAGTTCAACAACTACATGCTGCCGGTGGAGCTGGACGGCATCCGCGTGTTCCTGGCCGGCGTGCGCGACGGGCCCGACCAGGACTTCCGCTACCTGCGCATCCCGGCCGACGAGCAGGGCAGCGCCAACGGCTGGCTGCACCTGAAGGCCGCACTGGCCGACGGCGCCAGCCGCGAGGAGGCGGCGCGGCGCTACGCCCGCCATTCGTCGCCGGTCGACAAGCCGCAGCTGCAGGAGCAGCTGCGCATCTCGGCCCTGCGCGCGCTGAGCCTGTTCGCCGGGGCGGAGCGAGCGCCGCAAGGCCAACGCCAAGGCGCAGGTGCCGCGGTGGCTGGCCTGCAGGCGCTGCAAGATTTCATCGAGGCCAACGTGCCCGAGACCGACCGCGTGCGGACCACCGAGGTGCTGGTGCGTATCCTCAACGGCAGCCTGTTCGAGCTGGTCAACCTGGTGCGCGAACGCGATAGCCAGGCCGCGCTGGCGCCGGACGAGGCCACCCAGCGCTTCATGGGCCAGGCCGTGCTGGCGCTGGCCGATTCGTTCGCCTACCCGGCGCCGCTGCTGTTCACGCTGAAGGACTTCCAGCAGGTCCAGGCCAGCGTGTTCCAGGTCACCCGTGCACCGGGCAAGAAGCTGGTGTACCTGGGCTGCATCTTCCTGATCCTGGGCGTGTTCACGATGCTCTACATCCGCGAACGCCGGCTGTGGATCTGGATCGAACCCGCAGGTGCCGGCTCGAAGCTGACGCTGGCGCTGTCGGCCACCCGCCAGACGCTGGACACCGACCGCGAATTCGACGCCCTCAAGAACGCCTTGCTGAGCCCCCCGGGGCACTAACCCAAAGGCTCGCACGATGAACACCACCACCCTCACCCTCGGCCAGCCGTCGTTCTGGGCCCGCCGCAGCTTGTTCGACTGGCTGTTCGCCGCGCTGGTGCTCGGCGGCGCGGCCTACGCCTGGCAGCGCTACGGCGGCGCGATGGACGGCTACGAGCGCGGCATCTTCATCGGCGCAGTGCCGGTGCTGATCGGGCTGGGCTGGTTCTGGGGCCCGTTGCGGCTGCTGGCGCTGGGCGTGGGTGCGGTCTCGCTGCTGGCGATCTCGCTGTACCTGCGCACCCCGGATGCCTTCGGCGCCGACCTGGCCGCCGGCGAGAAGGTGTTCTGGCTCAAGTACCTGCTGTCGAGCCAGAGCGCCATCCTGTGGATGAGCCTGCTGGTGTTCCTGTCCACGCTGTTCTACTGGATCGGCCTGTTCGCGCCCGGCGGCGGCGAGGCGCCGCAGCGCATCGGCTCCGGCATGGCCTGGGCCGCCGTGTTCATGGCCCTCACCGGCACCCTGGTGCGCTGGTTCGAGAGCCACCAGATCGGGCCCGACATCGGCCACATCCCGGTGAGCAACCTGTACGAGGTGTTCGTGCTGTTCACCTGGATGACGACCCTGTTCTGGCTGTACTACGAACAGCACTATGCCGGCCGCGTGCTGGCCGGCGCCGCAGCGGGCAGCCGCAGCAATATCCGCGGCGTGGGCGCCTTCGTGATGCTGGTGATCAGCGCGGCGGTGGGCTTCCTGCTCTGGTACACCGTGGCGCGCGAGGCGCAGGAGATCCAGCCGCTTGTGCCGGCGCTGCAGAGCTGGTGGATGAAGCTGCACGTGCCGGCCAACTTCGTCGGCTACGGCTCTTTCGCGCTGGCGGCCATGGTGTCGCTGACCTACCTGCTCAAGACCGTGCCGGCCCGCACGCTGTGGAAGGCGCTGGTCGGCGCGCCGGTGGCGGTGCTGGTGCTGATGGGCCTGCTCTGGGCCTTTGGCGCGCTGTCGCCCGAGACGGCGCAGGCCGTCGCCAAGTCGGCCCGCCTGGTAGGCGGCTGCGCCATGTTCTTCGCCTTCGCGATCACCACACGGCGCTGGATCAACCTGCGCACCCCGACGCCGGAACTGCTCGACGACCTGATGTACAAGGCCATCGCGGTGGGCTTCGCCTTCTTCACCATCGCCACCATCCTCGGCGCCTTCTGGGCCGCCGAGGCCTGGGGCG
>JBDTQF010000157.1:0-9370 GCA_039932275.1 Burkholderiales bacterium
GTTGAGTTCGATTGCAGAAAACGGCCCGAAACAGCGGTTTGGTGTCGAACTCGGGCGGGCTGGATCATGCTCAAGTTTGAAAACTGGCTCGATCGCGCCTTCGCCCCACCCTGGATGAAGGCACTCAAGGCAGAGTACTTCGCAAAGTGGGACAAGGAGCAAGCGCGGGTAGACGGCGTGCGCACCCGCATCGAGCAAGAGAGTGCACAAGACTCACCTGAAGCACTGATGGCTCGGGTTGCTCGCTGTAGGGCAGCGGACGTTCCCGAGCAGCACATCAACGCCCTCATTTCGCAGTTTGAAGCGCGCAAGAGTGCTCGGCTCAAGGAAACCCAGGAACTTAACAAGCATCAGGAATACATGCTTGAGCAGCGGCGTTTGGTGAGGCGGGGGAAAAGGTAATTCCAATCCTTCTTGGGATTGGAATCGGCATATATCCCACGTCAGAGGTGAGGTTGGCAAAATTTTATGCCAAGAACATGAATCTCGGCAGCATCAGCCATCAGCGACCCACACACCCCCTCTCTTGGCAATCAGACCATGAACCCAAGATCAGGGCTAAACGCCCCCAAGTGGGTGAACACTTCACCCAGCTGGGCATCGCTGGCGCCAAACCAGCGGCCCAGCGTGGCACCGTACTGGTCGACCGATGTGCTCGGGATCCAGCGGCCGCTGCCGGTGTCGTCGGGCCCGTTGATGGTGTGGTTGGGGAAGGTGCCGACCAGTTGCCCGCCGCGCACACCGCCGCCCATCACGATGTGGTGGCTGCCCCAGCCATGGTCGGAGCCTTGGCCGTTCGAGGCCAGCGTGCGGCCGAAGTCGGAGGCGGTGAACTGCGTCACCTGGCCGGCCACACCCAATTCCACCGTGGCCTGGTAGAAGGCCGACATCGCGCCGCTGAGTTCGGTGAACAGTTCCTGCTGGCGCTGCAGTTGATCATCGCCGTGGGTGTCGAAACCGCCCAGCGAGGCGAAGTACACCTGGCGCGGCAGGCCCAGCGTGGCGCGCGTGGCGATCAGCCGCGCCACCATGCGCAGCTGCTGGCCCAGGCCGGTATTGGGAAACACCGTGGCCAGCGTGCTGGCGCTGAGCGCGGCGGAGAGCACCCGCTGCACTTCGATGGAGCGGCCCATCACATCCAGCCAGGCCTGCTGCAGCAGGTGGCTGCGCGGGTCGGCCAGCGTGCCGGCGATGGCCACCGAGAGTGGGTCGGTGCCGGACGGGTCGTAGAAGTCGAAACCGAAGTCGCCCGAGGTGCCCACCTTGTACGGCAGCAGGGTCTGGTCGCCGGCCTCCCACAGGTTGCCGCCGCTCACCGACAGCGCCGCAAAGCCGCGGTTCGACGCACTGCCGTCCACCAGCCGCTCCATCAGCCGGCCGCCCCAGCCGTTGCGGCCGGTGCTTTCCAGCACCGCGCTCTGCCACGCCGCCTGCTGGTCGGAATGCGAGAACAGCGCGTTGGGCAACGGCACCGAACGGGCCTGGTACTGCGCCTTGCTGGTGGGCACACTGAGCGGCCCGACGTTGGCCACCAGCGCCGCCTGGCCGCTGGTAAAGAGCTGCTGCACGCCCGCCATCGCCGGGTGCAGGCCGTAGCGTGCGCCGCCGCTGTTGCTGGGGGCGATGGGCAACAGGCTGGCCTGCGGCAGCGCCAGGTTCGTGCGGGCGCTGCGGTACAGGTTGTAGGCCGCGGTGTCGTTGGGCACCAGCAGGTTGTTGGCGTCGTTGCCGCCGAACAGGAAGATGCAGACCAGCGCCTTGTAGCCGGTGCCCCCGGTGGTTTGGGCCAGCGCCGACAGTGGCGCCATCCACGGCGCCGCCGCGGCCGTGATGCCACCGCCCAGCAGGCCCTTGAGCAACGAACGGCGCCCCGCATCGGGTAGATCGCGCGGGTAGGCATCGGCGCAGTGGCCACGCTTCGGAAGGTGTGTGGTCATGGCGTCAGGTTTGGATCACGAAATCAGGCGACAGCATGGTCACCATCAGCGCGGCCTTGACGCGCTTGAGCGCCTGGCTGGCGGGAATGGCCTGCACCAGCGTCAGCAGTCGGGTGCGGGTGGTGGTGCTCATCTGGCGCTGGCAGAACAGCGCATCGAGCCGGTCGACCAGCGTGGCCGCGTCGGCCGCCCAGCCCTTCCAGGGTTCGTAGTCGAACACCAGCCGGCCATCGCCCCAGCCATGGCCGCCGCTGTTGATGACGCTGCTGAAAAAATTGAGCGCGCCCACCACCGTGGTCTCGGTGGTGATCTGGAACTCCGGCGCCACCAGGCCCGCCGTGGCCACCGGCCCGGCTGGCCGGAAGTTGGGCGAGAAGAAGTTGAACACCGACGGCGCCAGCAGCGGGCTCTGGCCCAGGCCGCTATCGCTGCTGTCGAGTTCGTGGAGGGCGTTGCGGCCCAACGCATTGCTGGCATGCACCGCGCGCAGCAGGTTGGCGAAACGGATCACCGGCTCGCGCTGCTTGCCAAAACGGCCGGCCGCGCCCAGCGCCGGGTCGCGCGCCTCGGTGTCGAGCAAGATGGCGCGCACCACCGCGCGCAGGTCGCCGCGCACGCCGCTGCCGTTGTTGTTGAACACCGTCGCCACCCGGCCCAGGTAGCCCGCACTCGGGTTGCTGGTGACCAGCCGCTGGATCAGCTGCCGACACACGAACGGCCCGACGTTGGGGTGGTTGAAGGCGCTGTCGATGGCCGCATCAAGGTCGCTCTCGGCCGAGCCGCCGCTGACGGTGCGGCCGTCCAGCAGCAGCTTGCTGCCGCTCTCGTGGTAATCGGGGTACGCCAGCATCGGCGTGGTCCAGTTGGCCTCCAGGCTCTCGTCGGCGTTGTGGAAGCTCTTGGAATTGGCGAAGCTCCAGCCGCTGAAAGCCCGTGCGAAGCCCTGCACCGTGGCCTCGTCGTAGGTGGGCAACGGGTTGCCAGCGCCATCGCGCTGCACGCTGCCCTCGGGGTTGAGCTTGACGAGGCCGATGGTGAGCAGCTGCAGGAACTCGCGCGCGTAGTTTTCGTTGGGGTGGATGCCCTTGGCAAGGTTCTCCTTCTCGCTGCCCAGCATGTTGAGGTAGTAGCCCATCGTCGGGTGCAGCGTCACGGCGCGCAGCAGCGTGCGGTAGTTGCCGAAGGCATGCTGGTTCAGGGTGTCCCAGTACGACGACATGGCGTACGGCCGCAGGTCGGGTGCGATGTTCGACACCACCAGGATCTCGCTCAGCGCGAAGGTCATGCGGCCGCGCAGCTGGTCGTCGCCGAACAGCCACTGCTGCCAGATGGCCTCGTAGCTCATGTCATGAGTGGCCTTCAGGTTGCTGCTGCGCTGGCGCTGCCAATCGAGGTAGCTGGTGTGCTTGAGCGTGGGCGCGTTGAACTGGGCCCACAGCCAGGCTTCGAAGCCACTGGCGCGCAAGGCCTCGATCTCGTCGACCGAGCGCGCGCCGAAGGTGGCCTGGGCCAGGAAGCGCGCGGCATCCACCGCGCTGGGCGGCGTGGCGGCTGGCCCGGGTGGCTCACCGCCTGAGCCAGGCAGGCTGCTGATCTGCACCACCGTGTCGGCGCCAGGGGTGCTGACGTGGCCGCCGCCACAGGCGGCCAACAGCGCCGCAGCGGCAAGCGCGCCGGTCGCGGGCAGCAGGCGCGCAGCGGGCGCGGCATCTGCCGCGGGTGCTGCGGCAGCAGCGGCAGCAGCGGCAGCAGCGGCAGCAGCGGCAGCAGCGGCGGTAGCGGCGGTAGCGGCGGTAGCGGCGGGTGGGGACAGCAGGTCGGTACTCATGGGCCGCGATTGAACCGGCCCGGCTGACCCGGCTCATCACCGGTTGTTACGGCGTCGACGACCCGGAACGAGGGCTGCCACCGCGGCCAGCGAATCTGATCAAACACCGCAAGGCCTTGCGCCCGCTGGTCATTTTTGAAAACAGCGCAAAGCCGCATGAGCCCACGCGCGTGCGTTCCTGCACGGGCGGCGGCATAGCAACCACCGTTCCCGCGTGAGGCGGCCATACGCGAACGCTCACACATGCCCCTGCGCCGCAATGCCTGTCACCGGCCGATGCAAAGCAGCCACATTCACTCACGCCTGAAGCACCTGGATGTTTGTAGTCTGCGCTCCCGCTGTGCAGTCGGCACCTTCACGCCTGACTGCGCCGTTCACATCGCCCACGCTTGGTGGGCCCGCTGACCACGAGGATCTCCGTGACCTGCCCTCTCCCGACCCCTTTGCCGCATGTCCGTGGCGCGACCCGCGTGCTGTTTGTCTGTGCCCTGCTGGGCGCCTGCAGCCTGGTCTGCGCACAAGGCACCAGCCTGCGGCTGGGCGCCTCTGCAGGTTCGTCCGACTACGGCACCGCCTTCAAGGCCCAGCTCAGTGACGGCATGCGGCTGCCCTTCCTGAACGGCCCCTGGCGCTGGGAAGGCCAGGCCGCCCGCTTCGGCAGCGAGAACTACGTCCAGTTCAGCAACACCTACCAGCGCAGTGCCTGGGCGCTGGGCGCCTCGGTGATGCCACAGCTGCCGCTGATGCGCAGCCTCAGCGCCTACGGCAAGCTGGGCGCGCACTACCTGCACACCGAAGCCAGCGGGCCGGGGCTGTCGGCCAGCAAGAGCAATCTGAAACTGGGCTACGGCGCCGGTCTGCTGTGGCAGGTGGCCCCCAACATCGGCCTGAAGCTGGAGCTGGAAAACATCGGCGGCAGCAGCGGCGACCTGGTGACGCTCGGGCTGGAAGTGCCGCTGTAGCAGCAGCGGCGCAGCGGGGCGCAGCCCGGCCCTGGGGGCGCTCTCAGTCAGTCCACGGGCCCGAGCAACACCTCGCCGGCCGGGCCCCATTCGACCTGGGTGATGCCCGGTTCGAGGCGTTCCAGCCGCTGCCGCTCAGCTTCGAGCCGATCGAGCGGCGCGGCGTCGGCGCGGCGCTCGTCGGCGCAGGCCATCGCGGCCGCCATGTGCCCGTGCAGTTCGGCATCGGTCCACGGCTTGCTCAGGTAGCGGAACACCCCGGCGTCGTTGATGGCACGCTGCGCGGTCTCGAAATCGCCCGAACCCGTCAGCACCATGCGCACGCTGTCAGGTGCCAGCACCGAGGCCAGTGTCAGGAAGGCCAGCCCGTCGATCTCGGGCATACGCAGGTCCGACAGCACGATGTCGTAGGGCCGCTCGCGCACCTGCACCAGCGCGACACGCGGGTCGTCGCAGGTGTCGATCTGCAGCGCCTGGCCGAACTGCAGGCGCAGCGCACGCCGCAGCGCCGCCAGCACCGAGGGTTCGTCATCGACGATGAGCAGGCGATAGGCAGTCATGTGCGCCCCATGGGCTGGATGTAGATGTCGAGCGGGCCGATGCGCTGCTCGAACTCGCGGATCTTGCGGATCAGCGACGGCGTGAGCCGGTGCCCGGCGCTCAGCATCAGCAAGCCGTTGGGCGCGACCAGGTCGCGGCTGAGCAGCATGTCGCCTTCCAGGGCCACCGACTTGATCATCATGTCGGTGGGCCGCTGCGGCGCCTGGGGTTCGGCGATGTGCAGGAAGACGTCGAGCACCTCGGGGTCGAACTGGCTGCCCCGGCCTTCGCGCATCATGACGCGCGCCTGCACGGCGCTGAGCTTGGTGTCGACGATGGCGCCGTACTGCAAGTCGTCGTAGACGTCCGCCACCGCCAGGATGCGCGCGCCCAGCGGGATGGCCGCGCCGCTGAGCTTGTCCGGATAGCCCTGGCCGTCGAAGCGCTCGTGGTGCGCCCGCAGCACCGGCAGGAGCGGGTGCATGTCGTCCAGCGCCAGCAATGACTGCTCGGCGCTGACGGGGTGCGCTCGGTACAGCGCCGCGTCGTCCGCATCGAGCCGGTGCACCGGCCGGCCGATGATGCGGTCGGGCAAGCCGATCAGGCCAATGTCGTGCAGCAGCCCAGCCACGAAGACCTGCAGTACCTGCGTCTCATCCAGAGCCATGCCGCGGGCAATGTCGCGGGCCGTTTCGGCCACGCGGCGGCAGTGGCCGGCCGTCTGGCCACCGCGCAGCTCCACCAGGTTGGAGAACACCTTGATGGTCTTCAGGTGCTGGCGCTGCAGTTTCTCGTTGGCGCTGGTGAGCTCGGCCGTGCGGGCCGCGACGCGCGCCTCCAGCACATCGTTCACGTTCCGCAGCTGCTCGTTCTGCGCCTGGGTCAGCGCCTCCAGGCGGGCCTTGTCGCGGGCCAGCGAAATGCGTTCAACGGCATCCTGCAGCGTACCCAGCAGTTCGACCTCGTCCCAGGGCTTCTGCAGGTAGCGGAAGATCCGGCCGCGGTTGATGGCGGCCGCCGTCGAGCCGATGTCGGCGTGGCCGGTGAGCAGAATGCGCACCGTGTCGGGCCAGCGCTGTTGCACCTGCTCCAACAGCGCAGCGCCATCCATGCCGGGCATGCGCATGTCCGAGATCACGATGTCGATCGGGATCTGCTCCAGCCGGGCCAGCGCCTGCGGGCCGTCACCGGCGGTGATGACGAGGTAGCCCCCCGCCCGCAGCACGCGCTTGAGCGACGACAGGATGTTGGGCTCGTCGTCCACGCACAGCACCGTCCACAGCGCGGCGGCATCGTGCGGCGACGCGACCGCAGGGGGGCTGACGGGCGCCACGAACGTCATGCCGCCTCCACTGCCTCGCGCTCAATCGGCAGCGTCACACGGAAGCGGGTACCGCGGCCGATCACGCTGTCGACCTCGATGCGCCCGCCGTGCTTCTGCAAGATGCCATACGACAGCGACAGCCCGAGCCCGGTGCCCTTGCCCACCGGCTTGGTGGTGAAGAACGGGTCGAAGATGCGCGACAGGTGCTCGGGCGCGATGCCGCTGCCGTCGTCCTCGACCTCCACCCACACCGAGCGGCCTTCGCAGCCGGTGCGCAGGTGAATGGTGCCGCGCGGCTTGTCGATGGCGTGGGCGGCATTGACCAGCAGGTTCAGGAACACCTGGTTCAGCTCGGACGCCAGGCACTGCACCTCCGGCAGCGTGCCGTAGGTCTTGACCACATCGGCCTTGTACTTGATCTCGTTGTTGGCGATGTTCAGCGTCGAGTCCAGGCCCTTGTGCAGGTCGGTCCACTCCCATTCCTTGCGGGCATCGACGTGCGAAAAGTCTTTCAGATCCTGCACGATCTTGCGCACCCGGGTGATGCCCTCGCGCGATTCGGCCATCAGGGCGGGCACATCGTCCTTCAGGTAGTCGAGCTCGATCTCGCTGCGCAGCGCCGCCAGCGTCTGCGCGGCCGGGGTGCCGGCCAGCTGGCCTTCCGCCGCTTCGTAGGCGGCCAGCATGCGAAACAGGTCGCCGACGTAGCGTTCGAGCGAGCTGAAGTTCGAGAACACATAACCCACCGGGTTGTTGATCTCGTGCGCCACACCCGCGGCCAACTGGCCGATCGAGGCCAGCTTCTCCGACTGGATCAGCTGCTCCTGCGCTTGACGCAGGGTCTGGTTCAGGCGTGTCAGCTCCTCGTTCGATCGGGTCAGCTCGGCCAACCGGTCGGGGTACTGGCAGCTCGCGCAGGGCAGGGCGTTTTCCATCATCGGGTTCTCAAAGTGACAGCGCGGCGCACAGGGTGCGCACGCCGGTTTCGGCCTGCTCGAACAAGGCCAGGCAGGCGTCTTCGTCGCTCGACACGCGCAGCCACAGCGCCGCATCGATGGGCGGTACGCTTTCATGGGCCAGGCCGGGCACGTCCAGCGCATGCGCCACGGCCACGGCCACATGCACGCAGGCGGCGATGCCCACCGGCTGGGCCGGTGCACCGTGGTGGCTGGCCACGGCCTCGACCACCGGCGCCGGAAAGCGCCAATGCTCGGCAATCCAGGCCCCCACATCGGCGTGCGAGGTGAGCTGGTAGCGCTGCTCCACGTCGCGCAGCATGGTGTCTTCGTTGCACGCGGTCTGCAGCAGCCCATCGAGCTCGACCGGGAAGTACACGCTCATCGCCAGCAGCCCGATGTCGTGCAGCAGGCCGGCCACGAAGGCCTGGTCTTCGTCGAGCCGCGCCGCACGGGCCAGCCCACCCGAGATGATCGCGGTGGCCAGGGCGTGGCGCCAGAAGGCCCGCACGTCGAACAGCCGGCTGCGCGATGTCTCGAACTGGCCGGTCATCAGGCTCACCGTCAGCACCGAGGCCAGCGTGCGCCGACCCAGCAGCAGCACGGCGTCGCGCACCGACGCCACCCGCCCGGCCACGCCGTAGAAGGGCGCATTCGCCAGCCGCAGCACGCGCGCAGTCAGCGAGGCATCGCAGCCGAGGTCGCTGGCCAGCTCGTCGAGCGAGGACTCTTCGCGCTGCAAGGTCTTGAGCGCGCGCAGCGCGGCCTGCGGCAGCGGCGGCAGGCCAGCGACGGTGCGCCGCACCGCTTCGGGCGCCAGCGCCAGCCGCGCAAGGACTGGCGCCGTGCCGGCCGGCGGCTGGGGCAGCGGTGCCTGCGCCGGCGCAGGCACCTGCGACGCACAGCCGGCCCGGTAGCGCTGCATCACATGCCACAGCGGATGCACCTGGCCATTGCGCAGGCTGTCGCGGAACAGCATCGCCAACCGGTCGCCATCGGCCGCCGACACGGCCTGCAGCATCAAGGAGGTGTCCAGCGTCATGGCCGCTCCGTTGGGTAGGGTTGGGCCTGAAAAAGCAGGATCAGGGTCTGGGTGTCACTCGCACCGCCCGTCGGCAGGCGGCGCCGGCCGACGCTGTACGGTTGCCCGGCCAGCGGCGCCGGCCAGACCGCCTCGACGTGCTGGCCGATCCAGCCATCGGCGCCGGGCAGGCCTTCGCAGGCCGCGCGGTTGACGAAGACGATCTGCCCGTCGGCATCCACCGCGGCCACGGGCGCGGGCAGCTCCTCGACCATCAGGCGCATGCTGTCGGCGCTGGCCACCAGCATGTCGGCATGTTCGCGTTGCCGGCTCAGCAGCTGCTCCAGCCGGGTGTTGAGGCTGGCGAGGTCGGCGTTGGCCGTGGCCACCTGGCCGGCCAGGCGGCGGTTCTCGTCGGCCAGATCCTTCTGCCGGAATGCTTCGGCCACATGCTCGCGCAGCCGTTCGTCATCCCACGGCTTGGTGAGGAATTTGTAGATCGCGCCTTCGTTGACGGCATCGATGATGGACTGCAGCTCGGTATAGCCCGACAGCACCATGCGCACGGTCTGCGGGTACAGCGCCTTGGCGCGGTGCAGGAACTCGACGCCAGTCATGCCGGGCATACGCTGATCCGACAGCACCACGTCCACCTCGTGCTCGGCCAGCCGGCGCAGGCCCTCCTCGCCGCCGTTGGCGGTGAGGATGCGGTAGCCGTCGCGGCGCAGCAGGCGGCGCAGCGAGGCCACGATGTTGTCCTCGTCGTCCACGATCAGCAGCGTGCGCTCCTTGCGGCGCCGGG
>JBDTQF010000158.1:0-9259 GCA_039932275.1 Burkholderiales bacterium
ACCATCACGCCGATGGTCGTCGGCAGGCGCACGAAGCGGTGGTTCAGGTAGGCCAACAGCGCGGTGACGACGAGGCATGTGGCGGCGATGTCAAGCATGGTGGATTCCAGCGCAGGAAGAGGACAGGGACTTGGTGTCGACGAATTCACCGTGACGCAAGCGCCCGTCGAGTTCGGGCGCGCCCGAGGCCGCAGTGCGCTCGCGTGCAGAGGCCAGCAGGTGGCGGCCGGCTTCCAGCGGCGCCGTCAGGCGCAGCGCGGCCGAAGCGGCCCAGTCGATCACCGCATTCGTGTTGGCAAGCCCGTCGATGCAGGCGTAGACCTTGTTCATGGTGCGTCCCCTCAGTGCATCAGTTGTTCGACGGCGCCGGGCTTGTCGTGCACGGCGAAGCGGTCGATCAGCGTGGCGCTGGCCTCGTTCAGTCCAAGCACCTCGACCTCGGCACCTTCGCGCTTGAACTTCAGCACCACCTTGTCCAGCGCGCTCACCGCCGTGATGTCCCAGAAATTCGAGCGGCTCACGTCGATGCACACCACGAGCGCCATGGCGCCGGTGGCGGCCGAGATCATGCCGGGCCGCCCACCCGCGAAGGCGATCACCACCGCGATGCTGAACGATGCATACAGGCCGACTTTGGGGTCGACGCCCGCGATGATGGAAAAGGCGATGGCCTCGGGGATCAGGGCCAACGCGACGACGAGGCCCGCGAGCATGTCGCCGCGGACATTGGAGAGCCATTCACGGCGGAAATTTGACAAGGACATGGGGCGTGCATGGACGCGCGGCATGGCGCCGCGGGCGTCGAACAGGAGGTGCAGTGATGAATGCTGCCGCGTGTCGCGGCCAGCAACCGTGTCGGGCGAGGGCCCGCCTCAGGAGCGCGGGCGGGCTCGACTACGGCGGAGTCACTGCGCAGAAGTAGCCGCGCGGCAAACCGCTGCCACGGTGCGAGACCGGGCGCTGGCGTGTGATGCTGGAGTCTTGCTGCACCGCAGCATTGTAATAGTGTGACCCGGCTGCGAGCCAGCGAGGCTGGATGGCTGCGTTGAAGCCCCCCAGTACACTGCGCCAGGGTGCTGCCTCCATTCGAGACAGCAGGTTCATGCGCTGGTCGGGCCGCCACGCGGCCGAACCTCGTCCCGGACCCATGCCCGCAGAAACCATCGACCTCGTCGCCGCAGCCCTCTTTGCGGTCGCACTGCTCCACACGTTCGCGGCCGCGCAGTTCGAGCGCCTGGCCCGCCGCTACCCGAGCCACGCCGGGCTGTTCCACCTGCTTGGCGAGGTCGAGGTGGTGTTCGGCTTCTGGGCCATCGTGCTGGTTCTGGCGATGGCTTTTCTGAGCGGTGGCGACAAGGCGCTGGCCTATGCGGAATCGCGCAACTACACCGAGCCGCTGTTCGTGTTTGTTGTGATGGTGGTCGCGGGCTCGCGGCCGATCCTGCAGACCGTGCTGCGCATGGTCGCCGCCGTGGCCCGGCTGCTGCCGCTGCCGACGCCCTTGGCGAGCGCCTGGCTCGGGCTGGCGGCCGTGCCCTTGTTGGGCTCGCTGATCACTGAGCCGGCAGCAATGACCATCGCGGCCTTGATGCTGGCGCCGCAGGTGTTCCGCCCCGATGTGCCCGAGCGGGTGAAGTACTTCGCGCTCGGCGTGCTGTTCGTCAATGTCTCCATCGGCGGCACGCTCACGTCCTACGCCGCACCGCCGGTGCTGATGGTCGCGACCACCTGGCAGTGGGACAGCATGCACATGCTGACGCAGTTCGGCCGGAAGGCGGCGCTGGCGGTCCTCGTCAACTCGACGCTGGCCGCCTTCGTGTTGCGGCAGCACCTGTCGCCCGCCAAGGGGACAAGCACGGAGTCGGTGGCCCAGGCGCAAGTGCCGCTGGCCATCGTGGCCGTGCACCTGGTGCTGCTGGCTGCGGTGGTGCTGATGGCCCACCACCCAGTCGCGTTTCTGGCTCTGTTCCTGCTGTTTCTCGGCTTTGCGCAGGCCTACGAACGCCATCAGGACACCCTGCTCATCAAGGAGGCGCTGCTGGTCGCCTTCTTCCTCGCGGGGCTGGTCGTGCTCGGCGGCTTGCAGCGCTGGTGGCTTCAACCCATCGTCTCCAGCCTGGAACCACTGGCACTGTTCTTCGGCGCGCTTGGTCTGACCGCGGTCACCGACAACGCCGCGCTGACCTACCTGGGTTCGCTGATTTCGGGCATCTCCGACACATCCAAGTACATGCTCGTGGCCGGCGCAGTGGCCGGTGGCGGCTTGACCGTGATTGCCAATGCACCGAACCCTGCCGGGGTGGCGCTGCTTCGTCGCGGCTTTGCCGACGAGTCGGTGGGGGCCGGCGGCCTGTTGCTGGGTGCGCTGTTGCCGACGGCGGTTGCAGCGAGCGCGTTCATGTTGCTTTGACCGAAGCCTGCGCAGGCAATCTCGGAATCCGCGGCTGAAGGCTCTGTGCAAGGTCATCCGTCTGCTTTGATGCAATCAATCAAGCGTGTCGAATGTCGCTGAAGGGTCGTCGCCAGTCGCCGTGAAGCCGGCGCGTCACCGCTTCCCCAACAACGGCGACCGCCCCACCTTCGCGACCTTGACCTTCTGCTTCGGCGCCGGCGAGAACCCTTCAACGCCTCGCCTCCCGCCCAATCACCCACCGCGTAAACACGCTCGTCCCGCAACCCACGCACGCCTTCGGCCCAGGCCGTCAGCATGCGCTTGCCCACTTCCACAAAGCCCGGGTGCTGCTTCATCGCCTCGCGCACCAGCGGCCCCACATCGGCCACGGCGTCGCTGATGGCCTGCACCATCTGCTGCTGTTCCTTGGGTTGGATGCCGAAGGTGGCGGCGATGAACTTCTGCAGGTGCTTGCCGGCGTCCAGGCCTTCTTGCCCATGAATTCGATGCCGGGCAGGGTGTGCTCAAAGCCGGCGTACACGCTCGTGGTGAGCATGTCGTAGGCGGTGGAGAGATGCACTCGTCGCCGCGCGAGCTTGTGCTTGATGTATTTCTCAAGTTTTGGCCATGGCGAGCGGTTTCTTGATCTATACGTCAAGTCTTCAAGCATCAATGTCCGACGAGGCCATGTCGTCAGGGGCGTGCCAGGCCAGCGGTGACAGGTACGCTTGGACGCAGACAGCTTCCACGAAGGCACTTCACCATGCTCAAGCTCTACGGTTTTTCAAAGGTCAACGCTGGCGCGCGTGGCCACACGCGCGACCTGCGCGTGTTGTGGGCGCTCGAAGAGATGCAACTGCCGTTTGAGCTGGCCGGCATGGACCACCCCGCACGCGACCTGAGCACCGACGCCTATCGGCAGCTCAGCCCCTTTGAACAGATCCCGTCGATTGACGACGACGGGTTGGTGCTGTCCGAATCCGCCGCCATCCTCGTCTACCTGGCGAAGAAGTCCGGCCGCCTGATCCCCGGCGACCGCGCCGGCGAGGCGCAGGTGATGCGCTGGTGCTTCGCCGCGGTGAACTCGGTCGAGACGCCGCTGCTCAGCCTGATGGTGCTCGACTGGACGGCCGATGGCAGCTGCGGCAAGCACCGCGAGTTCCTGGTCGGCTGGGTCGATCGGGTGCTGAGGAACCTGGAGCGCTGGTTGTCTGACCGCGACTTCGTCGCGACCCAGGAGTTCACCGTCGCCGACATCCTGATGGCGCACGTGCTCTCGGCCGGCATCAAGGACGAGGGATTGATCGCGCCGTACCCGGGCGTCGTGGCATACCGGGATCGGTGCCTGGATCGGCCTGCGTGGAAGCGGACCATGGAGGCCTACTGCGCGCGGGTCGAGGCGGGGTAGTCGTTGTGAGAGCTGCGCGATGGCCGCGCGGGTTTTGGCCAGACCGGCCTTTCCTGGCCGTGACGATCACCAACGCCCATGCCCCTGTGCAGCGAACCGCGCTGGTTCTCCTGCGGCACACACTCCCTGCGATGCCCGCCGCCAAATCCGCCATACAAGCCGATTCCTCGGCGACCTTGTTCAAGAGCGCCAAGGCTTTCGAGACCTGGCTGAAGAAGCATCACGCCACCTCCGACGGCCTCTGGCTCAAGATCGCCAGGCGTATCGCCCAGCTGGTGGCAATGCTCGCGCGCGGCGAGACCATCCACATCTTCAAGCCCCGTGCCAAGGCATGACCGCCGGCGGCCAGGAGCCGGTGCCTGTCTCGTAGGACGCGTTTGGCCCATGCCGTGGCCGATACTTCAGCCCGAACAACGGATGCTCGCAGGCGATGCAACTCAAGGTTGGTGAACTCGCGCAGCGCACTGGCCTCACGGTGCGCACCCTTCATCACTTCGACCAGATCGGCCTGCTCAAGCCGTCGGCCCGGTCCGAGTCGGGCTATCGGCTGTACAGCCGCGACGACGTGGCGCGGCTGCACGGCATCCAGGCGCTGCGCCACCTGGGGCTGCCGCTCAAGCAGATCGCCAGCATGCTGGCCGGCGACGGTGAGGCCTTGCCGGTGATCGTAGCCCGCCAGATGCGCGCACTCGACCACCAGATTGCCCAGGCCAGTGCGCTGCGCGGCCGGCTGGCCTTGTTGATGGACAAGTTCTCCAGCGGCAAGCAGCCCGAGATGAGCGAGTGGCTGGACTCCTTGGCGCTGATGGCCACCTACGCGCGCTACTTCAGCGCCGACGAGATCCAGTTGATCGTGGGCAACTGGCAGGCCCTGCGCGCCGAGTGGGGCCCGCTGCTGGCTCAGATACGGCAGATGATGGACAGCGGCGTGCCCGCCACCGACCCCAGGGTGCAGCCGCTGGCTCAGCACTGGATGGGTTTGATCCACCAATGGCTGGGCGGCAACTTCGATTTGATCGAGCGCTGGGGTCGCATGTACCAGGAAGAGCCGCCGGTCCGCAGCGCGCAAACAGCCGAGCCGGCGTTGGTGCACTACATCGATCAAGCCACTGCCCTGCGCCTGGCCGCCTGGCAACGCCACTTCAGCACCGTCGAGATGAGCCGCTTTCGCCGCGTGGACGTTGCGCAGTGGCAGCAGCTGGGCCGCGCGACCGAGGCGTTGATGGCCAAGGGCCTGCCACCCTCGTCAAAGCCAGCCCGGGCATTGGCCGCCCAGCTGCAAGCGCTGATCAGCCGGGTGGTGGGTGACGACCCCGGGCTGCTTGCGCGGATGCACGCCGCCATGGCGGCCGAGCCGCTGCTGCGCGCCGGGGCCATGCTGCCGGCGCCAGTCAAAGACTACCTGCAGACTGCTGCCACCGGCCCAGGGCGGGCTTGACCCTCACGCAACGTCAGGCCCGACAGTGGTGACATGAAGCCACGTTCCTCGCCGCCCCTCACCGCATCAATCCCAACCGCAGGCCACGAGCCACTCGGGCAAGTACTCATCGCCACCGTCGGCTCAGTGGGCGATATGCATCCAATGTTGGGCATGGGCATGGCGCTGCAGCGTCTGGGCCACGCCGTGAGCTTCGCCGCCAACCCGGTGCATTCGGCGCGGATTCAGGCCTGTGGCTTGGACTACCGCGCCCTGGGCACGCAGGTCGGCTTCGAAGCCACTGCAGACGACCCGGCCCTGTGGGATCCGCGCACCGCGATGTCCGTGTTTTGGCGCGGCCTGCGCAACAGCCTGGAAGCGTTGCCCGAGGCCGCGTTGGCTCTGCCGGCGCGCCAGCCCGCCACCTTGCTGGTGCACCCGTTGCTGTTGCCCGCAGCGGCGCTGGCGCGTGCCCGCCGGCCCGGCCTGCGCGTGGTGGCGGCTTGGCTGGCACCCCAAAACCTGCGCACCTGCCATGACCCCATGATGGTCGGGCCGCTGCGCATCCCGCGCTGGCTGCCGATGGCGCTGCGGCGCCGCTTGTGGCAACGCGTTGACCGCCGCTTCATCGACCCTGCGCCATTGCCTGAGCTCAATGCCGCCAGGCAGGCGTTGGGCCTGGCGCCGGTGCCGCACTTCATGCCCCACCTGCAGGCTGTGGCGGACCAGTCGATCACGCTGTTCCCGCCATGGTTTGCCCGCACCGCACCCGACTGGCCGCAACCCATGTTGCGCGGCAGCTTCCCCTTGTTCGAGCCGCCGGGCAGCGGCGACCTGCCCGCCGAGGTGCAGGCCTTCCTGGTCAACGGCACAGCGCCGGTGGTCGTAACCCTGGGCACCTTTCAGCGCCATGGCGGCGCCATGTTGACGCAGGTGGTGCAAGCCGCGCGGGCCCTGGGCCGGCGTACGGTGGTGCTGGCGGCTGAGCGCGAGCAGCTCGCCCTGCCACCCGCTGCCGACCTGCTGTGGCAGCCTTACCTGCCGCTGCAGCACCTGTTGCCGCTCAGCGCCGCCCTGGTTCACCACGGCGGCATTGGCACCACGGCCGAGGCGCTGCACGCAGGGGTGCCGCAATTGGTGCTGCCCTGGGCGTTCGATCAGTTTGACAACGCCCAGCGTGTGCGGACATTGGGCGTGGGCTTGACCCTGCCGTCCCGCCGCCTGCGCCCTGACCCGTTGCGACGCGCATTGAGCCAGTTGCTGGACTCATCGGCCATGGCGGGGGCTTGCCAGAGCGCTGCCGAGCGCGTGCGCGCAGACCCCGGGTTGGACGAACTGTGCCGCCAGTTGATGCATGCGATCGGTGATGGATCCAGCGATCCAACGTGCGCGAACGAGGCAGACAGACTTCCCGCGTGACCTGCGTGCCGACGTCGAGGTCTCGGCTCCTCCACGGCAGCGCACCAAGGGAGCGACGACCACCAGCGGCGGCTTGGGCTATCACGCTCTGGATGCTGAGCGATGACTTGGGGTCGTCACCCCATTGGCCCAGAAACTGCCAAGCCAGCTCGCAGCCTGATCCCGTGCTGCCTCAACGCAACTGCCGGAGACCCTCCATGCTTCGATTCGCACGGTCCCTGTTCGGTCAGGTGGCGCTGGGCGTCGTGCTGGTGCTGGTGCTGTCGGTCGACTGGTTCATGGGCATCGCCCGCGCCCTGGGCAACCTGATCGGCAACTGTGTGGCCACCGTGGCCGTCGCCGCCAGGGAAGGCGACCGCGCCCGCGCCCATGCCGTGCTCGACGGCCTGGCCTGCCGGTGAGCGAAGAAAACCGGCGCGGGCCTGGCGCCGGTGGTGGAGGTGTCCTGAGCCACGCGCGGCCAGCCGCTCACTACCCCGGCATCGAGAACCGATAGTCCAACCCGACGCCCACGGTGCCGGCGGTGAAGCGGTTGCCTGCCGAGCTGCGGGCCTCGATCCGCCCCACGGCCACATGCACCGCGGTGCGGTCGTTCAAGCCGTAGCGCACCCCGCCGCTGGCCTTCACCGCCAGGCCATGCACGGGGATGTAGACATGGTCGTTGACGATGGCGTCGGCCTGGATGCCGATCATCTTGACCTGGCCGCGGTCCAGGTCGCGGTAGCGCTCGCCTCTTGCGAGATCCGCACCACGCCCAGCTTGAGCCCCAGCATCCCGAAGATGCGGTTCATGGTCTGAACGGTGCCTTCGCTGCGCTCTTGCTCGATGTCCTGCATCGTCCGCTGGGCGATGCCGGAGAGTTTGGCCATCTCTGCGGTGGTCAGGCGCATGGTCTTCTTGAGGTGACGAACCGATTGAGCCAGCGACCATTCAGGGTGCGCCAGGACGTCCTCGACGGCCTGCTTGCGCAACGCCAGTTGTTCGGGAATGGACAGGGTGTTGTAGCGCTTGTCCATGGTGGTCAGACGAGCGCATCCAGCTCGTCTGCTCTGGCGAGGATGTGCGGGCGCAGGTGGTGGATGACGGCGGGTTCAAGCCCCATCGTTTCGCCCTCTGCGGCGATCTGCCGCAGCGCGGGCGCCATGGCCTTGATGCCGGCGACCAGGGGCTTGCGGGCGATCGGCGCAGCGGCTGTCTTGCGGCGCTTGGGCAGAAGAAGCTGCGGGCCCAGTGAGCAGACGCGATCGACCACACGGCGCCAGTCGGGTTGGCCGTTGTCGTTGTTCTCCCACCGGATGCGGCGAGCGATGCCGTCCGGATGCAGGTACATCGGCGCGAAGTCGTACAGGGGTGTCAACGCGATGTGGCCGTTGAGGTCGCGCTGCACGGCGGTGTTGCGCGCGTGGTTGTCCTTGTTGAGCAGCGCCAGGTTGGCGATGTCCCGCTTGATGTATTCGAGCACCTCGGCCTGCGGGTCGGCGCAGTGCCGTATCAGCGCCTCGCAGACCTGGTCGTGGCTTGGCAACGCCTCGAAGCCCGGCAGGCCCGTGAGCGTGGCGATGCTCTCCTGCGCCAGCCGGGTGACGGCGCCAGCGGAAGCCCGCCGGTCGAACCTCGGAATGAAGAGGGCTCTGCGATGGAAGGTCAATGGCGCATGGACGCGCAGACCCAGCCGGTGAGCGATGTCCATGTACGGCGCCTCGTGCCGAAGGATGGCAGCCAGTTGGGGGTCGGTGCCGCGGCCGAACTTGACGATGTAGTGCTGTACGGCACGCTCGTCCGGCAGCGTGTGGTCGAGGTACAGCAGGCCGTCGTCGGCCCGCGTCAGCAGGATCTTCGGCCACTCGCCCTGAACACCCGACGACCCGGCGACGAACAGGCCGTGGGAGGCGAGGTACTCGGAGAATTCGTGGCCTCGTTCTGCGACCTCGTCGTCAGCGAAGCCACGTTGTGGCCCCGCGTGGGTGGTGAGCCAGGCGGCAGCTTCCTTGACCCGCAGGTTGCCGATCGGATTGCCGGCGCCGACAAGCAGCAACCGCCAGTCCACGGCGACACCCGCCATGGGAGATTGCCCGATGCGGCGGAGCAACTCCTGCCGTCCGAAGCCCTGGGGCAGCAGGTCGATGAGGAACACCGGCCAGTGCGGCTGCTCCAGCGGTTCCAGGCCAACCGGCCAGCGCGCGCACGCCGCGTGAGCGTCCGTTGCCCCCGGGTATTGGAAGGCCCAATCAACGGCGTAGCCGGCGTATGTCCTGGCCTTCCAGCCGTCGTCCTCGGCGCTCAGCAGGCTCACGCTCGCCACGTCGTGCCAGATGCCGGCGGCGTGAAGCTGAAGGGTGCACGTATTTTGCATTTGCACGGAAGTCTATATGTATTCACCGAGGAATTTGTCATAATTAGACTATTTATCTGTGCAATCGAGTTGCCAACCGATTTTCCCTGGTGAGCTCCGACTGGCCGAAGGAATCACCAACCGGGCAGCGAGAACCGGTAGTCCAACCCCGCGCCCACCGTGCCCGCCGTGAAGCGATTGCCCGCCGAACTCCGTGCCTCGATGCGGCCTGCGCTCACATGCACCGCGGTGCGGTCGTTCAAGCCGTAGCGCACCCCGCCGCTGGCCTTC
>JBDTQF010000159.1:0-9135 GCA_039932275.1 Burkholderiales bacterium
GGACAGGTCGAGCTTGTTGTCGTGCAGCCCGATCAGGGCCACGAAACCACCGGGCTCATCGCGCAGCAGGATCAGCGATGCGGCATGCCTACGGCAACTTCACGCAGCCCTCACAGCTTGCATTCCGGGCTGACCACTGGCATCACGCTGGCCGTCGGCTCCACATTCTTGAAGACCGTGGTGGCCTTGCCCTCGCCGGCGCGTTCGATCTGCATGGACACCATCGGCCGCGCGAGCTGATGGTCGCCGCGCATCTCGACATCGCCGACGATGGTGTTGGTCTTCAAGCCCACCAGCGCGCTGCGCACCGCCGCCAGGTCGGTGGAACCTGCCTTCACGATGGCGGCATGCAGCACTTCCACGCCCAGGTAGGCCTCGGCCTCCAGGTAGTTGGGCTTGCGCTTGAAGCGGTTGTCCCAGAGCTTGACCATCGCCTCGTTGCGCGGTGACGGGAACTGGTAGGTGTAGCCCTGCACTGTGGCGACGCCGACGGTTGCATCGCCCTGCGCGCCCAGCACCACTTCGTTGGTGAAGTTGGCCGCCACCACACCCTTGTACTTCTCGAACATGCCGAACTGCTTGGCCTGCTTGGCGAAGTTGATGGCGTCCGAGCCGATGATCACCACCGCCAGGCCCTCGGCAGGCTTGCTCGCCAGCTGGTTGATGAAGGAGCCGAAATCCGGCGTGCCCAGTGGCGCGAACAGCGTGGTCTGCACGGTGGCGCCTGTTTCCTGGACGCTGGCAGCGAAGCGCTTGGCAAAGTCATGGCCCATCGCATAGTCGGGCACGATGATGTTCCAGGTCTTGAGGCCCAGCTTCTTCACCGGCCCCTTCAGCGCATTGACCTGCATCGCATCGCTGACCGAAGTGCGGAACATGTTGGTCGCGCAGCCCTTGCCGGTGACGTCGTCCGAGGTGGAGCTGACATCGATCTGCAGTGCGTTGAGCCCTGCCAGCCGGGGGCCGATCGCCAGTGACATCGGCGAGGTGCTGAAGCCAAGGATGAACGGCACACCGTCCTGCTGCGTCAGGCGCGTCACTGCCGCAATCGCCGTGGCTGGCGTGCCGGCGTGGGTCTGGGTGACCACCTCGTACTTACGACCCAGTGCGCCGCCCTGCGCATTGAGCGTGTCGACCGCTGCCTTGATGGACTCCTGGTAGAAGGTCATGATGAAGGCCAGCGGCCCGGCCTCGACCAGCGGCACGCCGATCTTGATGCTTCCCTGCGCCAGGGCCGAGCCCTGCAGGGCCACGGCCGCGGTCGCGGCGGCCAATAGTTTCTTGATCATCTGTCGTCTCCTGTGAATGGGTTGCGGCATGCCGGCTGGCCCTGCCGCCTGTTTGCAAAAGCAATGAGATGGCTCGCCGTTCAGGCCGCCACCTGGAACACCGTCTTGATCTGTGAGCGCGGCGCCGTGCCGTCGATCAGCGCCTGCATCGCGGCCTCCGAGGCCTGCAACGGCACGGTCTGCAACCAGCTCGGGTTGAAGCTTTGCGTCAAGGGCACGGCGGCGGCGAATTCCTGCTGGCTGTAGGCAAAGCAGCCACACAGCGTGCGGTCGCCCACGATGAGGGTGCTGGCGGACAGGTCGAGCTTGTTGTCGTGCAGCCCGATCAGGGCCACGAAACCACCGGGCGCGGTGCAGCAGGCCGCCGTCAACCGCGTAGCCTGGGTGCCGGCCGCGTCGAACACGGCGTCGTACTCGCCGGTCAGCTCGGCCGCGGCGTGGTGCGCCCCGTCGCGCAGCGCATGGGCCTGGCGCTCGGCCATCGGATCGACCACGGTGATGTCGCGCACGCCGTTCGCCACCAGCACATGCAACAGGCACATGCCGATGGAGCCGGCGCCGATGATGGCCACGCTGCCCGTGGGCCGGCCGGCCCGGTGCCAGGCATGCACGCCGTTGGCCACCGGCTCCACCAACGCTGATTGCAGCGGGCTCAGGCCCGGCGCCGGCACCAGGTTGCGTCGCGGCACCGCTACACGCTCGGCATAGGCCCCGGAGCGCCGGAAGCCCAGCACACGCAGCTTGGCGCACAGGTGCGTGTTGCCGACCTGGCAGCGCGTGCAGGTACCGCAGGACAGCATCGGGTTGACCACAACGAACTGGCCGTCGTCCAGCCAGCCGCCGAATTCATGGCCGAGGATCAACGGCGTCTGCGCCGCAGGGATCTCGCCGCGGATCAGGCCCATGTCGGAGCCGCACACCCCCACCGCCGCCACCCGCACCAGCACATCGTCGACCTCAAGCACCGGCTCGGCGACATCCTGCAACCGCAGCGTGCGTTCGCCCTGGTAGACCAGCGCCTTCATGGCTGTGCTCCCTTGCCCAGCACTTCCTGGAGGAAGGCGGAACGGGTGTAGCCACCCGGGCGTCGTTCATTCAACGTGGGATAGGCCCGCTGGCGCAGGCCACCGTCGATGTAGATGGTTTCGCCGCTGACGTAGGCTGCCTCCGGCGACGCCAGGTAGGCGATCAGCCCGGCGATCTCGTCCACCTGCGCAGGGCGCCCGGCCGGGATGTTGCGCATCCACGCCGAGCGCATCGTCTCGTTCTGCAGGAAGGGCGCCGTCAACGGCGTCTCGGTCAGCCCCGGCCCGACGCCCACCACTCGGATGCCGTGCGGCGCGAGCTCCATGCCTGCCACCTGATTGAACATCACCACGCCGGCCTTGGCCACGCAGTAGGCGGCCATGCCCTCACCGGGCTGTGCACCATTGGCCGAGGCAATGTTGATGATGGCCCCGCCGCCCCCTTGGCGCAGCATCTGCTGCGCTTCGTGCTTGGTGCACAGGAACACGCCCGTCAGGTCGACGTCCAGCACGCCTTGCCACTGCTCCCGCGTCAGGTCCACCACCTCGGCCGAGACCCCGTAGCCGGCCGCATTCACGGCCACGTCGATCCGGCCGAAGCAGTCCACTACGGCCAGCACTGCAGCGGCCACGGCCGCTTCGTCGGACACATCGACCTGCACCGCGCGTGCGCGGTCGCCCAGGCTGGCTGCCACGGCCTGGGCTTTTGGAAAGTCACGGTCCAGCACACCAACGTTGGCGCCTTCTGCGGCCAGTCGTGCCACCACACCGGCACCGATGCCGGAAGCGCCACCCGTCACCAGGGCCACACGCCCTTCAAATCTTCTCGCAATCAACGCAGCTCCCACCGCCGACCGTCGGCATGAAATGATCGCCAAATGGTCGAACCATCACAATGGGGTATTCCCCGTTGAAAGCGGAGAGGCCGAGATCACGTTCCCATCGTGGATCACCCACGGCGAGATGCGCACGCCAAATGCAAACAGGGCGGCATGCGCCGCCCTGTGGGGCATGGAATGCGACATCCCATGCGTACCAGACGGCGTGGGTACGCCGCCGTCGATCAGCCCTCAGGAGGGCATCTTGCACTCCGGACTGACGTCCGGCGTAATGCGCGAAGTCGGCTCGACCGACCTCAAGACGATCGTGCCCTTGCCATCGCTGACCTTCACCGCCTGCGCCACGCCCATCGGACGCAGCAGTTGATGGTCCGCCGCACGCATTTCGACGTCGCCAACGATGGTCTGGGTCTTCAAACCTCTGAGCGCCGCGCGCACCGCCGCCACGTCGGTCGACTTGGCTTTCAGGATGGCCTGGTGCAGCACTTCGATGCCGACCACCATGTCGCCGGCCGGGTAAGTCGGCTTGTACTTGAAACGGGATTCGAACGCCTTCACGAACGCGGCGTTGCGCTCACCCGGCCATGCGGAGTGATAGCCCTGCAGGGTGAACAGGCCAGCGGTCGTGTCGCCCTGCGCATCGATCAGCGTGTCGTTGGTAAAGAACTGCGTCAGCACCGTCTTGTACTTGCCGAACCAGCCGAACTGCTGCTGCTGCTTGGCCAGCGCAATGGCGCCCGAACCCGGGAAGAACACCATCAGCGCCTCGGACGGCTTGGCACCCATCTGTGAGATGTAGCTGCCGAAGTCGGTGGTCGTCAGCGGCGCGAACAGCGTGCTCTGGATCTTGCCGCCCGATTCCGCCACCAACGTGGCGAAGCCCTTGGCAAAGTCATGGCCGGCCGAGTAGTCCACCGACAGCAGGTCCCACGTCTTGGCACCACTGGCCTTCACCTGCGCACGCAGTCCGTTCAGGTTCATCGAGTCGGTGACCGCAACGTGGAAGTAGTTCTGGTTGCAGTACTTGCCGATGAGATCGCTGGACGCCGACGAGTTGTCGATGAACAACGCATTCATCTGCGGCATCTTGGCCGCTACCGCGATCGAGGTGGACGAGAAGTTCATGCCCAGGATCGCCAGAGCCCCGCCCTGATCCACCAGCTTGGTGGCGGCTGCAACGGCGGTGGCCGGCGTGCCCTGGAACGACTGCACCACCAGCTCGTACTTGCGGCCCAGCGCGCCGCCCTGCGCATTGAGCACATCGACCATGTATTTCGCGCCGTCGACGTGGTACTTGCTGACAGTCACATAGGGACCGCTGTCGATGTCCATCACACCGATCTTGATGGTTTCCTGGGCCCACGCGCCGCCGTGCAGCGCAGCGCCGATGCCCAGGGCAATGGCTAGTTTCTTGATCATGGAATCTCCTAAGTTGATGCCTGCGCGCGCTCCATGGGCCGCGCTTGCTTGAATCGGTCGTGTAGGGACACTTGTCCTAAAAACTGAACTTAAGTTCGACTCCCGTTCCGCATGATCGCGGAACGAAGTGCTCTCGCAAGCCGGGAGAAACCCGTCTTGATGGCTTGACAGGAAATATGTTGTACTAATGTACGATCTTCAAGCCACGCCGCCGATCATTGCGGATATCCCTCGCCACGGGTGCGAGGGATAACCCGAAGCCACCGGGCGCCTTCATGCCGACTTGGCCAGGGCCTTTGATCGACCTCATGCTCGCAGCACGAACGCCGCCTCGGCCACCACGCGGCCGTTGATCTGCACCTCCACCCGGTGCAGGCCCGGGTGGTAGCGGCGGGTGGTGATGGGCTTGAGCGAGTGCGTCTTGCGCAGCGCCCGAGCCTCTCCCGCGGTCAGTTGCAGCCGCCAGCCCTTGAACACCTTGGGCGAACTCTGGCCGTTGGCCTTGACGTGGTGTACCAGGTAGTCGATCTCCAGCGCCTGCGTGGTCGAGCCGCGCGGCTGCAGGTGCAGCGCCAGCGCGAGTGCGTCACCCACCGACACCTCGGTGTGGCTGAGGCTGAAGGCCACCTCGCCGTCGAAGGGCACACCCAGCCCCCACAGTGCCAGGATGCACGCATCACCCTGCTTGATGAGCGTCCGGCTGGCGTGGCGCAGCAAGGTGCGGCGCGCGGGCGGTGCGCCGGGCAGATGCGCCTGGATCCAGTCGGCCACGCGGTGCGGGTGGTCCTTGGCGATGTCGTTGAGGTGGTTGGCCACGCTGCGCCGAACGTACTCGCTGGGGTCGTCCTGCAAGGCTTCGAGCAGCGGCAGCGTCGGCGTGGGGTCGGCCACCAGCGCCTGCAGCCGCAGGCCCCAGGGCAGGCGCGGCCGGCTGCCTTCGCTGACCAACCGGCGCACATGCGGGCTGGGGTCGCTCACCCAGCGAGCCAGCGTCGCAAAGGCCAGATCCGGATGCGCCGCGATCAACGGGCGGATCGCGAACTCGGCGGTGAAGCGCTGTGTCAACGCATGCAGCGCGGCCAGCGCCCGCTCCGGGTGCTGCAGGCCGAACCGGGCGACGAACTCACCCATCGGCCAGACGATCCAGCCGGCCAATCCAGCGTCCGACGTGCGCGGCGTCGTACCCCCTTCGGCGCCCTCCTCCAGCCGCGGCGCCAGGCTGGCCTCCAGCACCGTACAAGCGACATCAAAGTCGTCCTGCGGCAGGCAGGCCGCCAACGCCGCGGCGATGTGCACCGCGCGGGCCTTGAACTCCAATGCATCCAGCCCATCGACGGCGAGCTGCTCGAAGCGCTGCCGCTCGAAGGCCGGCCAGACCCGTTGCAGATGGGCGCCCGCCGCTGCTACCACGCCGGCATTGAGCAGGTTCTTAAAAGGTTCCATCGGGGCAGTGTAGGCAGGCGCCAGCGACGCCGGCACTCGCCATTCCAGCCTCACAATCTCGCATGAAATCACTGCTCCGTGGCCTGGCGGTCGCCGTTCTGGCCCTGTTCGCGCTGTTCTTCGCCGGCCCGCGGCCAGTGGTCGATACGCACCTGAAGCCGCTGGCGCTGCCGGCCGACCTGGACGCCTACCTGGCCCAGTCCGAAGCCCGCTTCACAGACCTCACGCCCAGCACACAGAAGGGCATTGTCTGGGCCCATGCCGACCAGCGCCGCACGCCGCTGGCGCTGGTGTATCTGCATGGCTACTCGGCCACCCGGCGAGAGACCGCACCGCTGGCCGACCACCTGGCGGCGCAGCTCGGTGCCAACCTTTTCTACACCCGGCTCACCGGCCATGGCCGCGGTGGCGCGGCACTGGGCGAGGCCAGCATCAACGACTGGCTCAACGACGCGCACGAAGCCCTGGCCATCGGCCGCCGCCTGGGCGAGAAGGTGCTGGTGATCGGCACCTCCACCGGTGGCACGCTGGCCACCTGGCTGGCGCTGCAGCCGGCGCAGCAGGCCGACCCGACGGTGCTGGGTTATGTGCTGATCTCGCCCAACTTCGGCCCGCGCGACCACCGCTCGGTGATGCTCACCTGGCCCTGGGGCGCGCAGATCGCGCGGGCCATCGTCGGTCAGGAGTTTGTCTGGCCCGACCTCAACGCCGACCATGCGCGCTACTGGACGCACCGCCACCCGTCGAAGGCGCTGGTGCCGATGATGGGGCTGGTGGTGCATGTGCGCGACGCCGACCTCGCGCGCTTCACCCAGCCGGTGCAGGTGATTTATTCGCCTGACGACCGCGTCGTCGATGCGCAGGAGACCGAGCGCCAATTCGTCCGCTTCGGCTCGTCACGCAAGTCGCTGGTGGCACTGAAACCCGATACCAGCCTGAACCACCATGTGCTGGCAGGCGACATCGTCGCGCCCGGCAATACGGCGCGGGTCGAACAACTCATCCTCGACTTCATCGCCACGCTGCGCTGACGGCCGATCAGCACAGGGTCTCGGCGCACTGACGTCGGCCCGAAAAAACTATAGTCAGGATATTGCGACTTACGCCGTGTGGCCTGCATGCGGGCCCGCCCTTCGTCCTCACCTTCACCTCGGCCACCATGCAAACCAACGCTGCCGCCATCACCGAGCACTTCGTCCGCACCCCGGGCCACGAGACCTTCTACCTGCAGTCCGGTCCCGATGACGGGCCGGTCATCGTGTTCATCCATGGCTGGCCGGAACTGTCGCTGAGCTGGCGCCATGTGCTGCCCTGCTTCGGCGCGATGGGCTTTCGCGCCGTCGCGCCCGACATGCGCGGCTATGGGCGCTCGGCCGTGCACCGCGGCCAACATGGCGCCTACGCGCAGGAACACCTGGTCGCCGACATGCTCGCATTGCTCGACGCGCTGGGCGCCGACAAGGCGGTCTGGGTCGGCCATGACTGGGGCACCGCCACCGCCTGGGGCATGGCCAGCCACCATCCGGATCGCTGCCACGCGGTGGCCAACCTGTGCGTGCCCTACCGCACCATCGACCGAGGCATCGAAGCCATGCTGCCGCTGGTGGACCGCCAGATCTACCCGCAGGACACCATGCCGTGGGGCCAGTGGGCCTACATGCGCTACTACGAAGAACACTTCCAGCGCGTCACCAGCGTCTTCGAAGCCGATCCCAACGCCTTCGTGCGGGCCATGTTCCGGCGCGGCAACCCCGCCGGGCTGGGCAAGCCCAATGCCAACGCGCGCATCTTCGAGCTCAACGGCTGGTTCGGCGGCGCCGACCGCGCGCCCGATGTGCCACGCGACGACGCCGTGCTGTCCGAGGCCGACCTGTGCGCCTATGCCGAGAGCCTCACCCGCAATGGCTTCTTCGGGCCGGATTCGTATTACATGAACCACGCCGCCAACCTGGCCTACTCCGAACGATCGGTCAACGGCGGCCGGCTCGACATGCCCGTGCTCTTCATCGCCGGGCGCTACGACATCACCTGTGAATCGGTGGATTCAACGCTGGCCAATCCGATGAAGGCCTACTGCAGCGACCTGACCTTCGAGGCCGTGCTGTCGGGACACTGGATGGCGCAGGAAAAGCCGACCGAGGTTAACGGCGTACTGGCACGCTGGCTGGCCACCAAGGTGCCGCAGGCCTGGCCGCAGCCGGCCAAAGCCTGAGCCTGAACATCGCCCGGTCCACCTCCGTGCGCTGCCCCATGACACCTGCCCCCATCACCGAACACTTCGTCCGCGCCCCGGGCCACGAAACCTTCTACCTGCAATGCGGCCCCGACGACGGGCCGCTCATCGTCTTCGTGCACGGCTGGCCCGAGCTGTCGCTGAGCTGGCGCCATGTGCTGCCCTGCTTCGGCGCGATGGGCTTTCGCGCCGTCGCGCCCGACATGCGCGGCTACGGCCGCTCGGCCGCGCCCCGCGAGCGGCACGACGCGTACGCGCAGGAGCAAGTGGTGGGCGACATGCTGGCACTGGTCGACGCACTGGGCGTCGACAAGGCGGTGTGGGTCGGCCACGACTGGGGCAGCCCGACGGTGTGGAACATCGCCAGCCACCACCCCGAGCGTTGCCATGCAGTGGCCAGCCTGTGCATCCCCTACCGCACCGTCGAGTTGGGCATGGAAAACCTGGTGACGCTGGTGGACCGCAACGTCTACCCCGAAGACCGCTTCCCGTGGGGCCAATGGGCCTACATGCAGTTCTACCGCGAGCACTTCGAGCGCGCCACCAGCGTCTTCGACGCCGACCCGCGCGCGCTGATACAGACCATCTTCCGGCGCGGCAAACCGGCCCACCTGGGCACCCTCAGCCCCAACGCCCGGATGATGGAAGACAACGGCTGGTTCGGCGGCGCCGAGCGCGCCCCCGACCTGCCGCGCGACCACGCCGTGCTGTCCGAGGCCGAGCTGTGCGCCTACGCCGAAGCACTCGCCCGCAACAGCTTCTTCGGGCCCGATTCGTACTACATGAACGACGCAGCCAACCGCGCCTATGCCGAGCGCGCCGTCAACGGCGGCCGGCTCGACATGCCGGTGCTGTTCATCGCCGGCCGCTACGACGTGGCCTGCGAG
>JBDTQF010000160.1:0-9125 GCA_039932275.1 Burkholderiales bacterium
CACTGTACGAAGCGATGCGCGAGGCGCAGGTCAACAAGACCGAACTGGCGCGGCGGCTGGGTGTCGATGAAAAAGAAGTGCGACGCATGCTCGACCCCGGGCATGTGACCAAGATCCCGCGCATTGCCCACGCACTGCATGTGCTGGGCAAGCGGCTGCAGTTGTCGGTCGCATGAATCGCGAGGGGCGGGCCAGAGCGGTTCAAGGCTCCGTGTCCTGGGCATGAGCGCGCTGCCTGCCGTGATCTGGCGCCTCACGCCCCGCTGGCGCCTGCTGCTGGCGCTGCTGCTCCTGCTGCCATTGCTGCTGCGCCTGGGCGCGGCGCCGCTGTTCGATGTGGATGAAGGCGCGTTCTCCGAAGCCACGCGCGAGATGTTCGCGCACGGCGACTTCGGCTTCACCACGCTCAACGGCGAGCCGCGGTTCGACAAGCCCATCCTGATCTACTGGCTGCAGGCGCTGTCGGTCTCGATGTTCGGGCTGCATGAATGGGCGCTGCGGTTGCCCTCGGTGCTGGCGGCCTGGGGCTGGGCGCTGGCGGTGGTGCAGTTTGCGCGGCCGCGTCTGGGCGAGGGCGTGGCCTGGCTGGCGGGGGTGTTCACCGTCACCAGCGTGGGTGTATTGGCCATCGGCCGCGCGGCCACCGCCGATGGCCTGCTCAACCTGTTGCTGGCGCTGGCCACGCTGGATGCCTGGCGCTACCTCGAATCGGTCGCCGCCGGTGTACCGCGCCGGGCCCCGCTGATGCGCCTGTATGCCTGGGTCGGCCTGGGCCTGTTGACCAAGGGCCCGATCGCGGTGCTGGTGCCGGGTGCGGTGAGTCTGCTGTACTGCCTGAGCACGCGCCGCTTTGCCGACTGGCGCCGTGCGGTGCTCGACTGGCGCGGCTGGCTGCTCACGCTGGCCATTGCGCTGCCCTGGTATGCCTATGCGCTGCAGCGCCATGGCCAGGCCTTCATCGACGGCTTCTTCGTCAAGCACAACCTGGCGCGCTACGGCGGCACGCTCGAAGGCCATGGCGGCAGCGTCGGCTACTACTTCGTGCTGCTGCCGTTGCTGCTGCTGCCGTGGTCGGGCCTGGTGGCGCTGGTGATTGCGCGCATGCGCACGCTGTGGGGCGAACCGCTGGCGCGCTACAGCCTGTTGTGGGTCGGCTTCGTGCTGGTGTTCTTCTCGTTCTCGGGCACCAAGCTGCCGCACTACGTGCTGTACGGTGCCACGCCTTGTTTCCTGCTGGCGGCGCAGCAGGCGGTGCAGCTCGACCGCGCGCCGCGCTGGGCCCGCGTGGTGGCGCTGGGTGGCGTGCTGCTGCTGCTGGCATTGGCTGCCGGGCTGCCGTCCATCATGGCGCGGCTCGCCAGCACGACCAGCGATCCGCTCTACCGCACGCTGCTCGATGGCGCCACCAGCCCCAGCGGCGGCGCGCTGCGCGTGGCCGCGGTGCTGGCAGCCGTGTTGTTCATCGCCGCGTGGTGGGTTCGACGCGCTATGCCGCAGACCCCCGCCGTGCTGGCGCTGGGCTGTGTGATGGCGGCGTTGGTGGTGAGCGGCACACTGGTGCCCTGGCTGGGCCAGCTGCTGCAGGCGCCGGTGCGCCAGGCCGGTTGGGCCGCGCGTGAAGCGCTCAAGCTGCCAAGCGCCATACCCGGCCGCGCCGCACCGGCCCTGCCCGCACCCGGCCTGCCGCCGATCGTGCAGTGGGGCGTGCGCATGCCCAGCTTCGCGTTGTATGCGCGGGCTGAGACGCCGCAGTGGCCCGGCGAGCAGCCGCTGCCCGCGGGCGTGCTGGCGCTGGCGCGGGCCGACAAGCTGCCCGCTGCACATCCCTATGAGATCCTGTATGCCCAGCGCGGCTATGTGCTGCTGCGCGGCGTGGGGGCGGGCCGATGACGTCGGCGCAAGGGATGCCGGTGGCGCGGTGGACGGCCTGGGGCCTGCTGGCGCTGATCGTGGTGCTCACCGGCTACCGCTTCTGGCTGGTTGCGCACAGCGGCATCACGCTGTTCGTCGACGAGGCGCAGTACTGGGACTGGGCGCGCGAGCTGGCCTGGGGCTACTACTCCAAGCCACCGGTGATCGCCTGGCTCATCGCCGCCAGCATCCAGGTGCTGGGCGACGGGCTGCTGGGCGTCAAGGCCGCCGGCATGCTGCTGTACCCGCTCACCACGCTGGCCGTGTGGGGCTGCGGCCGGGCGATGTTCGGCCCGCGGGCCGGTGCCATCGCCGCGCTGGCCTTCGTCACCGCGCCGCTCACTGGGTTGCTGGGGCTGTTCGTCAGTACCGATGCGCCGCTGCTGCTGTGCTGGGCGGTGGCGACCTGGGCCGGCTGGCTCGCGCTGGGCCCGGCGCCGATGGTTGATGCGGACGAGCCCGGCGATGCGGCGCAGCACTGGGGCGCCTGGGTGGTGCTGGGCGCGGCGCTGGGGCTGGGCGTGCTGTCGAAGTACACGATGGTGGCCATCGTGCCCGGCCTGCTGTGGGCGTTGTGGGCCTGGGGCCCGCGCGGTGCCGGCTGGGCTGCGTGGCGCGCGCGGCTGGCCGGCGCGTTGCTGGCCTCGCTGATCGCCATCGGCTGGGTGCTGCCGCACCTGCTCTGGAACCTGAACAATGGCGCGCCGACGCTGCGCCACACGATGGAAATCACCGCCACCGCGCACCGTGCCGGTGGGTTGCCGGCGCTGGCCGAATTCCTCGCCAGCCAGACGCTGCTGCTCGGGCCGGTGGCGACGCTGGCGCTGGTGCTGGCGGCCTGGCGCGGCTGGCGCCGCCGCCGCGCGGTGGCCGGGCCGGCCGAACCGCTGGCCCTGGCCCGCAGCAGCGCAGCCGAGGCCCTGTCGGCGCGTTCGGTGGCGGTGCGTAACGTCGGGGTGCAGCGCGACGAACTGCGCTATCTCCTCGTCCTGGCGCTGCCGCTGCTGGGGCTGGCCATTGCGCAATCGATCAATGCCCACGCCCACATGAACTGGGCCGCGCCGGCCTACCTCAGCGCGGTGCTGCTGCTGGGCCGGGTGCTGCAGGGGCGGCCACGCTGGCTGCTCGCGACGGTGCTGTTCAACCTGCTGGCGGTGGCGCTGGTGACGCACGCTGCCGACCTGGCGCGGCTGGCCAGCCGGCCGCTGCCATCGCAGTGGGACGCGCTGGTGCGCATGCGTGGCCACGACCGCGCCTTCGCCGACCTGCGCCCGGTGATGCAGGCGCATGCCGCTTGGCCGGTGGTGTCAGGTGATCGCCAGTTGCTGTCGCAAGCGGCCTACCAGTGGCGCGACCTGGGCGTGCGCCCGCGCGCCTGGAACCCCGAGCACCGCGCCGACAACCACTACCAGCTCAGCACCGAGCTGGAGAGCCTGCGTGGCCGCGACGTGCTGTTCCTGAGCGAAGAGCCCCTGCCGCCGCCGGTGCTGGCCCGCTTCGGCAGCGTGCTGGAAGTGCTGCAGAGCCGGGTCGAGGTGGCGCCGCGGCGCATCGTCACCGTGCGGCTGTACGTGCTGCACGACTTCCAGGGCTACCGCTGATGCTGGGCGCAGCGCAGGCGATCCGGTGGTCGGCACGCACCCGCGAGCAGGTGGCGGTGCTGATCGCATTGGCGCTGGCGCTGGGTGTGTTCGCGCTGTGGCCGCAGATTGACCTGCGCGTCAGCGCCTGGGCCTGGCGCCCGGGCGAGGGCTTCGTCTGGCGCGACGCGGCCTGGGTGCAGGCGCTGTACACCGGCGTGCCGCGTGTCGGTCGCGGGCTGGCGCTGGGGCTGCTGGTGGTGGCGCTGCTGGGGCGCTCGATTCGTGTGGGCCGGCGCTGGCGCCAGCGCGCCGGCCTGGCGCTGGTGGCCGCCGTCATCGGCCAGGGCCTGATGATCGACCAGGGCCTGAAGAACCACTGGGGCCGGCCGCGGCCGGCCGACGTCACGGCCTTCGGCGGCACGCTGGCCTACCAGCCGCCGCTGGCGCCGTCGGCCCTGTGTGAACGCAACTGCTCGTTCGTCAGCGGCCACGCGGCGGCCGGCTTCGGCCTGCTGGCGCTGGGCTTGCTGGCGCCACCGGCGGCGCGCCGGCGCTGGCTGGTCATCGGGCTGGTCTGCGGCAGCGTGTTTGGACTCGCCCGCGTCCTGCAGGGCGGCCACTTCCTCAGTGACATCGTCTTCAGCTTCTTTGCCACCTGGCTCGGCGCGCAGATGGCGCTGCGGGGCTGGCGCGGCTGGGTGCGGTACCGGCGGCGGCGCAGGACGAGGCGTGTGCCCCGGCGCCCCCGCCGGCACAATGAGCTTTGATCCATCTGCGCCGATGGCCTGCGGCAGGGCTGTCGCTCTGAAGGTTTACCGATGAAGGTGCTCCGAATCTCCGCGATGTGTTCGCGTCGTCATCCCAGCCTGCATCCAGCGGCGCCGTCTGCAATGGCTGCGCGCTTTACCAGCGGTGTTGCGGGATGCTGAGGCGTTTGACCGGCTGGACCGGCCCGATGGGGGTGCGCACGCACCTGCTGCTGTTGGTGATGGCCCTGGGCGTGCCGTTCCTGGTCTACATGGCCGCCAGCCTGGTGGTCAACCTGGACACCGAGCGCGACCATGCCCGCCGTGAAGTGCGCGCCGCCGCGCTGCTGGCGGCCGCGCGGCTCGACGAGCAGCTGGGCCGGTTGACGCTGCTGCTGGGCACGCTCGGCCAGAGCGTCGGCCCGGTGGTGCACGAGCCGCAGCGCGTCGATGCGCTGCTGCGCGAATTACCGCCCGAGGTGCGCGCGCAGATCTACAACCTCAGTGTCTGGACGGCCGAGGGGCGTTATGTTGCCTCGCTGGTGCCTGCGGTCGGTGTGCGCATGCCGTCGGTCGCCGACAAGCCCTACTTCCAGGAGATCGTGCGCAAGGGCGGGCTGGTGGTGGTCTCGCCGGTGGCGTCCAGTGTGTCGGGTGAGCCGTTGGTGGGGCTGGCCACGCCGATCCTGCACGGCGGCCAGCTGATCGGTGTGATGGCCATCGCCGTGCGGGTCGACCAGCTCTACCGGCTGCTTGGTACCGAGGACAGCCTGCCTACCGGGGCGCTGGTCACGGTACTGGATGCCGACGGTCGGGTGATCACCCGGTCGCACGATGCAGCGAGCTGGGTCGGCCGGCGCCTGATCGACGACCCGGCCGAGCTGGCCAAGCTGCGCCAGCGCGTCGCCGGTGCGGCGGAGCGCGGCGACGAGACTGGCACATTGCGCCTGTTCGGTTATGCCCCCATGAAGGCGGTGCCGTGGACGGTGTTCGTCGGTGTCCCCAGCGATGACGCCATCGCGCCGGCGATGGCCCGGCTGCAGCGCAGCCTGGTCTTTGGCGTGGCCATGCTGGGCGTCGGCTTGCTGCTGGCGGTCTGGGCGGCCGAGCGGGTGGCGCGCCCCTTGCGACTGTTGTCCGAGCGGGCCGTGCGCGTGGGGCGGGGGGAGCCGGTGGACAGGCGTCCGCTGCACGGCGTCAGCGAGGTGGCGTTCCTGGCGGCCACGCTGAACCAGGCGAACGAAGCGCTGCAGCAACGCACGCAGGCCCTGCAGGCCTCCCGGGCGCTGCTGCGCAAGGTGACCGACCAGGTGCCGGCCCAGTTGGCCCTGCTCGACAAGGATGAGCGCTTCCTGTTCCTCAACGAGTCTTTCCGCGCTCGCCTCGACGTCGATCCGCAGACGTTGGTTGGGCGCAGTGTGGCCGAGGCCTACGGCGAAGAGGTGTATGCGGAGGTGCGGCACCACTTCCAGGCCGCCTGGGCCGGCCAGCCGACGCTGTATCAGCGTCGGTTGCTGCAGGGGGATCGGGAGCGCTGGGTCGAGGTCACGCTGGCGCCGTGCTTCGATCCGGAGGGGCCAGACCCCAGGCGGGTGGTGGAGCTTTGCGCGATGGTCATCGATGTGACCGAGCGCCATCTGGCGCAGGAGCGCCTGGCCCGCAGCGAAGAGCGGTTGAGCCTGGCGCTCGAAGGCTCGGAGCTGGCCCTGTTCGACTGGGACATTCCCGCCGGCCGCTTCTACATGAGTGCCCAGGGCGCGGTTCACCGCGGCGGTGCGCCGTGCGAGCAGGTGACGACGTCGCGCGAGCAGCTCGCCCTGGTGCACCCGGACGACACCGATCGGTTGATGGGCGACCTGTTGCAGACCTTGTCCGGTAAGACCGACACCTACGAAATCGAATTCCGGGGCCGCCGGTTGGACGGCAGCTGGGTGTGGCTGCGCCGCCACGGCCGCGTGTTTGAGCGCGATGCCAACGGCAACGCCGTGCGCCTGGCGGGCATCGAGATCGACATTAACGAACGCAAGGCGGCCGAGGAGCGCCTGCGGCTGCTGGCGGAAACCGACCCGCTCACCGGCCTGCCCAACCGCGCCCTGTTCGTCGTGCGCCTGGAGCAGGCGGTGCAGCGGGCTCGGCAGCGCGGCCGGCCGATGGCCGTGCTGTTTCTCGACATCGACCACTTCAAGCAGGTCAACGACACCCGCGGCCACGACGCCGGCGACCAATTGTTGAAGACCTTTGCGCAGCGCCTGGTCGAGGGTGTGCGCACCAGCGACACGGTGGCGCGGCTGGGCGGCGACGAGTTCACCGTCATCCTGGAGGACCTCGGCCGGCCCGACGACGCGCTGAGCGTGGCGCAGAGCCTGGTAGAAGCCGCCCGGCAGCCCGTGATGGCGGATGGTCTTGAACTCCGCTTCACCACCAGCGTCGGTGTGGCCGTGTGGACCCAGGGCGAGCTGGATGGCCCGGCCCTGCTGCGACAGGCCGATGCGGCCCTGTACGAAGCCAAGCGGCTGGGTCGTGACCGCTGCGAGGTGGTTGGCCTGGGCGAGCCTTCGGGCGCGGACGTGTCCACCTGACGGGCGGCGCCGGGATCTGCGGTAGGCTCACTGCACGCTCCTGTGCGTGCCGACATGCCTTGCCGACATGAAATTCACCGACCTCGTCGACGACCCGGAAGACGTCCGCTTCACCCCCGCCGACCGTGCCGCGGCGGCGGCACGCAGCACCTGGGTCAGTGTGGCGGTCAATGTGGTGCTCAGCACCGTGCAGATCGTGCTGGGCGTGTTCGCCAGGTCGCAGGGCCTGGTGGCCGATGGCCTGCATACGCTGTCCGATCTGGTGGCCGACTTCGTCGTGCTGCTGGCCGGGCGCCACAGCCAGAAGGATGCCGACGTCGAACATCCCTATGGTCACCAGCGTTTCGAGAACGCCGCGTCGCTGGTGCTGGGCCTGCTGTTGCTGGTCGTGGGGGTGGGCATGCTGTGGTCCGCCGTGCACAAGCTGCAAGCGCCGGAGAGCATTGCGACGGTGCATGCGGTGGCGCTGTGGGCCGCCGGCGTTGCGCTGGTGGCCAAGGAGGCGCTGTTTCGCTACATGTTGGCGGTGGCCAAGCGTGTCAAGTCGAGCCTGCTGGTGGCCAATGCCTGGCATGCGCGCTCCGACGCCGCCTCGTCGCTGGTGGTGGGCGTGGGCATCGCCGGCAACCTCGCGGGCTACCCGCTGCTCGATCCGATTGCCGCGCTGATCGTTGGTCTGATGGTGGCCAAGATGGGCTGGCAGTTTGGCTGGAGTGCGCTCAACGACCTGATGGACCGCGCGGTGGATGAGCAGGAGGTCGAGGCCATCCGCCGCACGCTGCGCGAGACCCCCGGCGTGGCCGACGTGCACGACGTGCGCACCCGCAAGATGGGCGACATGATCGTGGTGGACGCGCACATCGAGGTGGAGGCCACCCTGAGCGTGGAGGCCGGCCACGACATTGCCGTGATCGCCCGCCAGCGCGTGTTGGAGCGTCACCGGGTGATCAACATGATGACGCACGTCGATCCCCACCACCGGCCCGACCTGGACCACATGCCGCTGCGTCGCGAGGCCGTCGCGGCAGGCCTGGTGTCGGGCCCGGCCGCGTGACGGACGGGCCTTCGAGCCCTCGAACGGGCGATGCGCGGCCCTGGCCGCCTCCTACAGAATCGCGCCACACAAGGACCGAGGAGACCCCATGCCCGACTACACCACGATCACTGTGGGTGACGAAGCGGCCGTTCGCATCATCACGTTGAACCGACCCGACCAGGCCAATGGCATCAACCACGCCATGGCGCGCGAGCTGGCCCATGCCGCCGCAGCCTGCGAAGCCGCACCGGGCCTCAAGGCGGTGGTGTTCACTGGCGCTGGCCGGTTCTTCAGCGCCGGTGGCGATGTGCGGGCGATGGCGGCCTTCGGCGAGCGGCTGCCGGCCGAGATCAAGCTGCTGGCGGATGACCTGCACCGCGCCGTCTCGACCTTCTCGCGCATGCGCGTGCCACTGGTGGCGGCGGTCAACGGCATCGCTGCGGGCGCAGGCATGAGCCTGGCCGTCGCGGCCGACCTGGTGGTGGCCTGCGAAGAGGCCAGCTTCACGATGGCCTATTCGGGCGTGGGCCTGAGCCCCGACGGCAGCTCGTCGTACTTCCTGCCGCGGCTGGTGGGTCTGCGCAGGGCGCAGGAGCTGATGTACACCAACCGCCGGCTCACCGCCGCCGAAGCGCTGGACTGGGGCCTGGTCAACCGGGTGGTACCGCAGGCCGCCCTGATGGACGAGGTGCGCGCAATGGTCGGCCAGCTCACGCAGGGCTCGCCCGAATCCAATGCCGGCATCAAGCAATTGCTGCTGGCCAGCTTCGGCAATGGCCTGGAGACGCAGATGGAACTGGAAGGCCGCCAGATCTCGGCCTGTGCCGGCACGGTCAACGGGCAGGAGGGCGTAACCGCTTTCGTACAGAAGCGCCGGCCCGATTTCCGCTGAATCCGCTTGATGCAGACACCAGGAGACCACCGCATGCGTGCTGCACAAACGGTCGCGCCAGTGCCGCGCAACGGGCGGCTCAGGCCGCCAGCGCCGCGCGCATCGCGTCGATCACGCCCTTGTAGTCGGGCTTGCCGAAGATGGCGCTGCCGGCCACGAAGGTGTCGGCGCCGGCATCGGCGACGCGGCGGATGTTGTCGACCTTGATGCCGCCGTCCACTTCAAGGCGGATGTCCTTGCCGCTGGCCTCGATGATCTTGCGGGCGCGTTCGACCTTGCGCAGCGCGGTATCGATGAAGCTCTGCCCGCCGAAGCCCGGGTTGACGCTCATGATCAGGATCAGGTCGACCTTGTCGATCACCCACTCCAGCACGTCCA
>JBDTQF010000161.1:0-9036 GCA_039932275.1 Burkholderiales bacterium
GTAGGGCTGACCTATACGGATCAAGCACTTACAGCGGTTGGTGTCGAACTCGGGTTCTCCGCTTTGAGCGTGTCCGTGAGGCTCTTGTCGGCGCGGCCTTCGAAGTTGGCAAGGAAGGGGACAAGGCGCACGCGACGCCAGATGCCGCGATCAGTCGAAAGGATGCGCGGCTTGTGATTGCCGGTCATCATCAGCTTCAGGACCGGCTTCATCTCAAACGGCATGCCATAGGGCACCCGCACCGACATTACGTCACCGGCAATCAGCCCCTTGACCAACGACTCGGCCAGCGTGCTTGAGGTCTCAGCCTCAGGTGCAATGGCGAGGCGCATCCCATCAAGCCGTGCGAGGTCAGGGGAGGCGCCTGCGCCGGTCCGCTTGTCATCGCACAACGTGGCCGGTGCCACCGCTAAGCTGTAGTCCCCGAACAGGTCGCGCAAGACCTCCGTAAACACCGACTTGCCATTGGCACCATGGCCGAACAGGAACAGAAAGAACTGTTCAACGGTCAATGCGGTAAGGGCATATCCGCAGAAGCGATGAATCCAAGAGATCAGCTCAGGATCGTGCGAGAAGATCTCTTGAACGAACCGATGCCAGCGCACCGCCTTAGCCACTTCGCCCAAAGAATCGACGTTCAGAGATCTGGTGACGAAGTCACCAGGCTGGGCCGCGCGGTGCTCAGCGGTGCGAAGGTCGATGACTTGGCGCCCCTTGTCGAAGCTGATCATCCAAGGATCTGCGTCCAGGTCTGACGCTGCAATCCGGACATCGGGCATGCCTCCAAGGATGTCCACGGTTTGCGCCGCGTAGTGGGCTTCTGAGGACTTGCGCGCGTGATCAGCGAAGCGGCGGAAGTCGTGGGCCAGTGCTTGCGTTCCCTCTTGGTAGATCATCTTTGGCAGCAGCGATAGTGCGAGGTCGCGCACCTCCGCGGCGTCTGATCTGCGCCATGCCTGGGTGATCCACTTGAGCCAAAGGCGCTTTTCCCAAACGTGAAGAAGCTCCCCCAGCGTGAGCTTCTTCAGCCGTAGCGCGTTGCCGTGCTGGGTGAGGGGTTCGGTCGTGGTGGTGCCGTCGCGGACATCGCCAAACGGCATCAGCGGACGCATGATTTCTAGGGACTGGCCGGCTTGGCCAAAGCCAACCGCAGCGATGTCTAATGCGCGTGGGTTCTTCCAACCGCGGTCCTGCGCCTTCGCAAAGATGGCTTGATGGCCTGTGCGCTCACCCTTGAAGCTGTTCCACTTCTCCAGGCCGTCACCGCCCGGAAAGCGCTTGCTGGTGGCCGACCAAGAGGCCCACAGCTCGAAGCCTCTTTCGCCTAGTTCCTTCAAGGCTTGACCCGCCGCGACCCGCCGCGACCCACTCGGCACGGTCATCAGGGTCGAGATGAGGCAATGCGGATTGGATGTCTTCAATCTTCCGCTGCTGCTCGTCGGCTGGCAGTTCATCCCAGGTGTGAGACGCTGCGCCGGGCGTGACTTCCTCGGTCGCCTCACGCGGGCCAGCAATTGACGCCAAGGTTTCTGCCGAGGTTGGTGCGCTCTGCTCAAAGTCACGCCACAGGGCTGCAATGCGCCACGGCCGTTCCTCGGAGTGCGGCCCTTTGCGGTTGACCGTCATCGGTACCCGCACGTAGCGGGCCGCGTTGGAGACGCTCAGATCGACGGTTACGCCGGGGGTGTTGAAGCGCACCGCAAGTGCCTTTAAGAAGGCCTTGATGAGCTGGCGCGTCGTTCCGTTGTTGGGTAGGTCAACGCGGATGAAGATCTGCATCCCATTGCCTGTGCAGACGGCGCGAACGTCGCTGATGCCATGTTGGTTCAGGAACGGGATGACCCCAAACCAACCTACTTGAACGACGGCGGCTAGCTCCGTCTGAGTCGCGTTCGTCTTGGTGGGTCTGGTGGCGTCAATGTCCACCACCAACGCGGTGACACGCTCGATTGCCTCGTTGGTGATTCGGCCATCGAATAGGCGACCGACGCGGTTCGCGGTGTAGAACACCCCCGCGAAGTCTTGCGGCCACGATGCGATCACCTCTGCCGCTTCTTGAGGGCTGTTGATCAGTGCGAGCTTGACCGACTCGTCAGGGTAGAGGGCCATAAGCCCGTGCCGTTCTCCGTCAGGCCATGCGCCGCGCAGGGCATCGGCGATGGGTGACGAGACCGGAGTCGCAGGCGGTTTCCGAGTCATGCGGTAATCCCCCGCATCAAGCTGCGTTCCAAGGCGTTGGTTCGTTCCAAGGCACGCTGCAGCGCGGCCATCGGCGCATGCACGTCGCGGTGCTGTTCTGTCCAGCCGCTTGATGCGCCGTGGGTGTACCAAGCGCGAAGCAGGTCCAATGCCTCGGCCCTGATGTCCTCATTGGACCGTGTGACTGCGGCGCGAAGCAACCGAGCCGCGGGCCTCAACAGTGTTTCCGGGGCCTTCGGGACGCGTCGCAGAGCTGCGCCGACACGAGGTACGGCCGCCGCGATCTCATCGCAATGGAAGCCGTTCATTGCTGGCTTCCGAGATACGCGCGCAGCTCGGCAACTGACCATTGGTAGCTGCCCTGCTTATCGCGTGTCGGCGTGATCGGAGCGCAGCCCCGAGCGGCATCTCGTCGAAGCAGGCTTGCAGAGCAGCCCAGCAAGGCGGCTGCTTGCCACGTATTGCATTGATCGGGCGTGGAGGGATCAGATAGATCGAGGATGTCGTCGGCATCCCAGGACGGGCCGCACTTGCGACCCTTGGGGCCGTGCCAGTTGTGCTGGCGAGCGCATCCATGGACGGCCTCATCGGTGGCACACCACGTGGCCGCCGTGAACGGTGGGACCACTTGGCCAAGGGGGCGGCCTCGCGCCTTTCGGTGCGATGCGTGGTGACCAGTGGCGGCCCTCATTGCTGCGCCCCGATGCCAAGGACGCGCATGATGTCCGAGACCCGCCAAGCAAGGCGGCCATGGACGCGGATCGGCTGGATTGGGCCTTGCTGATAGGCCGACCAGATGCGCAGCGTTTGCGGCTTGCGGTTCAGATAGAACGCTGCTGCTGCGGTGTCTACTGTCGGGCTGGTGATCGCCTCAAGGGGTGGGCGACCTGGCGCCCTGAGAGCACCTTGCAGGCACTCGGAGCTGTGCTGAACGTACATATTGACTCCCGTTTACCGCCGTGTGGCGGTGTTCGGGAGTCAATATCTGTGTGCCACTCGGAAGACGGAAGCTTCGTGTTCCTTGATGTCGCGGCAGGTCGCCTCAGGTGCCTTTAAGGGCGGACGTTGCCGTCTCGCCAGCGCTTCTTAAAGTCGCGAATTGTCAGCCAGCCGTTTCGCGCGCCTATGGCTTGGATGCCCTTGTCTTCGTGATAGTCCAGAAGTTCCGGAGGCGCGTTCTTCGACATAGTGAGGCTAACCAGGGCAGCCCAAACCGAATCTGGATCGTGCGGATCAGTCGCCCCGTCTATGGCGCGGGCGAAGACAGCAGCCAAAGCAAGCTTGCGCTTCGCGGTGCTGTGCTTGAGAGTGGGGTAGCCCGCAGGCGCTGCTCCTTGATCAGAGTGGCGATCACTGGGTCGCCTTGGATCACCAGAAGATGTTTGCTGATCTTCCGTTGCGCTCCGCGGATCCTCATCACCTTTGCCAGGAATCAGCAATGCGATGCGAACATCGTTGCGTTGTCTGGATTCCAGCTCATCCAACAACACTCCGACCAGTCCGTCGTTCCCTGTGTTGCGGGCGGCCTTGACCACAACGTCAAGTGATACCCACTCACCGTAGCTGCCGCCTTCCTCATCGTCGAATGTCTCGACCCGCAGCTCGTCTTCTCTTGGCGGGTCAGAGATCGCCAGCCAGAGCCAGCGCGAGCCGTTTTCCATGTGGGCGACGATGTTGGCAGCCTGATGCGTGCTCACCCACAGGGCTGCATCACGCAAGGGAACGAACTTACCTAGTTCTTGGCTGTCCCTACCCGATCGGAGCTGCTGCTTGATCTGGTCCAAGTCGGACCAAGGATTGCTTGTTGTCATCTCTGCTTCTCCCTGTCGCTTGTCACGCCGCCGCCACTGGCCGGCGTCGAAGATATGCAGGTACTTCCCGTCCTTGAGAGAGGGGCGGCCTTCATAGAGCTGACGTTCGAATTCTGTGATGTCCATTGCGTACCTCTACGCTGTACCTCGTTGGACGCTCGCGGCAGGCGGGTGAAGGTGTCCCGCTTTTCGGTTCGCGGGCCTAGCTGGGGCCGAAACTAAGTGGGTCAGCCTTTCACGCGGCCATGCACTACGGCATCGCGCAGCAACGCATTGATGCGGGTCTGCCAACCGGGGCCAGTGGCCTTGAAGGCTTCCAGCACGTCGGCATCCACGCGCATATTCAACGTCGGGCGCTTGACCGGCACAGCGGGGCGACCCCGCCCGCGTTTGATGATGGCGCCTGCCCAATATGCAGCAGCAGCAGCGGCGTCGTTGGGGTCGTAGGGCTCGCTGGCTGCATCGGCGGCGGGGTCGTAGGGCACGGGTGCACCGGCTGCGGCCTCGCGCTTCACGCGCTCCCAATCCGTGCCGGTCGGCTTGGGTTGCTTAGTGGGTGTCTTGCCAGTCTTCATACAACTTCCTTTCCTGCTTCGATGCCCGGCGCAGCGAGATAGCCCGCACCTCGTCGGGCTCGCGCAGCACGTAGACCAGCACCAACACCACACCAGCCACTTCCACCAGCGCCACGTCCATCAAGCGCGGCTCGGTGCCCCGGGGAGATTCGAGCGTCAGCTTGTCCGGGGCCTCGAAGACCATCGGGGCATCGGCCAGTGACAGCCCGTGCTTGGCGATGTTGGCGGCGTCCTTGTTCGGGTCGAAGGTGAAATACATTTATTGTATTGGCAATAAATAGACAGTTCAAGCGCCAGACACTACGCGCAGGCCGGCCGTTGCGGTCTTGGGGTCGAACGCAATGCCGGCATGCTCCAGCACCCACGCCTCGATGCGCTCATGGTGGACGCGCAGCAGGTCCAGCGGGCGGCGCTTGTAGTGCTTCTCTGCGGTGGCGCTGGGCTTGTGGCCTTGAATCTGCGCCACCACACCGGCCGGGATTTCCAGCCATTCGGTCAAGCTGGCAAATGAGCGGCGCAGGCCGTGCAGCGTCAACCCCTCCAGCCCCGCCGCAGCGCAGGCGCGGCGGTGGGCGATGCTGGGCTCGCGCAGGCCGCCCGATGCGCTGGTGGGGCTGCTGAAGACCCATTCATTGCGGCGCGGCAGCGCGGCCAGCAGACTTGCAAGGTAGGGCGTTAGCGGGATGACGCGCTCACCGTCCACCTTGTCGCGGATGGAAAGGCTCTTCCATTGCCAGTTGATGTCGTTCCACTTCAGCCCGGCCAATTCCTCGCGGCGACAGCCCACCAGCAGCAGGCCCTGAAGGTAGGTGGAGATGACCGGGTTCGGGATGGTGCGGACATGCCCGAACCACACCGGCAGTTGTTCGCGCAGCAGAACGTCATCCTTCGCCTTCGGCTTGCCGGCCGCCCCGCGAGCCTTCTTGGCACTGGCGGCGGTCGGGTCCGCGCGGCCCTTCAAGTCGGGCTCGGCAGCGGCCCAACGCATGAACGCTTTCAATAGCCGCAGGGCCAGCCGCACACGGGCGGGGCGGTTCTTGGCTTCATGGGCCGCCCACGCTTCCACGGCGGCAGCGTCACGGTCCACCAGCCGCAGCGGCATGAACGCGGCCAGCGGCCCGGGCTTGGTCAACACGCCGGGCAAACGCTCGCGGGGCTTTCCGCCTTCCTGGGCAATCTTCAGGTGGTCGGTGTAGGTACGTTCGACCCAATGCGGCCGGCGCTCCGCGATGTACCTCGCCCATGCTTCGCCCACGGTCAGCGCATCTGCGGCGGCGTGGGCTGCAAGGGCGGCTGCTTGGGCTTCGGCGGCGGCCCTTGCAGCGGCTTTCTCTGCCGCCTGCTGGCGCTCCACTTCGCGGGGATCGACGCCGCCATCAAGAAGCAATGAAAGCCGCTTGGCTTCAGCGCGCGCGTCGGGAATGCTCCAGGCGTCCACGCTGCCGATGGCCTTGCGGATCGTTCGTCCACTGAGGCGCTGTTCGAAGACGAAGGTCTTCGCCCCAGAGGGCGACACGCGCACCTTCAGACCATTGCCTTCGATGTCGCGCACGAACACCTGATCCTTGCCAGGCGGACACGCCATGCGGCCGATTGCAGGCACGGTCAGATTGACCGGCTTGGTCGGGTCTGGCGCTTCATTGCTTCTTGGTCTGGCCATCGCCTCTCCCTCTCACGTAGGCACTACGTAGGCAGTTGCGATGAATTTTGGCGCATTCCGATCAACACCGGAAGTGCGTTAGTTGTGCTGAATCAGACGTAAGTCTTTGATTTTACTGAAATCATCAACGACACTCAACACCGCCGAATTTAGAAACGGCAGGATTGAAAATCCGCGTGTCGGTGGTTCGATTCCGCCCCAGGCCACCAGACAAATCAAAGGGTCGGCTCGTCAAGAGCCGACCCTTTGTGCTTGCTGGGGTGCCGTGACTGCGGGTGTCATCCGGCCGTCCGGTCAGAGGTCCTCCATCCGCGCCTCCGCCGGCAACGTGGCGCGGATCACGGCCTTCAGCTCCCGCATACCCGCAGCCGGGTCGGTGGGGTCCCACGCGATGATGAGCTGGTGGGCGGTGTCGAAGTGCGGATGGTCGGGGTGGTTCTTGTTGTCCAGCACGTCCGCGCGGCAGATGTAGAACACTGGGCGGCCGAGGCCTTCAGCGAAGCCGGCTTCCCAGTACGCGCCGCGGTTGCCGTGCGTGAGGTCGCACACCAGGAAGCGGCTGGTGCGGATCTCGACCCGCATGCGGTTGTCGATGCTGCCGGCGGTCTTGTGGTCCTCGAACGTGGCGCGCAGATCGAAGCCGGTTTGTTCGGCGGCAGGCCGAAGGTGATCGCGGTAGAGCGCCATCAGCTGGGCATCGCCGAACTTCATGGCCATGAAGGCGTGCCGGCTGCGGGCGCCATTGCGCATCAACTCGGTGTGGCGTTGCCAGCCTGCGGCCGTGAGCGATGTGCCCCGGATCGATGAATCTGTCGCAAGCCCCGGCGCCATCAGGCCGAGGGCGATGGCTTGTCTCATGACCCAGCGGGCCTCGGCGGGTTCGACCGCGCCGATGACCGCGCGCATGTCCTGCGTGCGGCAGTCCACTTGCTGGCCGGGCCGCGTGGTGCCGGCGACGTGCAGCACGAAATTGTCAATCTGCTCGTCGGCCATCGGCAGGCGGCTCACCTCCTCGGCATGGCGAAGCAGCTCGGCGGTGAGCAGCGTGGCCTTGGGCACCCGCCGCACGGCATAAGCCTGCCGGGCCCGGGTGAGTGGGTCGGTGTCGCGCGGCCCGAGCAGGTAGGTCATGGCCGAGCCGTCGTAGCGGTGGGTGCCGCAGTTGGCGCAGTTCACCGGCAGCCGCACGAAATCGGCGGCTTCCAGCGGCGGCGTCAGCGGGCCTTCGCACACCAGGCACTCGGCGATGCGCTGGGCCATGGTGGTTCAGCCGGCCAGCGCGGCACGCGCCGCCTGCGCTGCGTCGTCGAGCGCAACGTCCACCGCATCGACCAGGTTGAACCAGCGGGCATAGGCATGCGGCAGGCCGGCAAAGGTGCGCACCTGCACCGGCACGCCGGCAGCGGCCAGGCGCTGGGCATAGGCCTGGCCTTCGCTGCGCAGCACGTCGACTTCGGCCAGGCCCAGCCAGGCCGGCGGCGCGCCGGCCAGGTCGGCCCGCATCGGCGCGATGCGCGGGTCGGCCCACATGGCTTCGGGCGCGTAATGCCGGAAGAACCACTGCATGTCGGCGCGGGTGAGGTTCTGGCCTTCGGCGAATTCGCGGTAGCTGGCGGTGTTGAAGTCGCAGTCTGTCACCGGGTAGAACAGCAGCTGCAGCGCGATGTCGACCTGGCCGCGCAAGGCCAGCGCGGCCACGGTGGCGAGGTTGCCGCCGGCGCTGTCGCCACCCACGATGATCTTGGCGCCGTCATCCGCCAACTCGGCGCGGTGCGCGGCGGCCCAGCGGATGGCGTCTTCGGCATCCTCCAGCGGGCCGGGGAAGGGCGTCTCGGGCGCGAGCCGGTAGTCCACCGACAGCACCGCGCAGCCGGTGCGGGTGGCCAGGCTGCGACCCAGCGCATCGAAGCCGGCCACCGAGCCAGCCACCCAGCCGCCACCGTGGAAGTAGACGATCAGCGCGGGAGCCGGTGCGGTGCTGCGGAACAGCCTGGCGCCCACCGACCCGGCCCGGGTGGGCACCGTGAGGTCGCGCACCAGCTCCAGGGGCGGCCCGTCGCCGAGGGCCTTGGCGCTGTCGGCCATGAAGGCACGGGCGGCCTCGACCGTGCTGCCCGAGAGGGCCGGCCGGCCGGCGCGGCGCCCGGCTTCCAGTGCATTGGCAAAAACGGGGTGCAGCGGCATTGCGGGTCTCCTCGCAGGGGTCGGACGGCCTGGCTTTACGTCGCCATCGGACGGAATGCGGGTCAAATGCTATCCGCGATCCCACACGCTGGGCGAACCCTGATGAACACACCTAAGCCTCCAGACTTTGCGAGCCGGCTCGGGCCCGGTCTGATCACCGGCGCGGCCGACGACGACCCGAGCGGCATTGCCACCTACTCGCAGGCCGGTGCGCAGTTCCGCTTCGGCCTGGCCTGGACGCTGCTGCTGACCACGCCGCTGATGATCGGCATCCAGATGCTGTCGGCGCGCATCGGCTGGGCCACCGGCCGGGGGCTCGGCGCCAACATCGCCAAGATGTGCCCGCGTTGGATCACGGTGACGCTGGTGGGCCTGCTGCTGCTGGCCAACACCATCAACATCGCGGCCGACATCGGTGCCATGGCCGAGGCGGTGCGGCTGCTGGCCGGTGGCCCGGCCGCGCTGTATGCGCTGGGGTTCGGCGTGCTGTGCATCGTGGCCCAGATCGGCCTGTCCTACGAGCGCAGCGTGCGGGCGCTGAAGTGGCTGACGCTGGCGCTGTTTGCCTACGTGGCGGTGGTGCTGTCGGTGCCGGTGCCCTGGCGGC
>JBDTQF010000162.1:0-9009 GCA_039932275.1 Burkholderiales bacterium
TGCGTCAGGTCGGCTGTCCGCGCTTCAGAAAACGGGGTTACGCGAAGTGCCCTGAGGCATATCCATCACCTTGTCCCACCAGTCGCGACGCAACATCCATTTCATGTAGCTGTGCATCGGTTCCTTGAAGGCGGCGTACTGCGGTAGCCGCGGCTCGTTCCACCATTGGCCGTGAAACTTCGCCATGAGTTCGAGCATGGCGGCAACCCTGTCGGGCGACAGGGGCCGGCTGGGCACGGCGAACGTCGCGCCCCTGGCGGAGAGATCCTCCAGCAACACGATGCCCTGGCGGCTCTTCTCATCGATCTGCGCGAAATAGCAGCGGGGAATGTTGACCGGTATTTGCGGGGCAATCTCCGCGAAAAAGCGCACTTCGATCGCCAGCCCACCCCAAACCCGCTTGAGTACCTGCGGACTGAAGCCCCCTTTTATGTACATTGCCGCAGGGAGTCCGGCGCGCTGCCCCACGTCGTTGTACATAAGGCGCAGGCGCGCCTTGCTGGAAGTCGTATGCATCTCGCCATCGCAGGTGAATGAAATGACCTCCACGCCGGGATAGCGTTGCGATAGTGCCTGGCTTAGCCATTCACAGCTAATGTCCTCAAATTCCAGTGGGAGATCAGTCGCCGATTTCGTACGCATGGTCCGTCCTTTTGTATTGAAGTCTTGTATTGGGGATCTGCCCAACTGCCGTCATCGAGTACTCACTCCTTGGCTCGATTAATTGACGGTAAGCGGTCCGGCGACGACCTTCCACTTGCCATCCCGAACCTGCAGCACCAAGGCTTCACTGGGCGGAGAATGGTCGTTCGGCCCGTAGGAGATGGGAGGTACAGCAAATACTGTTTTGAAATTTTTAACCTTCTCCAATCCCTGGGACAGGGTCTGCGGAGTCAGGTTTCGCCCTGCGTTCTTCGCGCCCTCGGCGAACAACATCAGGCTCACATAACCGTAGTCCGCCGGAGTTTCCAGCTCGTACCCGAAACGCGCCTTGTAGCGGTCGAGTACGGCCTGGAAAGGGGGTGTACTGTCCTGCGCCGTGCCAGTAAACATGCCCATGCTATACAGCCCTTCCACGGCCGGCCCACCCAGCTTGACGACTGCAGCGATTGCTCCGGAATAGGTGATCATGTCGATAGGCCAGTTTTGCGCTCTGGTCTCCAGCGCCACGCCGGCGATGTCGGCGGGCGTACCCGCTCCCCCCAGTAGCAGCATGTCTATGTTCGCGGCCTTGAGGCGGGCGATCTGTGACACGCGATTGGTATCGCCGCGCTTGTAGGAGGCGCGCTCGACCACGGTCAGGCCGAGCGCTTTTAGCTGCACCTCGGCGGCGCGCAATGCGCTCTGCCCGGTCTCGTCATCCTGATAGATGATGCCGAAGTGGCGCTTGCCCAACTTCTCGTAAGCGAATTTCACGGCCACGCGCATGTGCTCACTGGAGAGCGGCTGCAGGCCGAACTTGAGCGGATGAAAGGGCTTGAAGGCGATGTCGCCGGTAGCTATCGGAAACAGCACCGGCACGTTGCGCTCCAGCGCTAACGGCATGGACGCCTGCGTCGCCGCTGAGCCAAGTGTGCCGATCATGGCAAATATCTTGTTGTCGCTGAGCAATTTCTGGGTGGCCAGGACCGCCTTCTTGGGGTCCATGCCGGAGTCCTCGAACATCATGTTGATCTTGCGCCCGTGGACGCCGCCAGCCGCGTTGATCTCCTCCGCCGCCATGATCATGCCGTTGCGTTGGTTCCCACCGGACGCTGTCAGTGGACCGCTGAGATCGGTGACAACGCCGATCAGAATCTCGGTTTCGGTCACGCCCTGGACTGTCTGAGCCTGTGCCGCGGTAAGGATTCCCGCCGCGGCAACCAGCAGCACGGAGCGCAGAACCCCGCCCATGCCTCTAAACAATCTCTTTAAGCTAAGGTAGATGTTCATGCTGTCTCCTGTTTTGTCGTCGCGGTCACAAGCGACTTTGGTCTAACCAATGTCGATTTAGCGCTTTGCGGGATCGGCGCGGCATCGTCCGAACGGATGGTTCTGAGCCCTCGCCCGATTGCCGCCGCTATTCAACGAAGGCCGGATTCATCGCGCTGGCCTCACAGGCCATGGCGCTGCAGCCCGGTGATCTGATCTACACCGGCACGCCGGCGGGCGTGGCCGAGATCTGCATCCAGATCGTCTGATGGTCAGCGGCCGGCTCAGACCCAGCCGCAGGCGCCCACCACCCCGCCCAGCGCGATCAGCCACAGCGGGCTCCAGCGCGTGCGCAGCATCACCACCAACGTGATGGCGATCAGCGCCCAGGTGGCGGGGTGCGGGCGCACCGGTTCGGTCAGCACCCAGCCGGTGGCGCAGAGCAGGCCGATGGTCAGCGGCGTCAGGCCGGCGGTGAACAGCTGCATCCAGCGGGCTTCGCGCTGCCCAGTGCCCCAGCGGTTGACCAGCCAAGCCAGTGTGCAGCTGGGCACCATGATGCCCAGCATCGCCGCCAGCATGCCGGCCACGCCCGCCACGTTCCAGCCCAGCACGGCCACGAACAGCACGTTCGGCCCCGGCGCGGCCTGCGCCAGCGCCACCGAGCCGGTGAATTCGGCATCGCTGAGCCAGCCGTGCTGGCCTACCAGGTAGCGGTGCATGTCGGGCACGGTGGCGATGGCACCGCCCATGGCCAGCAGCGACAGCGACAGGAAGTGCACGAACAGGCCCCACAGCTCTGCGCCGCCCAGGCCGTGCAGGCCCAGCGCGGCCTGCAGTGAAGGGAGCCAGGCGCTCGTCATGGCGTGCGCTCATCGGTGGGCTGAGACGACGAGCGGCGCATCTGCCACCACACATGCGCCATCGCCAGGCCGCCCAGCCCGATCACCACATAGGCCATCGGCCAGCGCAGCGCACCGACGGCCACGACCGTCAGCGCTGCATACGCCAGGCACCACGTCAGGCCGAGCGGGTGGCGCCTGAGCCCGCCGACCAGCTTGATGGCCGTGGCGATCACCAGCCCCGCCGCCACCGCGCCCATGCCGCGCAGCGCGCCGGCCACCGCCGGCACGTTCACCAACTGGCCGTACAGCGTGGCCAAAATCAGCACGATCAACAACGGCACCAGCATCAGCCCGGCCATCGAGGCCACGACGCCGCGCCAGCCGAAGGCGCGGTCGCCGATCATCAGCGACAGGTTGATGATGTTGGGCCCGGGCAGCACCTGCGCCAGCGCCAGCATCTCAAGAAATTGTTCGCGGCTGAGCCAGCGCTGCCGTTCCACCAGCTCGCGCTGCGCCACCGGCAACACCCCGCCAAAGCCCTGCAGCGCCAGGCGGTTGAAGGCGCGGAACATCTCGGCCGGCGAGGCAGGTTGGCGCAGCCTGTCAGGCTCGGCGGGCTCGGGCTCGGGGGCTGGGGGGGGACTGGACAAGGTCGGGGCCGAACGTGGCGGGTTGCGACATCGGGGCGCCGCCGGCTGCCGATTGTGCCGCCGCCAAATGCGTCGCCACCAAAGGGTCGCCACCAAATGGGCTGGACAGGCCCGTGGGGGTTCAGGCGCCGAGCGCGTCGTGCAGCGCGACGAATTCCTGCGTCAGCTTGTGCCGGGCTTCGAGGTAGATCATCGGCAGCGCCCGTTCGTGCGATTCCTTGATCTTCACCGAAGCGCTCAGGTACGGTTGCAGCACCGGCAGGCCTTCGTCAATCAGTTCCTGCACCACTTTGCCCGGCAAGCTGGCCCGGGCCTGGAACTGGTTGACCACGATGCCTTCGACCGCCAACGAGCGGTTGTGGTCAGCCTGGATCTCCTGCACGTTCACCATCAGGGCATACAGCGCGCGGCGCGAGAAGTCATCGCAGTCGAACGGGATCAGGCAGCGCTCGGCTGCGATCAGCGCGCTGCGGGTGTAGAAGTTGAGCGCTGGCGGCGTGTCGAGGTAGATGCGGTCGTAGTCGTCGGCCAGTTCGTCCAGCGCCTCGCGCAGCTTGTAGATCTTGTAGCGCGATTCAAGCTTGCTGTGGATGTCGTCCAGCTGCGGGCTCGACGGCATCACATGCAGGTCCTCGAAGGGCGTGGCCACGATGAAGTCGTGGACCGCCTTGGGCCGCAGCACGAACTTGAGCGTCTGGTCGAAGAAGTCGGCCACGCCGGCAGGCGCGTCATCGGCGCCTGCGCCAAGCAGGTAGCGGGTTGAGTTGCCCTGCGGGTCCAGGTCCACCACCAGCGTGCGCAAGCCTTGGCTGGCGCCGATGGCGGCCAGGTTGCAGGTGATGGTGGACTTGCCGACCCCGCCCTTTTGGTTGAACACGACACGGCGCATGGCAGACCTCACAACACTGGGGGTGCGGCGTGCAGCCGCTGTGCCGACATTGTGCCGAGAAACTCGGGATTTGCTGCGTTGCAGCAACAAAACAGCGGCGGTGGTTATCCCGCAGCGTGCGCTCGGTTCACGACCTGAACAGCCTGGAGTACTGCCCCTCGTGCCGGGCCGACAGGATGGCCAGCATCGGCGTGTGGGCTTGGCGGGCGCTGTCGGGCAGGGCGATGGCATGGTCGACCACCGCGGGCAGCACGTCCAGCAGCCGGTCGAGCATGCGCTGCCCCGCGCTCTGGCCCAGCGGCACGGTCTTGATGGCGGCCTGCACCATGTTCTCGGCCCAACCGAAGGCATGCGCCAACAGCGCCTCGCGCAGCGGCGCGCCAGTGACGGCGGCGGCCAGCGCAAAGGCCACCGGCCAGGTGGGCGTGGGCGGCAGGCTCATCAGGTGAGCCACCCGCGCATCGTCCGGCACCCGGCCGCGCACCCAGTCGCCCAGCGAGCGGCCCATCTGCTCGGTCTGCAGGCGCAGCTCGCGGCTTTCGCGCGTCATCTGCACCCAGTCGTTGAGCTCGCGAATACGCGCCAGGTCGTGCCGCTGCCAGGCGCGGAACGCTGCCGCCATGGCCGGCAGGTCACCGCGGCCCTGCGCCAGGTGCAACTGATCGAGCAACCAGGCCCCGGCCGAGGCTTCGTCGTGCACCAGTGCGGCTTCTACGGCCGCCTCCAGCACCTCGGAATAACTGAAGCCGCCCACCGGCAAGGCCGGCGAGGCCAGCCAGATCAGCCGCAGCAGGCTGGTGGCGGTGAGCGCGGGCGGCGTGCGGCGGACGCGGGGCATCGGGCGCGCCGATCAGTGCTTGTGGTCGTGAGAGTGATCGTGAGAATGGTCGTGCCCGCAGCCTGGGCCGTGCACATGCGCCGCAGGCTCGGCCTTGACGGCTTTGACGGCGATCACCAGCGGCTTGCCGCGCGCGGCCGGTGCGGCAGCCTGCGCCGGGGCGGGCGCAGCGTGGTCATGCCCTTGGTGCGCATCATGTGCGTGATCGGCGTGCCCGTGGTGCCCATGCTCCTGGTGCGCGTGACCATGCGGACCCCCAGCCTGGTAAGCCCCGCCTTCGGGCTCGAACGCCGCCTGTTCCTCGCTCACGATCAGGTGCATCTGCCGCAGCATGTCGGCCAGCACGTGGTCGGGTTCGAGCTGCAGGCGATCAGGCTGCAGCTCCAGCGCCACATGGCGATTGCCCAGGTGGTAGGCCGCCCGCAGCAGGTCAAACGGCGAGCCATGCTCGGCGCAGGCCCGCACCACCAGCACCGGCTGCAGCGCAGCTTCGACGCGAATGAGCGAGCCGTCCTCGGCCACCAGCACGTCGCGACCGCGCACCAGGCTGCCGCGCGGCAGGAACACGCCGAAGTGGCGGCCCTGGCTGTCGGTGGCGTCGAAGCGGCTCTTCTGCCGCACGTCCCAGTCGAGCGTCACCGTGGTGGCGCGCTTGAGCAACACGGCGGCCAGGCCCTGGCCTTGAGGGATGAGCTTGTTGATGGTGAGCATGGGTCGCATCTTATGGGCTGCCGCAGACGGGTTCAGTGGCCAGGTTTGCCGAAGAGCTCTCCCGGGTCCAACGATTTCAGATGCCGCCTTTGGGTGGGCGCGCTGCGCGGCACTCTGTTCAATTCCAGGACTCCGACTTCTCATGCGGAGTCGCTTCAAATTGAATTCAACTCCGTAGCGGTCGCCGGGCTGCCGCAGGACAGACGGCTCGGCATAGTGGAAATAGGTGTCGGGTTTCGGAGGCAGTGCAGGGCGGAAGAAGAATCGAATCCGCCGCGAGGATCATGCCGTTGCGTAGGACACTTAGCCAGACCGCTTGAGACCTAGACTCTGCAGCACGTCCAAATCTGCCGCCGCTTGCGAGAAGCGATAAGAGTAAGCAACCGTGTTGGCCTCGGACAGCTGTTCGTGTGCGGTCGGAACTGCCAGCGACAGCCCATGCATCATCTGCCGCCGATGCTGCAGCCAGGCTTGGTCAAAGCTGGGCGGCTCGCCGCCAGAGGCGCGCAGGGCGCCCAGGTATTGCTTGAGCAAGTCCCGCTCAAAGGCGCGCCGGTCTTCAACGGAAAGCGCGCCAGTCATGAAATAGCTGACATCGTGCGCCCAGGGGCCGCGCATACTGCATTGCCAATCGAGCAGGCCAGGGGCGCCGTCGGTTTCGAAATAGGAGTTGCCGAGATGTGGATCGGCGTGCACATAGGTCTGCGGCTGAAGTTCGTTCAACTCCCACAGCGTCTCCATGGCCCGCTCAACCAAGTCCGCGTTGCGTAGCTCGCTGGGCAAATAGGCGGCCACCGGCATCTCCATCACCTTGTTCCACCAGTCGCGACGCCACTGCCATTTCATGAAAATGTGCAAAGGCTCCTTGGCGGCGGCATATTGCGGCAGCCGCGGCTCGTTCCACCATTGGCCGTGATACTTCGCCATGAGTTCGAGCATCGCGGCAACCCTGTCGGGCGACAGCGGCCGGGTGGGCACGCCGAACGTCACGCCCCTGGCGGTGAGATCCTCGAGCAACACGATGCCTTGGCGGCTCTTTTCATCGACCTGCGCGAAATAGCAGCGGGGAAGGTTGACCTGCATTTGCGGGGCGATCTCCGCGAAAAAGCGAACTTCGATCGCCAGCCCACCCCATATGCGCTTGAGCACCCGCGGGCTGAAGCCCCCTTTTATATACATTGACGGCGGCAGTCCGGCGCGCTGTCCCACGTCGTTGTACGCAAGGCGCAGGCGCGCCTTACTGGAAGTCGTATGCATCTCGCCATCGCAGGTGAATGAAATGACCTCGACGCCGGGATAGCGTTGCGACAGTGCCTGGCTTAGCCATTCACAGCTAATGTCCTCAAATTCGAGTGGGAGATCAGTCGCCGATTTCGTACGCATTGCCACGTCCTTTTGTATCGAGGGGATTTTCCCAACATGCTCAATGGAGGCGAGCTGCTGATGGCTGACGTTGCTCAGATCCATGCCCTTGGGCCGGTACTCGCGGATCAAGCCGTTGGCGTCGAGATGAATGTCGGCAGCGTGAATGAAACGCACGGTGTGCTCCTCCCCTTTTTCACCGAGGATAACCGGCGACATGCCCGCATGGCCGGCCTCCCGCACCAGGTCACCGATCACCCAGCTGGGTGGCTCCACACCATCCAGGAAGGCCATGCCCTTCCAGTTGCCGTAGGCCTCGGCCCAGATGGGGGTCCAGCGCTCCGCGATATAGCCGCCCGTGAAGTCCACGACGGCCTTGGCGGTGACGAGAGGAGACCAGCGTGGCTGGCGGCAGTAGGGGTGATTCACCCTGGTACTCGGCCAGTGCCGTTGCGGTGTCGGCCGCCAGATAGCGGGCTTCGACGCCAGGCCGGTTGAACCGCCCGCCCACCTGTGCCGCCCCCGCGCCGCTCTCGGGGGCATGTGCCCATTTCGGCGTGAACGCGCGGTGGAACGGCGCGGCCGGCCCTAGCAGGGTGGCCGGGCAGGCGCTGGCTCGCCGCCGTTGACGCGGCTTGGTGGCCACTGCTGTGGTGGGTGGTGCTCGGCCGCGCTTCGATGCCGATGGGCGTCGTGGGGCCGGTCGTTGTCGCCGGGCTGTTGCTGTTCGGGCTGCACAGGCTGCACCGAGCGGTGTGGCTCAACCATCGGTACCGTTTCACCACTTGGCGCTGGGGCCGGTGGGCCGCGGCGTTGATTGACACTGGCTGTTCCGGCTTGGCGTTGTCAGGCGGTGCAGGTTCAGATGGGATGGGTTGCATGAACAATCTCCGACGATTCCCGGCACGGCAACTCTAGGGTGCGCTCAGCGTCTGGAGGTTGCTGGATTTCTGGCGAAATGCTGCCAGAGGCATGGCGCGCCGTGTGTCGGCCGGCTTGGTGGGGGCTGGGGGACGAATCCTCGGCGCGTCACGGAGCAGCGTTGGACGCTTGGCCTGTTGTCGAGAAGACACAAACAAGGTGCCGTTGAAATTTCGGACACGGGTCGGACACGGAGGCTCTGGAAAGCCAAAGGGGTTAGCGATTTGCATCGCTAACCCCTTGATTTTTACGGCTCCCCGACCTGTGCTCGAACCAGGGACCTACGGATTAACAGGCGACGGTCGCAATCGAGCTGTAGCCGGCGTCATTGCTCGGTTTTCGGGGTTGGAGCGTCTCATTCTTTCTGTCCGAATCGCTCCGAGTGGTCTGGGCATGTGAGCGGTCAGAACACTGGATACGAGACGGTCCAAGGAACAAGAAACCCTCCGCGTCAACTGCTCTGCGACCGGCCGAATCCGTGGACAGGATTCCCTATGACCTTGCGTCGACCGCGGCGATGGCCCTGCACGCTGCCTTCGCTTGTCGGCAACATGGATCCCAATGTGTTGATACTGCGTTCGGAGGCGAACAGACGGGTTCAGACGGATCGTGTACGGTGTAACGCACTGCGACCCATGATGTGAAAGTCTCACCAGCGAGTCCCAACGCCCTATCCCGAAGGCGACTGCTTCTGGCAGCTGCTTGCGCCACTGCGCCGCCAACGTTGACGGCGTGTTCATCGGGCGACGCCGAGCAGATCGCCGCCCGCGTCCTGAGAACGCCGGGGATGCCGTCTTCCGGAACGGCCGCTTTCCCGATGCTTGATTTGGTGCGCCAAGCCACACTGGCCCCGTCGAGCCACAACACGCAATGCTGGCGCTT
>JBDTQF010000163.1:0-8950 GCA_039932275.1 Burkholderiales bacterium
ACCACGATGAAGTCCCCCGGGCCCCAGTCGAAGCGCTGCCCCGCGACGATGCTGGTCCCGTGGCCGCGCACCACGTGGACCAGCTTGCAGCCGGTGTGGCGCAGCGCCTGGCCGCGAAAGCCCGGCCGCAGCGTCTGCAGCGAGATGGCCATGGTCGTCATCGCCGGGCCGCCGGTGACGGGGTTCTGATATTCGAGGATCACATCGTCGAACGGGTCGGGCGCGAGCCCGGCCGCCTGTGCCAGCGCGGCCTCGGCCTGCTGGCGCGGATAAGCCAGCAGCGGGTTGAGCCGCTGCGGCGGCGGGCCTCTGCGGGGCGGGCGCAGCAGGCCACTGCCCAGAGCGCGGTAGGAGGCATCCGGCACCGCCTGCACCGGCTGCTGCGGCTGTGTGTAGGGATCGAAGAAGGTGGCGTGCAGCGTCTGCATCAACGAGACGTCGAGCACGTCGAGCCAGATCATCGGCGCGTCGCCGAAATGCTCGTGGTCGTGCCAGGTGCCGGGCGGCGTCAGCACCAGGTCGCCCTCGTTCATCGGGTAGCGCTCGCCGTCCACCGTGGTCCAGCAGCCGCTGCCCTGCATGACGAAACGGAAGGCGCTGGCGCTGTGGCGGTGCGCATCGGCCACCTCGCCCGGCAGGATGACCTGGATCGAAGCCCAGAAGGTCGGCGTGGTGCCCCATTCCAGCCCCGGGTTGGCCAGCCGCAGCGTGCGGCGCGGCCCGCCGGCGCCCAGCGTGATCTGGGCGCCGATACGTTCGAGCAGCGGTTGCAGATCAGCCCAGCGCCAGTGCAGCGGCTGCATCGGCGAACGCGGCTCGCGGGTGAACAGCGGTGGGTCGTCGGGCTGCTGAACGCGGCAGTGGGCACGGGCCAGATCGTCCTTGAGGGCACGGCGTGCGTCGGCATCGGCCAGGGTCGATTCAGCTGCCATCCGAACTCCTCGTGATGATGATTCCTAAAGGTTAGACCATTATAGGTTGCCGGCCGGGCCGGGCCGTCCGCGGGACGTCGGCATGCCCCTCAGGCCACTTTGGATTGACAATACTTGAACCAATCACCACCCCGGAATGCACCATGCCGCCCACCGCCCACCCCGCACCGACGCCCGCCTCCGATGACCGCCGTCCGCTGGCCGGGGTGCGGGTGCTCGACTTCACGATGATGATGGCCGGGCCCTACTGCACCCGCTTCCTGGCCGACCTCGGGGCCGAGGTCATCAAGGTCGAATCCAGCGAGGGCGACTACATCCGCACCCGCCCGCCGCTGCGCGATGGGCACAGCGCCTACTTCGGCACCCTGAACTGCGGCAAGCGCAGCATCAGCCTGGACCTGAAGAACCCGGCCGCAGTCGAGGCCGTCAAGCGCCTGGCCGCGGTGTGCGATGTGGTGGTCGAGAACTTCCGGCCCGGTGTCATCAAGCGGCTCGGGCTGGACTACGACACGCTGGCCGCCAACAACCCGCGGCTGGTGTACTGCTCGCTCTCCGGCTTCGGCCAGGACGGCCCGCGTGCGCAGGAGCCGGCCTATGCGCAGATCGTGGCCGCCTCGTCCGGCTTCGACCTCACCTTCGCCGGTTACCAGGACGGCCCGATGCGCCCGGCCAACAACGGCATCTTCTTCGCCGACGTGCTGGGCGGCACCTATGCCTTCTCGGCCGTGCTGGCGGCGCTGAACCACCGCCATGCCACCGGCCGTGGCCAGCTCATCGACGCCACACTGATGGAGAGCATGTACCTGCTGATGCCCTACGAAGTGCAGGAAGCCCAGTTCCCGCAGAAGGAGCGCCGGCCGGTGTACCCGCCGTTCAAGACGGCCGATGGCTTTCTGATGGTCTCGGCGGTCTCGCCGAAGAACTTTGAGGCTCTGCTCGACACCATCGGCGTGGCCGGCTGGCGCGATGACGCCCTGCTGGCCACCGACAAGGCCCGCCAGGCCAACTGGGCCAACGCCATGCAGACGGTGGAGGCCTGGACCTCGGTCCGCCAAGCCGATGACTGTGAGCTGCTGCTGAACAACGCCGGCGTGCCTGCCACTGCCTACCGCACCGTGCGGCAATCCATCAACGACCCGCAGGCAGCGCACCGCACCAGCCTGGCCACGGTGCGTGACGGCGGCGGCGAGTTCAAGGTGCCCAACCTGCCGTACAAGATGTCGTTTGCCCACATCAGCGCCGGTGCCACGGTGCCCAAGCTGGGTGAAGACACCGACCAGGTGCTGGGTGAACTGGCCGGGCTGTCGGCCGCCGAGATCGAACAGGCGCGCCGGCCGGCGCGCTGAAGCGGCGCAGCTCAGGCGGGCTTGCGCCGGCGCGGGCTCGCCGGCTTGGCCGCGAGCGCATGGGCCTTGGCCGCCTTGCCGGCGCGCTGCGCCGCCTCGGCTGCGAGCAGGTGCTCGTGCAACGCGTTGAGGTGCGAGGACATCAGCGCGGCAGCCTGGTCGGCATCGCGCCGGCGCAGGCAGGCCACGATTTCGCGCTGGGCCTTGGCGGTGTCGAAGCGCGGCACGGCGTCGACGCTGGCCAGCACGCTGAGCACGATCTGCGTCAGCGCATCCACCAGGATACGCATCACCTCGTTGCGCGTGGCCAGGGCCAGCAGGCGGTAGAACTGCAGCAGCTGCAGACGGCGTTCGTCGAAGCGGCCCGCCTGCGTGAACGCCTCGGTCTGGTCGATGCAGGCATCGAGCGCGTCGAGGTCGGCCGGCGTGCCGCGCTCGCAGGCGAAGCGGATCACCGAGGCCAGGATCACGACGCGGCTTTCGGTCAGGTCGGCCAGCGGGATGCTGCCCAGCGACATCATGTCGCTGATCGACTGCGTCACCACCGCCGGGCTGCCTTCGCGGATGAAGGCGCCGCCCTTGACACCCTTGCGCAGCTCGACGATGCCGCCCATCTCCAGGCTGCGCAGCGCCTCGCGCACCGCGGTGCGGCTGGCACCGAACTGCAGCGCCAGTTCACGTTCGGCCGGCAGCTTGTCGCCCGGCTTCAACTGCCCCGAGGTCAGCCGCAGCCGCACCTGGGCGCAGATCTCCTCGAAGATACGGGGCGTCTTGACCTCCCGCGGTGCGTCCAGCGGATTCATCGCGTGCCGGGAGGGAAGAGCGTCCATGCCTGAGTGTGTGTTGGCGATCGGTTGGGGGGCGGCAGATTCTAGGGGGCAGCGTTCGCCGCACCACGCACCACATCCACCAGCCGAGCCACCTCGGGCGGCACGCCCGATAACGTACCCGGTAGAGCATCGCCGCGCCAGGCCACCTGGCCGTCAGGCCGCACCAGCACCAGACGTCGTTCATACAGCGCCGCCGCCTGTTCGTGATGAATGTCTTCGACCCGCAGCGGCAAGCCCACCGCCCGCGCTGCATCCACCAGGCCATCGACAGCGGGCGGTGCATCGCCGAAGCGCAGCAGCACGAACTCGCGGCCGAACAGGTCGAGCATCGAGCGCCCTTCACTCAACCACACATGCGGCGCGCGCGAACCCGGCCGCGCCGTCGGTGCGTAGCTCGACACCTCGTCAGCCGGGCGCGGCGTGCCGTCAGGCAGCACGATCGGCGAGCCCTCGTACACATAACCCAGGTGGATGCCGATCGAGAACCACTCGCGCCGCATCATGTCGGTGTAGCGCTGGCCGTACTCGCGCCGCGCCGCCTCGATGGCCGGGTCGTTCTGGTCGAACACCGCCGGATCGGGCTGGAGGATGCGCGGCGACAGCATGCGCTTGAGGTTGTCGCCGGCCTCGGTGACGTTGCGCACCGCCACCGGGTGCTGTTCGCGCTCATACGAAGCCAGCAGCCCCGGCCCGCCCCAGCCCTGCAGCGTGCCGGCCAGCTTCCACGACAGGTTGACCGCGTCGAGGATGCCGGTGTTCATGCCGAAGCCGCCGGTGGGCGACGTCAGGTGCGCCGCATCGCCGGCGATGTAGACGCGGCCACGTCCGTACTGGTCGGCCACCAGCTGGCGCCGCACCCAGGGCAGCATCGACAGGATCTCGAAGTCGAACTCGCGCCCGACCGCGCGCACGATGGCGCGGCGCATCTCGTCCTCGCCGATGGTGCGGCGCTGGTCGTCGCCCACCAGCGAGAAGCGCCATTGGTCGCGCCCGTTGATGGCCACCAGCGTGGCCCAGGTGCCCTCAGGGCCGATGAAGATGTAGCGATACGCCGGCGCCTTGGTGTGCAGCTGCTCAAGCCCGTCGCAGCGGAACACCGCGTTGGTGGTGTAGGTCAGCACCGCATCGCCGGTCATGCTGATGCCCAGGCCCTGCCGCACCGCGCTGGCACCGCCGTCGCAGCCCACCAGATAGTCGGCCTCGATGCGGCGGGTCGAACCATCCCGGCCATCGCGCAGCACCGCCACCACATGGTCGCCCTGGTCGGTGAACTCGACCAGCTCGCTGTGGTACTGGATCGCCACCTGGCCGGTTGATTCGGCGAAGCGCTTGAGCACCGGGTCGAAGAAGTTCTGCGGGCAGCGCTCGCGCTTCTGCGGGCTCTGCGGCGGGCACTTCTCCTGGCTCGGCGCCGGGAACGGCTCACGGCCGAACTCGTAGCCGTTGAGGTCGGTGACCCAGGCGCAATCCTGCGGGTAGTCGCGGTTGTAGCCCGCGTCATGCACCCAAGGCACGATGCCCCAGCGGCGGCAGAACTCCATCGAGCGGATGCCCACCATGTCCATGCGCGGCTGGCTGATGCCGCCGTCGCCCTTCTCGACCAACGTGCTGGCGACGCCGCGCCAACCCAGGTCACCAGCCAGGGCCAGGCCGACCGGGCCGGCGCCCACGATAAGTACAGGAGTGCGTGTTGACATGGTGCGCGCGATTCCGAAAAAACAAATGGTCTGTCCATTATGGAGGCGAAACCCTCCAACCGGCGCTCTTGAGTCACCGGGCCGCCCCAAGTTGACTCACCCCCTCGGGGGGCGGTGGCGGCAGTGCCACCGCCTGGGGGCGCTAACCAGTCGGCGCTGACAGCTCTCAAGGAAACGCCGGGCCGCCCCAAGTTTCCTTGTCCCCCGTGGGGGCGGGCAGGGCGAAGCCCGGCCCTGGGGGTGCTCAGTAGTGACACATCCAGTCCGATTGGCACCCCTTTTCCGCCCATCGGAACGGCCCGATTTGCTCAAAATGAAACCAGGTTTTTGTACGCACCCGACAGGGTGACCAGGGGTTCAGCATGGCAGTCAATGGTGGCTCGGCGGTCTTGCCGGGGCAGGCAGCATCGGGGCAGCGCCCCGCGGGTGGCGGTGTCGCCGGATTGCTGCGTCGGCTACTCAAACAGGCACGTCAGCGCGGCCATCTGTTGCTCGGGCTGGGCCTGGTCGCCCTGATCGGCGGCGTGATGTTCATGCTCAGCGGCCAGGCCGACCAGGAAGCCGGCGCCCGGCGCAGTGAAGAAGCACGCGCGTTCGAGGCAGCGCCGGAACCCTGGCTGCAGCACGAAGCCAATGTGTCGGAATTCACCCGCGCGCTGCGCAACGGCGATCTCGCCGCGGTGGGGCTGGCCAGCGCGCACACCGGGCTGGTGCTGTACACGCTGAAGGACGGCACGCGCGCCAGCACGGTGGTGCCGGGCTGCACGGCCGTCAGCTGCGCCGGCACGGTGCTCGACGGGCTGGGGCAGAAAAGCGCCGAAGCCGGTTTCGCCCTGGTAGACGTGAACATCGACCCGCGCACATCGAGCCGGCGCCTGCTGGATGTGCTGCAGGCCCTGCTGTCACCGCTGCTGACCATCGTCGCCCTCGTGCTGGCGTTGGTGTTGCTGACCCGCATGCAGACCGGTCTAGGGGCGAACGCGTCCGGCCTGGCCGACCGACCCGAGGTGGCGTTCGCCGATGTGATCGGCAACGACGAGGCCAAGGCCGCATTGCAGCGGGTCAAGGCCTTCTTGAACAACCCGTCGGCGTATGCCCGCGTCGGCGCCACGGCACCGCGCGGCGTGCTGCTGGTCGGGCCGCCCGGCACCGGCAAGACGCTGCTGGCCAAAGCGCTGGCGGGTGAGAGCAAGGCGCGCTTCATCGCGGTGGACGGCTCGTACTTCACCGCCATGTACTACGGCGCCGGGGTCAACAAGGTCAAGAATCTGTTCAAGCTGGCGCGACGCAGCGCGCCCTGCGTGCTGTTCATCGACGAGATCGACGGCCTGGGCAAGCGCAGCCAGGGCGGCCAGATGAGCGGCGGCGAGTCGGAGCTGAACCGCATCATCAACCGCATCCTGGTCGAGATGGACGGCTTCGAGGCGATGGACAACGTGGTGGTGGTCGGTGCGACCAACCACGCCGACAACATCGACGAGGCCATGCGCCGACCCGGCCGCTTCGACATGGTGGTGCAGCTGGCGCTGCCCACCCTGCCCGACCGGCAAAAGCTGTTCGATCTGTACATCGGCCGCGTGGTGCATGACGGCAGCGCCGACACCACCGAGCTGGCGCGCATGTCGGCCGGCATGTCGCCCGCCGACATCGCCAACCTGGTGAACAAGGCGGCCGCGGCGGCGGCGGAACAGGCGGCCGACAAGGTCGGCGTCGAGCATTTCCTGCGCGCCATCGAAACCCAGCGGCTGGGCGGCGAGGTGTCGCCGATGAAGGCCCTGCTGAACGATGAGATGCGGCGCCGGCTGGCCTACCACGAGGCCGCGCATGCACTGGTGGGCCACTGGCTGGCGGTGGGCCGGGTCGACCGCGTCACCATCGAGCCGCGCGGCCAGGCGCTGGGCGTGACCTACATCCAGAAGGAATCCGAAGTGCCGCTGTTCGGCCAGGCCGAGCTGACCGGCCGTCTGGCCATGATGCTGGCGGGCCGCGAAGCCGAGATGCTGGTGATGGGCAATGTCTCGACCGGCGCGTCGGACGACTTGAAGCGCGCGTCCGAGCTGGCCATCAACATGGTGAGCTCGCTGGGCTTCTCTGAAGCCTTCGGGCTGCTGAGCGTGGCCGGCGTGCCCAAGGAACTGCTGGGCCCGGACGTGCAGGCCGCGGTGCTGAAGGAAGCCCGCGCGCTGCTGGAGCAGGCCCAGGCCACCTGCCAGCTGCTGCTGAACACCGGCCACGACCAGCTCGATGCGCTGGCCGGCGCGCTGCTGGCCAACGAGGTGCTGGGCGGCCCGGCGCTGGCCGCATTGCTGGGGTCAAAACCTGCCGCGTCCCTGCCCAGCGCACGCGGCCAAGCCACCGAACTTGAAGCTGCTTGACCTGAAGGCGGCAGCTCGGCCGCACCGTTCACGGGGCGTTGTAGGAATAGGCAACCCCGCCACGTAGGACGGCACGGGCCGGCCTTACGTCCTGACGCCATTCATACACCCGGGCATCGCCGCGGCACCCCTGTATACGGGGTTGACACCTAGGATCTGGACACCCTAACACCACTTCCTCAGGAGGTCCTCATGCGATCCGCCGCCTTGCCCTTGGGCCTAGCTTCCATGCTGCTGTTCGGTACCGCTCAAGCGGCCGAACTTGTCGTCAACGGCGACTTTGCCGCCGGCAGCAGCGACTGGACAAGTTCCGCCACTCTGCCCGACACGGTGGCCTTCGCCAGCCAGGCCGTCGCGCTGTCGGGTGACTCGGCCACGCTCACGCAGACACTCAGCAATCTGGTCGTCGGCGGCTCGTACGACTTCTCGTTCGACTACTTTCGGACCGCCGGTACGGGTAGCGCCATCCATTACGACCTGGCAGGCGCCACTTCGCTCAGCGGCGATGGGTTTGGGTCTTCGAGCATTTCCGCACTGGTACCGCCCTACAGCTTCACTGCATTGAGCAATGCAGTGACGATCACCTTCAATGGGATCGCAGCCACAACCGCGGTGATCGACAACGTCACACTGACCGGCCCGGTGGCGGTGTCGGCCGTGCCCGAGCCCGAAACCTACGCGATGCTGTTGGCCGGCCTGGGTGCGATCGGCCTGATGTCGCGCCGCCGCCGCTTCGACAGCTGAACACGCTCGCACCCCACTGGGTCTGAGCACATCGGCCTCCTACGGGAGGCCGATGTGTTTTCAAATCGACATCAGCTGCCGCACACCGTCGGCTTCCATGTCCTTGCCAGCGCCGCGGCGGATGATCTCGCCGCGCTCCATCACCATGTACTGGTCGGCCAGCTCTTCGGCAAAATCGTAGTACTGCTCCACCAGCACGATGGCCATGGTCTTGCGATCGGCCAGCATGCGGATGACGCGGCCGATGTCCTTAATGATGCTGGGCTGGATGCCCTCGGTCGGCTCGTCGAGGATCAACAGCTTGGGGCCGGCGGCCAGCGCGCGGGCGATGGCGAGTTGCTGCTGCTGCCCGCCTGACAGGTCACCGCCGCGGCGGTTGATCATCTGCTCGAGCACCGGAAACAGCTCGAACAGTTCGGCCGGGATGGGCGTTGATGCCGGCTTGTAGGCCAGGCCCATGCGCAGGTTCTCTTCCACCGTGAGCCGGCCGAAGATCTCGCGGCCCTGCGGCACGTAGCCGATGCCTTTGCGCACGCGCTCGTAGGGCGCATCTTTGGTGATGTCGCCACCATCGAGCGCGATGCTGCCGGTCTTGATGGGCACCACGCCCATCAAACTCTTGAGCAGCGTGGTCTTGCCCACGCCGTTGCGGCCCAGCACCACCGTGACCTCGCCCAGCTTCGCCTCGAAGCCCAGGTTGCGCAGGATGTGGCTGCCGCCGTAGTACTGGTTGAGGCCTTCGACCTTCAACATCGTGCGCTCACCGACCAAGGTAAACCTCCACCACCTTCTCATTCGCCTGCACGTCGGACAGCAACCCCTCGGCCAGCACGCTGCCTTCATGCAGCACCGTGACGGTCTTGCGGCCTTGCGTCAGCTGGTCGACGAACTTCATGTCGTGTTCCACCACCACCAGCGAATGTTTGCCTTCGAGGCTGAGGAACAGCTCTGCCGTGCGCTCGGTTTCTTCATCGGTCATGCCGGCCACCGGCTCGTCGAGCAGCAGCAGCTTCGGGTCCTGCATCA
>JBDTQF010000164.1:0-8928 GCA_039932275.1 Burkholderiales bacterium
GCTTTCCTCAAGCCGGTGAAGCCTCGCCAGGACGACGACCTGTTCGAGCAATCGGTGGTCGCCCTTGAAACGCGCCAGCGCAACTTCGACGCGGTGTACGGTGACTGCGCAGACAAGCGCTACACACTCAACGTCGAGAAGCCCGAGGGCTCGCTGGAGGGCCTGGTCCAGTTTGTCACCGCCGCGTGAGGCCGGCCATGGACACGCTGGTCTTTCAACTCCAGGCGCCCCTGTCTTCCTGGGGCGAGCCGGCGGTGGGTGAGTTTCGCGGCACGGCTGAACACTCCTCGTGGTCGGCCCTGCTGGGTTTGCTGGGTGCGGCGCTGGGCGTGATGCGTGATGACGAAACCACCCACGCGGCCCTGCGCGACAGTTATGCCTTCGCCGTGGGCCTGCAACAGGGTGGCAGCCTGCTGCGCGATTACCACACGGCTCAGGTGCCGCCCAGCACCAGGCTCAAGGGCCGGCCACGCGCCACGCGGCGCGATGAGCTGTCGGTGGCCAAGGCTGACCTGAGCACCATCTTGTCCACGCGCGACTACCGGCAAAACGCCGCCAGCCTGGTGGCCATGCAGGTACGCGAGACGGGCGCACCGCCACACAGCCTGGCAGAAGTTGCCGCCGCCTTGCGCTCGCCTCGTTTCGTGCTTTACCTGGGTCGCAAGGCTTGCGCGCCGGCCGCTCCACTTTGGCCGCAGGTGGTGGATGCCGATAGCGCCCTTGCCGCGTTCACTCAATACGCCAGCCTGTACGAGACGGCACGCACGCCGGCGCAGACAGGCAGGAGGACAGACAGCAAGAGCGGCACAGCGCTCTTGGAACCCATGCCGCCCGTGACGCGCGTGTATTGCGACGAACACATCGTCGCTGGCGCAGACGTGTTGCTGACCACGCGCCGCAAGGACCGGTTGATCCGCCGCCAGGGCTGGCAGTTCGGCGACCGGGACGAGCGTGTCGCCTTCATCACCCCCTCTGAGGTCTGACACCCATGTACTTCAGCCTGCTCACCCCGGTCGAGGGCCATGAACGTGCGGCCATCCATCAACGCCTGGCGGGGCCCTATGCCGATCACCAGTGGCTGTGGCGCCTGTTTCCCGCCGCACCCGGCACGCCGCGCGACTTCATGTTTCGCCGCCATGACCACGACGGCGTGCCACGCTACTACGTGGTGTCGCACCGCGCGCCCACGCCCATCGACGACGCCTGGCACCTGCAGTGCCGCGACTACGCCCCCAACGTGGAGGTAGGCGAGCAACTTCAGTTCGAACTGCGCGTCAACCCCACGGTGCGGCATGCCCGCGATGGCAAGTCCAAGCGTCACGACGTGGTGATCGAGGCCAAGAAGACACTGCTGCGCGAACGCGGCCTGCAGCGCTGGGACGACTGGCAAGGCGACGACAAGCCGGCGCTGCAGGAGCTGGTGCACCAGGCCTGTGGTGCCTGGCTGGCGCGGCGGGGCGAGGCGCTGGGTTTTGAGCTCGATGCCGACACCGTGCTGGTCGAAGCCTATGAACAGCACCGGGAAAAGCGCGAGGGTTCGTTGCAGTTCACCAGCGTGGATCTGCGCGGCCGGCTCACCGTGACCGACCCGCAGGCCTTCAACGCCGCGCTGTTCAACGGCATCGGCCACGCCAAGGCCTTCGGCTGCGGTTTGCTGCTGGTGCGCCGTATCGGCTAAGCTGGCACATCGCTGTTGCGCACCCGGACAACCCGTCATGCACACCCTCACCGACGACGAGCTGCAGCGCGAGCCTTCCCGGCTGCTCGACGACGCGCACCGCGGCGAAATCACGCTCGTCACCACCGACGGCCAGCCCGTGCTGGTGGCCGTGCCGCTGGACGCCGGTGGCCCCACGAGATCCGCCATGCTGGACTTGGCGGTGCAGCTGTACGACGGCGAGCAGATCAGCCTGGGCCGCGCCGCCGAGATCGCGGGCCTTGCCTATGCCGACATGATGGATGAGCTGGGGCGCAGAGGCATCGCCACCCTCAGGCTCAAGCCCGGCGAGCTCGACCGCGACTTGGCCGCTTTCGGTTCCTGAACACGCCGGGCGCCCAGACATGCGGGTTGTCGTCAGCGATTCCGGGCCGCTGATCTGCCTGGGGCGGCTGGACCTGTTGCAGTTGTTGCCGGCCCTGTTCAGCCAGGTGCAGGTGCCAGAGCCCGTGTTGCAGGAGTGCGCCGCACGCCCCGGCAACCCGGACGCCGAGCGCATCAACTTCGCTCTGGCCCAGGGCTGGTTGGTGCCCTGCGGCCCCCAGGCCGCGCCCGACGGGCCTTTGGGCCGGGGCGAACGCGCGGCCATTGCGCGCGCGCTGGCCATCGGTGCCGGCTTGTTGACCGATGACCAGGAAGCCAGGGCGCATGCCCAGTCGCTGCAGCTCGTCGTGGTGGGCACCTTGGGCCTGCTGATTCGCGCCAAGCGTGCAGGCATGCTCCCCGCGGTGGCGCCTTTGATCGAGCGCCTGCGCCACGGTGGCCAGCGTTTCGGCAGCGGCGTGGTGCAGCAGGCGCTGCAGGCCGCGGGCGAGACCGGCACATGACCGGCCTCTTGCCGCCGCTCAAGCCCATTCCGATGAAGGAACGGGTCTCCGTCATCTTCATCGAGCGTGGCGAGATCGACATGCTCGACGGCGCCTTCGTGGTGGTGGATGCCACTGGCATACGCACCCACATCCCGGTCGGTGGGGTCGCTTGCATCATGCTGGAGCCGGGCACGCGGGTCTCGCACCGCGCCGCCGCGCTGGCCGCGCGCGTGGGCACGCTGCTGGTGTGGGTGGGCGAGGCCGGCGTGCGGCTGTACTCCGCCGGTCAACCGGGCGGCGCACGCTCGGACCGTTTGCTGTACCAGGCCCGCCTGGCCTTGGACGAGAACCTGCGGCTCAAGGTGGTGCGCAAGATGTACGCCCTGCGCTTTGGGGAGGAGCCGCCCGCACGACGCAGCGTGGACCAGCTGCGGGGCATCGAGGGCGCGCGCGTGCGCCGCACCTACCAACTGCTGGCGCAGCAGTTCGGCGTGAAGTGGGCCGGCCGCGACTACGACCCCGAAGCCTGGGACACCTCCGACGTGCCTAACCGCTGCCTGAGCGCGGCCACTGCCTGCCTGTACGGTGTGACCGAAGCCGCTGTGCTGGCAGCCGGCTATGCACCGGCGGTGGGGTTCATCCACACGGGTAAGCCGCTGTCCTTCGTCTACGACGTGGCCGATGTCTACAAGTTCGAAACCGTCGTGCCCGTGGCCTTCAAGGTGGCCGCGAGCCAACCGCATGGCAACGTCGAACGCGCCGTGCGGCTTGCATGTCGCGATGTGTTCCGGCAAACCAAGCTGCTGGACCGCATCATTCCGGACATCGAAGACATGCTCGCGGCCGGCGAGATTCCTCGCCCTGAAGCGCCTGCCGATGCGGTGGGCCCGGCCATCCCCAACGCGGACAACATCGGCGATGCAGGTCATCGTGCTTGAGAACGCGCCGCCCCGGCTGCGCGGCCGGCTGGCGGTGTGGCTGCTGGAGGTGCGTGCGGGGGTGTACGTCGGCAACTATTCGCGGCGCATCCGCGAGCACATCTGGGCCCAGGTGGAAGAAGGCATCGAAGAAGGCAACGCGGTGATGGTGTGGCGCAGCACCGCTGAAGCGGGCTATGAGTTCAAGACCTTGGGTGCGAACCGGCGCATGCCGGCGGATTTCGACGGTGTTCAGCTGGTGAGTTTTCATCCTGAAGTGCCCGACGATGCTCCTTGACAATTCGGACCAAAAAATCAGCTGCTTCGGTTGGTAGAAAATCCGACCGCCAAAAAGCTGTTTCCAATCAATGAGTTAAAACTGGTGTGTTCCCCACGTGCGTGGGGATGAACCGGTCCGCCAGTGCGGCGGCCACCTTGCGCAGCTGTGTTCCCCACGTGCGTGGGGATGAACCGTAGTACCGGATGCCCTCGAACTCTTGGCAACGGTGTTCCCCACGTGCGTGGGGATGAACCGATCCAGCTGACGAACCTGATCGAGGAACAGGCGTGTTCCCCACGTGCGTGGGGATGAACCGTCCGCGCGCCCGACGCCGAAGCGGGTGACCGTGTGTTCCCCACGTGCGTGGGGATGAACCGGGGATCCGGCCGAACGCAGCGAGCACGTCGGTGTGTTCCCCACGTGCGTGGGGATGAACCGGCCTACCCGCTGACGGTGGCGCTCAGCGATCCGTGTTCCCCACGTGCGTGGGGATGAACCGCCGTCCCAGGAACAACTGGTCGCGGCGAATTCGTGTTCCCCACGTGCGTGGGGATGAACCGTAGGTCAGCACGCCACCGTGCGGGCACTTGCCGTGTTCCCCACGTGCGTGGGGATGAACCGTGGGCGTTGATGGAGTAGCTGGCGAACTCGTCGTGTTCCCCACGTGCGTGGGGATGAACCGCCTGTGGCCTGGCCAAGGACTACCGCGTGCTGGTGTTCCCCACGTGCGTGGGGATGAACCGGATGTCGCGCACCACGTCCAGCGGCACGCCCAGTGTTCCCCACGTGCGTGGGGATGAACCGTACGCCAGCGCGATCTTGTGGGCCTGCTCGCCGTGTTCCCCACGTGCGTGGGGATGAACCGGCGTCGGCCGCAGCTTCTCGACGTTGTTTGTGGTGTTCCCCACGTGCGTGGGGATGAACCGGGACACCCGGCCTGCGCCTGGTGGCGAGCTCCGTGTTCCCCACGTGCGTGGGGATGAACCGTCGGGCTCGGTGGCGTTGTTCGCACAAAACCGGTGTTCCCCACGTGCGTGGGGATGAACCGTCGGCCTTGAAATCAACGCCCTGTGCGGATAAGTGTTCCCCACGTGCGTGGGGATGAACCGCGGCCTACGGCGTGGACCCAGTATGGCTACCCGTGTTCCCCACGTGCGTGGGGATGAACCGGCGGTGGATTGCTGAGCCGTTCGGCCGGGGGGGTGTTCCCCACGTGCGTGGGGATGAACCGTCCCTGCATGTGCTGTGGTGGCCGCGTCGACCGTGTTCCCCACGTGCGTGGGGATGAACCGGTGCAACAGTGCCTGCGTCATATGCGCGCCCTGTGTTCCCCACGTGCGTGGGGATGAACCGCGCAGGTAGGCGATGGTTCGCAGCGTCTCGATGTGTTCCCCACGTGCGTGGGGATGAACCGGCAACTGCGGCGCTGGTGCTCGACGATGCCCAGTGTTCCCCACGGGATGAACCGCGATGAGAGGATGGAATGGCCCCGGCACATGAGTGTTCCCCACGTGCGTGGGGATGAACCGGATTGGACTGTTGCCAGGACGCCGAACATGGACGTGTTCCCACACAAGGCTTGATGCAGGCCTTCGGCGCACAGGGCGTGCCTGCCCTGGTCGTCACTGACGACAGAGGCAGCCGACTTCTGCGGGGCGATGTGCTCTACGGCGGCGTTGAGGGCCTGCTGGACAGCATTGCTCTCGCATGAACAAGCACCTGTCGCCGTAACTGCATCAGCGCTTGGCGACCATCTGCCTCGTCGGTCTGCGCCTTAGCGTGGCGCCAGCAGGCTCGGCTGGTTCGGCATCGGTGGAGCCCGCAGGGGCATAGCCGAGCGGCGCGAGGAGCGCATCCAACACGTCGTAGGCTTGATGCAGGGTCTCGACGCCGACCAGCTCCTCGATGTCTGCATAGCGCTTCTCGATCGCAGGAATCATCCGCCGGCCCAGCTGCCGGCTGCGCGCGGTGGTCGAGACCCGGACGCGACGCTGATCGCCCGCCATGCGCTCACGATCGACCAGACCCGCCTCTTCCATCCGCAGCAGCACGCCAACGATGCTCGGGCTGGATATCTGACACAGCTCACACAACTGGCGCGGCTCCAACGGGCCGTGCGACAGCAGGGCCCGGACGATCCGCCATTGCTGCTCCGTGACGCCGTTCTCGTTCAGGATGGGCCGGAACTGAGCCATCAACGCCTCACGCGCCTGCAGCATCAACTGGGGCAGATTGCGGTGACGCAACGCGATCGACATGCTTGGTCCTTGCTTCGAGTCGGGCGCCAACGGCCCGGGTTGCTCACATCATAGTAAAGAAAGTCGCGGGACCATCCGGTTCATAGGGCACCACGGCCCTTTCGATTGAGGGTAAATCCCAAGTGCGAAGGCAGCTCGCACGCTTGACACACTAACATCATAGTAAAACAATCACGCACATATTAGTGAGATCGCGCGCTAGACACCCCACCGGCGGTCCGCTTCGATTTACCCATGGAGACAAACCCGATGCTCGCCTTTCGCCCCGTCATGCTCGGCTTCTGCTTCCCTCTGGCCCTGGCCTCGTCGGCCGTGTTGGCGCAGGAGGTCACGCTCAAGGTCTCGCACTTCCTGCCGCCGAACTCCAACTATCAGAAGGGCGTGCTCGAGCCCTGGTGCGACAAGCTCGCCAAGGACTCCAGCGGCAAGCTGAAGTGCCAGATCTACCCCGCGATGCAACTCGGCGGCACGCCGCCGCAGCTGGCCGACCAGGTGAAGAACGCGGTGGCCGACATCGTGATGACCTCGCCGAGCTACTCGTCCGGCCGCTTCCCGTACACCGAGGCGCTGGAGCAGCCGTTCACGTTGCCGCCCGGCGGCCTGGCAGGCAGCAAGGCGATGTGGGAGTACAGCCAGAAATACGCCATGAAGGACTACGCCGACTTCAAGCTGCTGGCCATGTTCACCGGCAGCGGCGTGATCATGAGCACGGCCAGCAAGCCGATCCTGAACGTCGATGGCTTCAAGGGCGTCAAGCTGCGCAGTCCGTCGCGCAGTGCGGCCAAGCTGCTGACGGCGCTCGGCGGTGCCCCTGTCAACATGCCGCCGGCGCAGATCACCGAAGCGGTTTCCAAGGGCGTGGTCGACGGCGCGATGGCGACCTGGGAACTGGTGCCCGCCGTCAAGCTGCAGGAAGTGACGAAGTACCACATGCAGGGCCCGGCGGACCAGCCGGCGTTCACGCAGAACCCGCTCGTGATGCTGATGAACAAGGCCCGGTACGACGGTCTGCCGCCGGATCTGAAGGCCCTGCTCGACAAGGCCAGCGGCACCGCCCTGGTGGAGCTGGCCGGCAACGCCTGGGACAAGGCCATCGTTGAAGGCCGCAAGACCGCCAACGACGCCGGCAACAAGACGCTCACCGTCAAGCCCGAAGACTACGCCGCGATGCGCAAGGCCTCGGCCACGGTCGAGGTGGAATGGGCCAAGGAGGTGGCGCCCAAGGGCCTTGACGGCGCCATGCTCGTCAAGGAAGTGCGAGCCATCGGTGCCAAGTACATGAAGTGATCGCGCCCCGCCACTCCCGAGATCCTCACCATGGCTGAAATCATCGAACGCGAGGGCGCCGCCGAGGTTGTGTCCCAGCACGGGGTCGGGCGCCTGCTCGACCGCGTCGCCACCCTGTTCACCATGCTGGGCGGACTCACCTTCTGCGCGCTGATCGCGATGTCCATCGTCTCGATCGTCGGGCGCAAGCTTTTCTCCGCCCCGGTGCAGGGCGATGTCGAAATGATGCAGATGGGCGCCGCGGTGGGCGCAGCCGCGTTCCTGCCGCTGTGCGAGCTGTACGACCACAACATCAAGGTCGATGCGCTGACCGGCTGGATGAGCGCGCGCGGCCGGGCGGTGCTCGACACCGTGGCGCACCTGTTGCTAAGCGTCGCTGCCGGGCTCATCACCTGGCGCACCGCGTTGGCGGCAGTCGACGGCTATTCGTCGGGCGAGGTGTCGACGTTGCTCACGGTCCCGATGTGGCAGCCGGTGGCGTTGCTGGTGCCCAGCTTCGCGCTGCTGGCGCTGTGCGGCCTGTACCGCACGAACCGTGCGCTCGGCGAAGCACTGGGGAGCGCGGCATGAGTGGCATGAGTGGCATGGCCATCGGCCTGACGATCTTCGCCTGCCTGATGTTCCTGCTGGTGTTCCGCATCCATGTGGGCATCGGCATGTTCTTCGCCGGCTCCGCCGCGTTCCTCGCGATGAACCACGGCGACTTCAACGCGCTGCTGTTCACGCTCAACAACCTCGCTTACGCGCGCCTCTCGAACTACGACCTCGCGGTGATCCCGCTGTTCATGCTGATGGGCCAGTTCGCCACCAACGGCGGGCTGTCGAAGGCCTTGTTCCGTTGCGCGGCGGCCTTCATCGGCCACTTCCGCGGCGGCCTGGCGATGGCCGCCACCGGCGCCTGCGCCGGCTTCGGCGCGATCTGCGGCTCGTCGCTGGCGACCGCGGCGACGATGGGGCAGGTGGCGCTGCCCGAGCTGCGGGCGCACGGCTACTCGGGTCGGCTGGCCACCGGCACGCTCGCCGCGGCCGGCACGCTGGGCATCCTGATCCCGCCGTCGGTGCCGCTGGTGATCTATGCGGTGCTGACGCAGGAATCGATCGGCAAGCTGTTCGTCGCCGCGGTGATCCCGGGCCTCATCGCGACCTTCGGCTACATGCTCGTGATCCGGATCTGCGTCACGCTGAATCCCGCTTCCGGCCCGGCCGGCGACAAGGCGAGCTGGGCCGCTCGGCTGGCCTCGGTGATCGAGGTGCTGCCGGTCGTCGGCGTGTTCGGGGTCGTGATCGTCGGCATCTACGGCGGCTGGGCGAATCCGACCGAGGCGGCGTCGATCGGCGCGGCTGCCTGCGGTGTGCTCGCGGTGCTGCGCGGCGGCATGCGCTGGCCCGGGCTGCGCGCCAGCATCGTCGGCACCGCCTACGCCACAGCGATGATCTACATGGTGCTGCTCGGTGCCGACGTGCTCAATGCCGGCTTGGCGATCACACAACTGCCGGGTGAGCTGGCCAACTGGGTCAAGGGCAGCGGCCTTCCCGCGTTGCTGGTCATGGCCGCCATCCTGGTCGTGTACATCCTGCTGGGCTGCGTGATGGATTCGCTGGCGATGATCCTGCTCACGATCCCGATCTTCTATCCGGTCGTGATGGGGCTCGACTTCTA
>JBDTQF010000165.1:0-8927 GCA_039932275.1 Burkholderiales bacterium
CGGCACGCCAGGCCTCGAAGCCGCTGCGCCGCAGCGCACAGGCCGGGCAGTCGCCGCAGCCGTAGCCCCACGCATGGCGCTGGTCGCGTTGGCCGAGGTAGCAGGTGTGGGTGTGTTCCAGCACCAGCTCGGTCAGCGGCGTGCCGCCGAGCTGCTCGGTCAGCGTCCAGGTCTGCGCCTTGGTCAGGAACATCAGCGGCGTCTCGATGGTCATCGGCGCGGCCAGGCCCAACGACAGCGCCACCTGCATCGCCTTGAGCGTGTTGTCGCGGCAGTCGGGGTAGCCGGAATAGTCGGTCTCGCACATGCCGCCCACCAGCACCGAGGCACCGCGCCGGTAAGCCAGCGCCGCGGCGAAGCCCAGGAACAGCAGGTTGCGGCCCGGCACGAAGGTATTGGGCAGACCATCGGCCTGGAATTCGATGGCGCGGGCTTCGGTCAGCGCGGTGTCGGAGATCTGGCCCAGCAGCCCGAGGTCGAGCAAATGGTCGTCACCCAGCTTGGCCGACCACGCCGGGAACTGCCGGCGCAACTCGGCCAGCACGGTCAACCGGCAGTCGAGTTCGATGCGGTGGCGCTGGCCGTAGTCGAAGCCAAGGGTCTCGACGCGGGCGTAGCGGTCCAGCGCCCAGGCCAGGCCGGCAGTGGAGTCCTGCCCGCCAGAGAACAGCACGATGGCGTTCACGGCACCCCTCGTCGGACGGATACGTCCGCCGATCCCCCGAGGGGATTGCGGGCCGGCTTGGGGCGGCCCGGCGCTCGGCCCGCCGCGCTGGTCATGACCGGATTTCGCCCTGCCCCAGCACCACGTACTTCAGCGAGGTCAGGCCTTCCAGCCCCACCGGCCCGCGGGCGTGGAACTTGTCGGTCGAGATGCCGATCTCGGCGCCCAGGCCATACTCGAAGCCGTCGGCAAAGCGGGTGCTGGCATTCACCATCACGCTGCTCGAATCGACCTCGCGCAGGAAGCGCATGGCGTTCGGATGGTTGATCGTCAGGATGGCGTCGGTGTGGTGCGAGCCGAAGGTGTTGATGTGCGCGATGGCCTGGTCGAGCGAATCGACCACCTTGATGCTGATGATGGCCGCGAGGTACTCCTCGGCCCAGTCCTGCTCGCTGGCCGCGGCCAGCCGGGCATTCGGCACCCGCGCCAGCGCCGCCAAGGCGCGCGGGCAGCCGCGCATCTCGACACCCTTGGCCGCAAACACTTCGCCGATGCGCGGCAGGAAGGCATCGGCCTGGGCCGCATGCACCAGCAGCGATTCGGTGGCATTGCAGGGGCTGTACTTCTGCGTCTTGGCGTTGTCGGTGACCTTGACGGCCAGCGCCAGATCGACCTCGGCATCGATGTAGGTGTGGCAGTTGCCGTCGAGGTGCTTGATGACCGGCACCTTGGCCTCGGCCGAGATGCGCTCGATCAGCCCCTTGCCGCCGCGCGGGATGATCACGTCCACCGATTCGGGCATCGCGATCAGGCGGCCCACCGCGGCACGGTCGGTGGTCTCGACCAGTTGCACAGCGTCGGCCGGCAGGCCGGCGGCCAGCAACGCCTGCTGCACCAGCTTCCACAGCGCGAGGTTGGACTGCAGCGCCTCGGAGCCGCCACGCAGGATGCAGGCATTGCCGCTCTTGATGGCCAGCGAGGCGGCCTCGATGGTGACGTTGGGCCGGCTCTCGAAGATCATGCCGAAGACACCCAGCGGCACGCGCATCTGGCCCACGCTGATGCCGGTGGGGCGCTGCCGCAGGTGCAGGATCTCGCCGATCGGGTCAGGCATCGCGGCCAGTTGCTCGCAGCCCTGCGCCACCGTCTCGATCACCTTGGCGCCGAGCTTGAGCCGGTCCACCATCGGCTCGGCCAGGCCGGCGGCCTCGGCGGTGCGGATGTCGATGGCATTGGCCGCGTCCAGCGCCGGCACCTGCTCGCGCAGCAGCGCCGCCAGGTTGAGCAGCGCGCGGTTGCGGGCCGCAGTGGAAGCCCGCGCCATCGCCGCCGAAGCGGCCCGCGCCGCGGCGCCCAGGTGGGCCATGTAGGCCGGAATGTCGTGCACGTCCATGGCACGAATTGTCGCAGAGCCACCCCGGCCCTGCGGCTTGCGCGGCGGTGCCTCAGGCCGCGGCGAAACCCTGCGGATTCAGGCGCTGCCAGCGCCAGCTGTCGGCACACATGGCGTCGAGGTCGCAGCGGGCCTGCCAGCCCAGCAATGCCTTGGCCTGCGACGGGTCGGCATAACAGGCCGCCACGTCGCCGGGGCGGCGTGGCGCCACCTGGTAAGGCACCGGCCGGCCGCTGGCGCGCTCGTAGGCGCGGATCACTTCGAGCACGCTGTAGCCGCGGCCGGTGCCGAGGTTGACGGTGAGCGAGTCGGCACCGCCGAGCAGCCGGCGCAGCGCGGCGACGTGGCCGTCGGCCAGGTCCATCACGTGGATGTAGTCGCGCACGCCGGTGCCGTCGGGCGTGTCGTAGTCGCTGCCGAACACCTGCAGAAAGGGCCGCTTGCCCACCGCCACCTGGGCCACGTAGGGCATCAGGTTGTTGGGCGTGCCGCGCGGGTCTTCGCCGATCTGGCCGCTGGGGTGCGCACCCACCGGGTTGAAGTAGCGCAGGTAGGCGATGCGCCAGGCCGGCTGGCAGCGCTCCAGCTCGCGCAGCAGTTGCTCGCCATGCAGCTTGGTGAGGCCATAAGGGTTGGTCGCGGTCAGGCGTGACGTCTCGGTGATCGGCAACTGCTCCGGATCGCCGTAGACGGTGGCCGAGGAGCTGAACACCAGCACCTTGACGCCGGCCGCCTCCATCGCCTGGCTCACGGTCACCAGGCCGCCCAGGTTGTTGCGGAAGTACTCCAGCGGCTTCTGGGTCGATTCGCCCACCGCCTTGTGCGCGGCGAAGTGCACCACCGCGTCGATGCGGTGCGCGGCGAACACCCGCTGCATCGCCGCGGCGTCGCAGACATCGGCCTGCACGAACACCGGCGCCTGGCCGCCCAGCGCGGCCAGGCGTTCCAGCACCCGCGGCGAGCTGTTGGCGTGGTTGTCGAGCCCCACCACCTGGTAGCCGGCCGCCTGCAGCGCCAGCCAGGTGTGCGAGCCGATGTAGCCGGTCGCGCCTGTCAACAAGATCGTCGCCATGTCTGTCCCTTGTCCCTTGTCCCTGAAAGTGCCTGAGAAATGAATCCGCTCCGGCGCGTCACGCCAAGCGTCGCGGCATTCTGGCAAAGCCCTGCATGCCCTCTGTGTGGAAGCGCTGCACGCAGGGCACGCCACCTACAATCCCGCGGATGATTCACGCCCTGCCCCAAGCCGGCCTGCCGGCCGTGGCGTCGCTGCTGAGCACCGCCGTGCTGGAACGCGTCACGCTGCTGCTCAACCATGTGCTGGCGGCCGAGCCAGAGGCCACCGCCCGGCTGCGCACGCACAGCGGCCGCAGCCTGCGCATCGGCTGGGAAAGCGCGGGGCCCGGCCTGCCGGCCTGGCTGCCCAAGCCGCCGCCGGCCACCTGGCGTGTAACACCGGCCGGCCTGCTCGAAGTCGAAGCCGCTGACCCCAATGCCCCCGCCGCCACGCCCGATCTGCTGGTGACGCTCGATCCCAAGGCCTGGTTCGACTGGGTGCTCGATGCCGAGCGCGGCCCGCTGCCGATGGACGTGCAGGGCGACGCCGCCTTCGCCACCACGCTGGGCTGGCTATCGCAACATGTGCGCTGGGACATCGAGGACGACTTGGCCCGCGTGATCGGCGACGTGCCGGCGCGCATGCTGACGCGTCTGGGCAGCCAGTTGGCGCAGACGCTGCGCCGCTGGGTGCCGCGCCGGCCCGGCGCCGGTTCGTCCGGCCTCTGACCCGCCTCCCGCCACGATGAAACGCAGCCTGCGTCTGCTGCTGATCGGCTGGGTGCTGCTGCGCCACGGCGTCGACCAGATGGTGCTGGGCCACATCAACCATGCCGGCGTGCGACTGCTGGCACGGCTGGCCGCGATCGGCCGGCGCCACGAAGCGCCGCGCGGCGAACGGCTGCGCGTGGCCTTCGAGCGGCTGGGGCCGATCTTCGTCAAGTTCGGCCAAGTGCTCTCGACCCGACGCGACCTGCTGCCGCCCGACATCGCCGACGAGCTGGCGCGCCTGCAAGACCGCGTGCCGCCCTTCCCCGGCGCCGAATCGCGCGCGCTGGTCGAACACGCGCTGGGCAAGCCGATCGAAGCCGTGTTCGCGCAGTTCGACGCCGAGCCGGTGGCCAGCGCCTCGATCGCGCAGGTGCACTTCGGCCTGCTGCACGACGGCCGCGAAGTGGCGGTGAAGGTGCTGCGGCCGGGCGTGCTGACGGTGATCGAGGCCGACCTGTCGCTGCTGCGCATTGCTGCGCGCTGGGTCGAACGCGTTTCGGCCGACGGCCGGCGACTGCGCCCGCGCGACGTGGTGGCTGAATTCGACAAGTACCTGCACGACGAGCTGGACCTCGGCCGCGAGGCCGCCAATGCGGCCCAGTTGCGCCGCAACATGGCCGAACTCGGCCTGGTGCTGGTGCCCGAGATGATCTGGGAACTCAGCACCGCCGAAGTGCTGGTGATGCAGCGCATGCACGGCGTGCCAATCGGCCAGCTCGAACGGCTGCGCGCGGCCGGCGTCGACGTCAAGAAGTTGGCCCGCGACGGCGTGACCATCTTCTTCACCCAGGTGTTTCGCGACGGCTTCTTCCACGCCGACATGCACCCGGGCAACATCCAGGTGTCGCTCGACCCGGCCACCTTCGGCCGCTACATCGCGCTCGATTTCGGCATCGTCGGGACGCTGGACTCGCGCGACAAGGAATACCTGGCGCAGAACTTCCTGGCCTTCTTCCGGCGCGACTACCGGCGCGTGGCCGAGTTGCATGTCGAATCGGGCTGGGTGCCGCCCAGCACCCGCATCGACGAGCTCGAAGGCGCGATCCGCGCGGTGTGCGAGCCGCACTTCGACCGGCCGCTCAAGGACATCTCGCTGGGCCAGGTGCTGATGAGGCTGTTCCAGACCTCGCGCCGCTTCAACGTCGAGATCCAGCCGCAGCTGGTGCTGCTGCAGAAGACGCTGCTCAACGTCGAAGGCCTGGGCCGCCAGCTCGACCCCGACCTCGACCTGTGGCAGACCGCCAAGCCCTTTCTCGAACGCTGGATGAACGAGCAGGTGGGCTGGCGCGCCTTGGTGCGGCAACTGCGCGCCGAGGCGCCGCGCTACGCCCAACTGGTGCCGGCGCTGCCGCGCCTGCTGCATGACGCGCTGCAGGCCCAGGCGCACCCGCGCGCCACCCCGCTGCAGGAGACGGTGCTGGCCCTGGTGGCCGAGCAGCGCCGTACCAACCGGCTGCTGCTGGTGCTGGTGTGGGGCATCGGCGGGTTCATGCTGGGTGCGGTGCTGGCGCGCATGCTGCTGCACTGGCCCATCTTCGCCGGCTGACCATCGCGCTGCACGTGGGTCGCTGACGCCGCGGCCCGGGGCTGGTCCGCGGTTTGCGTGCATCGATAATCGCCCCCGTTTGTCGCATTCCCCCGCACCGGCCGCCGCTGCACCGCGTCGGCCCGCGTTCGTCAGGCCTCGCTGAACATCATGCTGCTCACCCTGGTTTTCATGTACCTGCTGGTCACCATCGCCATTGGGCTGTGGGCCGCCAAGCGGGTCAAGAACACAGCCGACTTCGCCATCGCCGGGCGCCACCTGCCGCTGGTGATGATCATCACCACCACCTTTGCGACCTGGTTTGGTTCGGAGACGGTGCTGGGCATTCCCGCCCGCTTTGTGCAGAGCGGCCTGAACGGCATCGTCGAAGACCCGTTCGGCGCCGGCAGCTGCCTGATCATCGTCGGCCTGTTTTTTGCCGCCAAGCTGTACCGCATGACGCTGCTGACCATCAGCGACTACTACCGCGAGCGCTATGGCCGCACGGTGGAGGTGGCGTGTTCGCTGATCATCATCCTGAGCTACCTGGGCTGGGTGTCGGCGCAGGTCACCGCGCTGGGGCTGGTGTTCAACCTGTTGTCGGCCGGCGCCATCAGCGTCCCGCTGGGCATGGTGATCGGCACGGCGTCGATCCTGGCCTACACGCTGTTCGGCGGCATGTGGTCGGTGGCGGTGACCGACTTCATCCAGATGATCATCCTGGTGGTGGGCCTGTCGATCATCGCGGTGTTCGCGGCCAACCAGGCCGGCGGCGCGGACAAGGTGATCGCGCTGGCCCAGAGCAAGGACCTGTTCAAGTTCCTGCCCGCGCCCGACTTCAACCAGGTGGTGGGCTTCATCGCCGCGGCCATCACCATGATGCTGGGCTCGGTGCCGCAGCAGGACGTGTTCCAGCGCGTGATGTCGGCCAAGGACGTCAAGGCCGCCACCCACGGGCCGGTGATCGGCGGCATCTGCTACATCCTGTTCGCCTTCGTGCCGATGTTCCTGGTTACCAGCGCGCTGATCATCATGCCGGAGCAGGCCGCCGCGCTGATCGCCGACGACCCGCAAAAGGTCATCCCGACGCTGGTGATGGAGAAGATGCCGTTCGCGATGCAGGTGCTGTTCTTCGGCGCGCTGCTGTCGGCGCTCAAGTCCACCGCCTCGGCCACGCTGCTGGCGCCCAGCGTCACCTTCGTCGAGAACATCTGGCGCCAGTTCTTCCCGCGCCTGGGCGACAGGCAGGAGCTGTGGACCATGCGCATCGCAGTCTTGATTTTCAGCGCCTGCGTCTGCACCTATGCCATCGCGCTGCAGGGCACGTCGATCTACGAGATGGTGTCCGGCGCCTACCAAGTCACGCTGGTGGGGGCCTTCGTGCCGCTGCTGGCCGGCCTGTACTGGCGCCGGGCGACCACGCAGGGCGCGGTGTATTCCATCGGGCTGGGCGTGCTGACCTGGGGGCTGTTCCTGGCCACGCCGGCACGCGAGCTGTTCCCGGCCCAGCTGGCCGGCTTCATCATGGCCGGCGTCGGCATGGTGGCGGGCTCGCTGGCGCCGCAGGCGGTGCGCAACGTGCAGGCGTCGCACCATCGGCATCCGGGCATGGGGTCGGCGCAAAACGGCTGAGCGGCGCGGAAGGCCCGGTCTTCTATAATTTACCGTTTTGAATCAAGGGTTTAGAGATGCCGATCTACGCTTATCGCTGCAACGCCTGCGGGCACGCGAAGGACGTGCTGCAAAAGCTCTCCGATGCCCCATTGACTACCTGCCCTGCCTGCGGTGCTGCGACGTTTGCCAAGCAGGTCACCGCAGCCGGCTTCCAGCTCAAGGGCTCGGGCTGGTATGCCACCGACTTCAAAGGCGGCGGCACACCCAAGCCGGCCACTGACAGCGGCGGTGCCGCGGCCACGCCGTCCGAAGGCGGCGGCAGCGATGCCGCCAAGTCCGACAGCCCCAAGCCCGATGGCCCCAAGTCCGACACCACCAAGAGCGACGCTAGCGGCACCCAAGCCGCAGCCACCTCCTGATGCGGCTCCTGTGCCCGCCATTGAGGACTCGATGATCCACGCCCCTGGTCGGTCGCTGTTGCCGTGAAAAAGTACATCCTCACCGGGCTGCTGGTCTGGCTGCCGCTGGCCGTCACCATCTGGGTGCTGCACTGGGCGCTGGGGCTGCTTGATGGCGTGTTCCGCGCGCTGATGGGCGGTGCCGGTGCCTTGCTGCCAGCGGCCGGCGATGCCTGGCTGATGCGGTTGACCGAGGTCCCGGGCCTGGGCGTGCTGCTGCTGTTGCTGCTGATGTTGCTGACGGGCATGTTCGTCACCAACTTCGTCGGGCAGTGGTGGCTGCGGCAATGGGATCTGCTGATGTCGCGCATCCCCATCGTCAAGTCGATCTACAGCTCGGTCAAGCAGGTGTCGGACACGCTGTTCTCGTCCAGCGGGCAGGCCTTCCGCGAAGCCGTGCTGGTGCAGTACCCGCGCCAGGGGTCGTGGACCATTGCCTTCGTGACCGGCAAGCCCGGCGGTGAAGTCGCCGAGCACCTGCAGAGCGACTACCTGAGCCTGTACGTGCCCACCACGCCCAACCCCACCTCGGGCTTTTTCCTGATGGTGCCGCGCAGCGAGGTGGTGGTGTTGCAGATGTCGGTGGACGAGGCGCTGAAATACATCATCTCGATGGGTGTTGTGGGGCCAAATCACGCCGCACCGCCCGACAGCAAACCGCCGCTGGCCGCCCCGGCCGCCTTATAGGGCCTACCAGGGCCGCCCCGGCCGCCCGACCCCGCACAAGCCCCCGCGCCGGCCCGCCGCCGGCCCAAACAAAGAGAACCGTCCCCATGCGTACCACCTATGCCGGCCTGGTGAGCGAACAGCTCCTCGGCCAGACCGTCACCCTGATGGGTTGGGCCCACCGTCGCCGCGACCATGGCGGCGTGATCTTCATCGACCTGCGCGACCGCGAGGGCCTGGTGCAGATCGTCTGCGACCCCGACCGCGCCGAGATGTTCAAGATCGCCGAGAGCGTGCGCAACGAGTTCTGCCTCAAGGTGGTGGGCCTGGTGCGCGCCCGCCCGGCCGGCACCGAAAACACCAGCCTCGTCAGCGGCAAGGTCGAAGTGCTGTGCCACGCGCTGGAGGTGCTCAACCCCAGCGTGACGCCGCCCTTCCCGCTGGACGACGAAAACCTCAGCGAAACCACCCGCCTGACGCACCGTGTGCTCGACCTGCGCCGCCCGGCGATGCAGAAGAACCTGATGCTGCGCTACCGCGTGGCGATGGAGGTGCGCAAGTTCCTCGATGCCAATGGCTTCATCGACATCGAAACGCCGATGCTCACCAAGAGCACGCCCGAAGGTGCGCGCGACTACCTGGTGCCCAGCCGGGTGCACGACGGCATGTTCTTCGCGCTGCCGCAGTCGCCCCAGCTGTTCAAGCAGCTGTTGATGGTGGCCGGCTTCGACCGCTACTACCAGATCACCAAGTGCTTCCGCGACGAAGATCTGCGCGCCGACC
>JBDTQF010000166.1:0-8897 GCA_039932275.1 Burkholderiales bacterium
CTTCACGCATGCAGTGAGCTTGAGATGGTCCTGTGACAGCAGCGAATAGCCGGTGCTCAGCGGCGCCAGCGCCATGCGCACGCGCTGAGTGGCAAGGGTCAGCAGCGCGTGTTCGATCGACGGGCCCGACAGCGCCACGATCACCTCGCCAGGCACCGCACCTTGGTCCAGCAGCCACTGCGCGATAGCGCGCGATTGCCGCGCAGCCTCCACATAGCCGATCGAGCGCCAGCCGCCCTGCACGCCTTCCTGCCGCTGCCGCATGAACTGGCGCTGCGGCCAGCGGGCGGCCGAGGCATCGAACAGATGCGGCAGCGAGCGCGCTACCGGCGCCAACGTCAAGCGCGAGCGCAGCAGCAGGCTGCCGTCGCCGCGGCGCTCGACCGCGATGTCGTCGCGGTTGGTGTCCGCCTCCATGCCCGGCGTCATGCGGTCGGGATGGCGCTGAACGGCACATCCTTGTCGGCCCGCATGTCCTGCGGCAGCCCGAGCACGCGCTCGGCAATGATGGTGCGCATGATCTCGTCGGTGCCGCCTTCGATGCGGGCACCGGCCGAGCGCAGCAGCATCATCTGGAACAGGTCATCCCCGTCCTCGGTCATGTCCATCACCATGCCGGCCGGCCCCTGCAGGTCGAGCGCGAACATCGCCGCCTCCTGCATGGTTGAGGCGGCGACCAGCTTCATGATGGACAGCTCCGGTCCCGGCTCGTCGCCCTGCGACAACGCGGTCTGGATGCGGTAGTTGGTGTACTTCAGGCCGTTGGCGCGGGCGGCCAGCTCGGCCAGGCGGCTGACCACCGCAGGGTCGTCCAGCGCAACGCCATCGCCTTGGGGCAGGCGGGCTGCCAAGGAGAACACCTCTTCGAAGCCGGTCTGCATCTGGTTGCCGATCGAGTTGCGCTCGTTCATCAGCATCGTCAGCGCAACCTGCCAGCCCTTGTCCACCGGACCGAGCCGGTGGGCATCGGCCAGCCGCACATCGGTCATGTAGACCTCGTTGACGTGCGACTGGTTGGTGATCTGGCGAATCGGCCGGACCTCCACGCCGGGCGCGTGCATGTCGAGCAGGAACATCGTCAGGCCCTTGTGCTTGGGCACATCGGGGTTGGTGCGCACCAGCAGCACGCCGAAGTCGGCCTCGTGGGCACCGCTGGACCACATCTTCTGGCCGTTGATCAGCCAGCCCTCCCCGTCCGGCACGGCACGGGTGCGCACGCCAGCCAGGTCGGAGCCGGCACCGGGCTCCGAGAACAGCTGGCACCACACCTCTTCACCGGCCACGATACGCGGCAGGTGGACCTGCTTCTGTGCCTCGCTGCCCCAGGCAATGAGCGTGGGGCCGAAGGAGCCCTGGGCCACCATGAACGGCCCGGCCAGCTTGCTGTAGACGCCCTCTTCCTGGTGCCAGATGACGTTGTCGATGGCCGAGGCGCCCTGCCCGCCATAGTCACGTGGCCAGGTCAGGCAGGCCCAGCCGCCGGCGGCCTTGCGGCGGTGCCAATCCTTCGAAGCGGCCAGCGCGCTGCGCCCGACCAGGTCGATGTGGCCGAAGGGGGCACGCGCCAGTTCGTCATGCAGTTCCTGCGGTGCGTTCACCGCGATCCAGGCACGCGCCTTGGCGCGGAATTCAGCTTCGCGCGGGGTGTCTTGGAAGTCCATGGTCAGGGGCGCAGCGCCATCAGTTCTTCATCGGATGAAGCCGTCTGCCGCCGTTCGGCGAACAACGCATTGCGTTGGGCATCGGTGGCGGCCTGCGCGCAGCGATCCACCCACTTGTGGAAGTTCTGGCTGCCCGGCTCATTGCGCCCGAAGTACACATGGTCGAGGGCGCCGCTCATCAGATTCTTCTGCACGCCTGCGGCCGCGGTGTAGTCTTCCTCGCGCAGCACCTGCACCAGGAAGCTGAATTGCGTTTCGGCGGCTTCGCGCTCTTCTTCGGTGATCAGCTCATTCGCGGTGACGAAGGTGTGCACCGAATAGGACTCGCCCACGCTGCGTCCCGGGAGGATCCGCGAAAACATGAACCGAGTCCCCTGTCCGTCGATCGAAATGAAGGCGGCGTTTGGAAACAGCGGCCACACACCCTTCATCAGCGTGGCCGTGGGCCACTCCTGCTCCGGCCGGGACTCCAGCTTCAACAGGCTCGGGTCAGGGGTGACGACCCGCTGGTGGGGGCCCCAGCGATAGTTCAGCGCACGGTTCGGGAACTTGGCGCCGAAGGTGGGCTTGTGCAGCGCCGGCAGGTGATAGAAGTCCACGTAGCCGTCGTAGGTCAGCTTCCAGTTGACGCTCTCAAGGCGTTTGTGCCCGAGGACATGGAACTTGTCCAGGTTGAAGGCTGCCAGGTGCTGGTCGTAGCCGGACAGGAAGCTCTCGAAATCCACCGTCGAACCGGGGGTCAGCACCGCCCAGATGACGCCGGCGCGCTCGAAGGTGGGCAAGGGCTTCAGGCCGTTGGCTTCCTTGTCGAGCTCGCCGAATTCGGCCGCCGACGCAACGCCGATCAACTTGCCCTTGGCGGAAAACGACCAGCCGTGAAAGGAACAGGTAAAGCGCGAGGCGCGGCCCGTGCCAACCGCCACCAGTTGCGCACCCCGGTGCGTGCAGATGTTGAGGAAGGCCTGCGCCCGCCCGTCGTCCTGCCGCACCACCAGCACGGGACGCTCCATGACTTCCAGCGATCGATACTGACCGGGTTCGCGGATCTCGCACGACAGCATCAAGGCCTGGGGCAGCCGCAGGAAGATGCGCTCACGCTCCAGTTGCCAGCGCGCCGGATCGGTGTAGTCCGCGGCCGGCATCTTGAGGATCTCTGCCGTCTGATCCGTCGTGTCGGACTTCACCCGCGCCATGTTGTGCCGGGCCATTCGGACCAGCTGCTCTCGGTTCATGCGCTTGCTCCTCAAGGGCTGCAGCCGCAGCCGGGTTGCGGCTGCCTGCTTGTCGTCGAAGAGGTTACGGAGTCCGTGTCGCGGCCGCCAGTATCAATATTGACAGTTGTGCAACCAGGGTCGGTCGGCGCGGCGGGGTCAAAGCAGACCGGCCCGGCGTGCCGCGACCACCGCCTGCATGCGGCTGTGCACACCGAGGCGCGCGTAGATGTTGCGCAAGTGCGAGCGCACCGCGCTGGTCGAGACCGACAGCTTGTCGGCAATGGCCGTGTCGGCGTAGCCGTCAGCGACCAGGCGGAGCACTGCGATGGCCCTGGCCGTGAACGGCTCCACCGGACCGGTGGGCACCGGCTCGGCCGGCGGGGCCGTGCCGCCCACCGGCAGCCCGCAGGCTTCCAGCAGCCGCTGCAGGTATTCCAAGAAGATCGGGTCGCTTCGGCCGGCGGCCGGCGCGCTGTGCGCTGCGTCGCTGACCAGCTGGGCCGCCGCCGGGCCTTCATCGACCACCAGCCGCACAAAGCCCTCGTCGCATGCGGCCGACAGCAGCGGTGCCAGCACCGCCTGCGCCTGCGCCGGCCGCTGCGCTCGGGCCAGGGCCAGCGCTTGCAGCAGGCGCAGCTTCATGGCGCGAAGGTGCCGTGAGGCAGACGCCGCTTGGAGCGCCAGGCCAGCGGCCTCGTCGGCAGCGGCCGCTGCGTCGCCGGCCAGCGCGTCCCACCGCAGCTGGCCGATGACGAGGTCTTCCAGCTCGCTGGCCAGGGCGCGGCGGCCCGCACCGGTCGGCCCCACCACCACCGCCTCGGCACGGTCGAGCTCATCGCGCGCGGCCTTGACATGCCCTTGCAGCAGCAGGATGCGCCCGCGTTCGAGCTTGGCTGCGCACACCACGCGATCGCTGTGCCGCTTGCGGCCGAGGTATTCGAGCTCGGTGAGGGCTTCGAAGGCGCGGTCCACATCGCCGTTCTGGAAGGCGATGCGGGCCAGCCCGCTGTGCAACAGCACCATCAGGTCGGGCGGCCCGCGGTCGCCCAGCAAGGGCACACAGGTGCGCATGAGGGACGCGGCGGCCGAAAGGTCGTTGGCCTCGTACAGCGTCCAGGCCAGCAACGTGCTGCCCCAGGCGCTGCCATTCGACGACACCCGGCTACCGCGGCTGGCGGCAATGGCCAGCTTGAGCCGCGCGCGGGCCTGGCGCAGCCGGCCTTCCTGCGCATCGATCTCGCCTTCGATGGACTCGGCGTACATCACCACGAAGCCCGACGGCTCGATCGCCCGCGCGCGCTCCAGCAGCTGGCGCGCCGGACCGAACTGACCCAGACCGGCATGCATGGCAGCGACCATGCTGGTCAGCGCGGCGTCGGCAAAGGTCGACGTGGTGGGCAGGCGGGCGAGGCAGGCCAGGCCCACGTCGAGCGCCTCTTCAATGCAGTCGCGCATCGCCAGCAGCAGCGGGCGCAGCGGCAGGATGTAGGAGCGCAGTTCGGCGTCATCGGTGTGTTCCAGCCCGCTGCGGCTCAGCCACTGGCTGGCCCGCTCGGCATCCTGCGTGTAGGCCATGGCCCAGAGCTGGATGGCCTGCAGCCGCGGATGCTGCGTCATGCACTCCCCCGGCAGGGCGCTGAACCAGCGGTCGAGCAGGCGCATGCGGCCCTGGCTCAACAACTCGGGCGCGTGCAAGTCCAACATGGCCAGCGCGGCAGCGAAGTCATTGCCGGCAATGGCATGGTCGATGGCCGGCACCGGCTGCAGCGCCTGTGCAAACCAGGCCGAGGCCCGGCGGTGCAGGCGCGGTGCCTCCTCGGGCATCTCGCGCTGGAGCTGCGCGCGCAGGAAATCGCTGAACAGGCTGTGATAACGGTAGCCGCTGCCCAGGCCTTCCACCGGCGAGATGAGGATGTCGGCCCGCGCCAGCTCACGCAGTTGCCGCTCGGCGTCCACCTCCGGCACCAGCGCCTGGCACAGCGCGGGCGTGAGCTGGTGGAGCACGCTGGTGCGCAGCAGGAACCTTTGGACCTCGGCCGGCTGGTGGGCCAGCACACTCTCGGTCAGGTAGTCGGCAATGGTGTCGTGCGATCCGGAGAAGCGTTCGATGAAGCCGCGGCCATCGCGCTGCCCCTCCAGCGCCAGGGCAGCCAGCCACAACGCAGCCGCCCAGCCTTCCGTGCGCCGATGCAGCAGCGCCAGCTCGTCGGCCGCCAGGGCCAGCTGCGGATGTGCGCCCAGCAAGGCAGTGGCCTCGGACAGCGAGAAGCGCAGCATCGTCGCGTCGATCTCCAGCAGCTGCCCCTGGGCGCGCAGGCGGCTCAGGGGCAATGCCGGCACCTGCCGCGTGCCCAGCACGATGCGGCAGGTGGCAGGCAATTGATCGATCAGCTCGCGCACCAGGCCCAGCACCATCGGGTCGTGGATCAGCTCAAACTCATCCAGGAACAACATGCAGTCGGGGCCGGCGCGGTTCAGCAGGCCCAGCACCCGCTGCGCCGCGTCGCCCAGATCGCCGCTGCGGGCTGAACGCAACGACGCTGCGCTGCCATCGGCTGTGAGGGTGGCCAATGCCGCGGCCACGCAGGCCAGGAAACCCGCCGGGTCGTTCTCGGTGGTCGTCAGGCCCACCCACAGCGCGGCCCCGCCCCGCTGCCGGAGATGGGCCCAGCATTGACCCATCAACGTGGTCTTGCCGAAGCCGGCCGGCGCCCGCACCAGCACCAGCCGCAGGCCGTCGGCCGCGCAGATGCGCTCCACCAACTGCGGGCGCCGCACCTGCCCGGCACGCGCCGGCGGCGGCGCCAGCCTTGTATCGAGAACGTGGTCGTCGATCATCGGCAGCAGTGGCCCGGAGCGGTCATGCGGCAATTCTGGCAGCATCGACCGGGGCCACCAAAGTCCCGCACGCCCTTCGCAAGAGGGGCGGCGCGATGTTTCATAGCAGGAGTCATGCATGCCATATGGGTCGGTTTATCGGGAAGATCTGTTCAAGGACCAGGTCGTTCTCATCACCGGGGGCGGCAGCGGCATGGGCCGCTGCACCGCCCATGAGTTGGCATCGCTGGGCGCGCACGTCGTGCTGGTGGGCCGCAGCGAGAGCAAGCTGCAGCAGGTGCAGGCCGAGATCGCAGCCGACGGCGGCGCCGCCAGCGCGCATGCCTGCGACATCCGCGACGAAGCGGCGGTGATTGACACGATCAACAAGGTGCTCAAGGCGCAGGGCCGCATCGACGGCCTGGTCAACAACGCCGGCGGGCAGTACCGCTCGAAGCTGGAAGACATTTCCACCAAAGGCTTTGAGGCGGTGTTCCGCACCAACTTGCTGGGCGGCTTCATCTTCATGCGCGAGGTCTACAACCGCTGGATGCGCGACCATGGCGGCAGCATCGTCAACGTCATCATCGACATGTGGAACGGCATGCCCAACTTCGGCCACGCCGCGGCCGCACGCGGGGGCATGCTGGCGCTGAGCCAGACCGCAGCGGCCGAGTGGGCCCGCAGCGGCGTGCGGGTCAATGCGTTGGCGCCCGGTGTGATCGAGACCAGCGGCCTCGACAGCTACCCGCAACAGGTCTACGACGACACCGTCAAGCAGATCATGAAGGTGCCGATGAGCCGCTTCGGCACCGAGTCGGAGGTGGCCGCCGCCATCGTGTACCTGCTCTCCCCAGCGTCGACCTACGTCACCGGCGCCTGCCTGCGGGTGGATGGCGGCGGGCCCAACGCGCGGCAGACGCTGGACCTGCAGACGCCGGTGCGCATGCCCCGCTTCGACGGTTTTCATCGCGCCGGCCCGCGGCGCGCGTGACGCTGGGCGACGCCGTCCCTCAGGAGGGGACAGACGCAGCTGGAGCGAGCGGAAACACTGAACAGCACGACGGTGCAACCATTCACAAGCCTTGGGCGCCCGTCGCGACGAGACCAACGGACACAGACTTCAAGATGACCAAGGTTCCACAGCCCGCGGCGGCCACCGGCGCCTCCGGGTTTGCCGGCATGGCCGCGCTGTTCAGCGTGAACTTCGGCAGCAGCGCAATGATGCGGGTGTGCGACCCGATGCTGCCCGCCCTCACGCACGAGTTCGGCGTGACCACCGGGCAGGCGGCGCACACCGTGTCCGGTTACGCCATCGCTTACGGCCTGCTGCAGTTCTTCTACGGGCCGGCGGGTGACCGTTGGGGCAAGCGGCGCGTCGTGGGCTTTGCGGCCATGGCCACCGTGGTGGGCAACCTGCTGGCACTGTTCGCGCCGTCGCTGGAGGTGTTGGTGCTGGCCCGCGTGCTGTCGGGCGCGGCCGCGGCCGGCATCATTGCGCTGGTGGTGGCGTGGATCGGCGACACCGTGACGTACGAGCACCGCCAGACCGTGCTGGCCAAGTTCATGACAGCTTCGCTGGCCGGCATGATGGCCGGCCAATGGATCTCGGGCCTGCTCACCGAGCAGTTGGGCTGGCGGGCAGTCTTCGGGCTCCTGGCGCTGCTGCTGGGCATCGCCGGCGCCATCATCGTGTTCGACCGCCATGCGGGCAGCGAACCACGCGACGCCAGCGCGCGCCGCGGCCATCTGCAGGCCATCGGCGAGGTGTTGAGCATTCCCTGGGCCCGCACCATGCTCGGCTTCGTGGCGGTGGAAGGGGCGCTGGCGTTCAGTGCCGTGGCCTTCCTGCCGGCCTATCTGGTCCACACCTTCGGGCTTGGCCTGGCCAGCGCTGCCGCCATCGTCGCGCTCTACGGCCTGGGTGGCCTGGCGTATGCGTTGAGCGCACGCGCCCTGGTGCCGCGCCTGGGCGAGGCCGGGTTGGCACTGTGTGGCGGCGTGCTCCTGGTGCTGGCCTGGCTCACGCTTGCGCTGGGCACCCAGTGGTGGCTTGCCCTGCCTGCGAGTGCGACGGCGGGTCTGGGTTTCTATGCCCTGCACGGGGTCATGCAGACCCATGCCACGCAGATGGCGCCCGCGGTGCGCGGCACGGCCGTGTGCCTGTTTGCGGCGGCGCTATTCATCGGCATTTCCTGTGGCGTGAGCGCCGCCGGCTTCATGGTGGACCGCATCGGTTACGCCCCGGTGTTCATGCTGTGCGGCGCCGGGCTGGTAGGAGTGGGCATCGTGTTCTCTATCTCCCTGCGTCAACGGCACCGCGCCGCCGCAGCGGCCGTCGCTGCCTGACAGGCGCGGATGGCTGCGAGCCGCGCCGGGTTTTCTCCAAACCCATTGGTCGATCCATTCACTACACTGATGCATCGGGCGACGCGCGCGGCAAGCGCCTCGCTTTCAACAGGAGACGACATGAGCGCAGACCAACCCACAGCCCAGGCCCCCAAGATCCCGCCGATCGCGCAGCGCCCGCGCATCCAGTTCTTCCGAGGCAGCGAGGCAACGGAGCTGTTCGAGGCCAACGTCATGTCGTTGGCGCCGTCGCCGCCCGAACGCGCACCGTTCAACGAAGACATCGCGAAGGTCGTGCCCCTCGGCGGTGAGTCGCACGTGGTGTTCCAGATGCCGGAGACCGATGGCTTCAGCCTGGTGCACGCCTGGTTCAAGAGCGGCTTTCCGTTGCCGGCCCATACCCACGACAGCGACTGCCTGTACTACGTGCTGGCGGGCGAATTGACGATGGGCTCGCACACGCTGCGGCGCGGCGACGGTTTCCTGGTGCCCGCCAACACGGCATACGCCTACGTGCCCGGCCCGCAGGGTGTCGAGGTGCTGGAGTTCCGCAGCAAGACGCGCTTCGACTTCCGCGCCCAGACGGCCACCCCGCAGCGCTGGCAGCAGATGGTCGACACCTGCCGAGAGCGGCAAGACGCCTGGACCGACGAGCCCCGGCCGACGAACTGACGCGGCCACCGCGCCCGCCCGCGCGGGACGTGCGTGGGGTCAAAATCCGGTCGAAGCCAACAGCCCTGATCCGCAAAACAAAAGGCACCTGATCGTTGTGCGATCAAGTGCCTTTTGCCTGAATACGGGTGGTGGGCCCTGAGTGACTCGAACACTCGACCTACGGATTAAGAGGCCGAGAAGG
>JBDTQF010000167.1:0-8873 GCA_039932275.1 Burkholderiales bacterium
CTATGAACTGGTGAAGTTCTTCTTCCTGTTGACCTTCGCCGCGGCCATTCCGGCCATCATCTCGGGCGGCATCGCCGAGCGGGCCCGCATGGGGCCGCAGCTGATGGCCACCGCGGTGATCGTCGGGTTGGTCTACCCGCTTTTTGAAGGCGTGGTGTGGAACCAGCAATTCGGCGTGCAGGCCTGGATGAAGGCCGCCTTCGGTGCCGAGTTCCACGACTTCGCCGGCAGCGTGGTGGTGCATACGCTGGGCGGCTGGCTGGGGCTGGTGGCGGTGCTGCTGCTCGGGCCCCGGGCCAATCGCTACCGCAAGGACGGCACAGGGCGTTCGGTGATCAGCGCCCACCCGCCGTCGAACATTCCTTTCCTTGCGCTGGGGGCTTGGGTGCTGTCGGTGGGCTGGTTCGGGTTCAACGTGATGAGCGCGCAGACCATCGACAAGATCTCCGGTCTGGTGGCCGTGAACTCGCTGATGGCCATGGCGGGTGGCACGCTGGCGGCCACGCTGCTGGGGCGTAACGATCCGGGTTTCGCCTACAACGGCCCGCTGGCCGGGTTGGTGGCGGTGTGTGCGGGTTCCGACCTGATGCATCCGGCCGGCGCATTGGTGGTGGGCGCCGTGGCCGGGGTGATTTTCGTGCGGCTGTTCACCCTCACGCAGAACCGCTGGAAGATCGACGATGTCCTGGGCGTGTGGCCACTGCACGGGCTGTGTGGTGCGTGGGGTGGCGTCGCAGCCGGCGTGTTCGGCCAGCATGCGCTGGGTGGCCTGGGCGGTGTGTCGCTGGCGTCGCAGCTGGTGGGTACGGCCCTGGCCATCGGCTGGGCGCTGCTGGCCGGTGGGGTGGTGTATGGCGTGCTGCGGTATCTGGTCGGCTTGCGGCTGACGCAGGAAGAAGAATTCGAAGGTGCCGACCTGACGATCCATCGCATCGGCTCCACACCCGAGCGCGAGGTCAGCTGGTAGCGCGAGTCGGGCGGGTGCCTCGGGGCAATGTCTCGGGCTGAGGTGGGCTGGGGCGGCCGGTGGCGGTCGTACACTGCCGCCGGTAACAGCTCATAACAACAGGCATGACCTTTTTGTCGACCCTGGCCGCCGTGGTGGCGGCGTATCTGATCGGCTCGATCACGTTTGCCGTGATCGTCAGCCGCGGTTTGGGGTTGCAGGATCCGCGCTCCTACGGGTCAAAAAATCCCGGCGCCACCAATGTGCTGCGCTCGGGCAACAAGAAGGCCGCTGTGCTGACGCTGCTGTTCGATGCCCTCAAGGGCTTCGTTCCGGTGTGGGTGGCGGCGCAGTGGGGCGAGGGCTTCGGCTTGGCGGATCATGCCGCGGCGCTGGTGGGCCTGGCTGCTTTTGCCGGCCATCTGTGGCCGGTGTTCTTCCGCTTCAAGGGTGGCAAAGGCGTCGCCACAGCGGCAGGCGTGCTGCTCGGGTTGAATCCCTGGCTGGGCTTGGCGACGCTGGCCACCTGGCTGATCGTGGCCTACTTCTTTCGCTACTCCTCATTGGCTGCGCTGGTCTCGGCGGTGTTTGCGCCGGTCTACCACGCGCTGATCTGGCGGCCCTCGTTCACCACCTTGCTGCTGGCCGTGATGAGTGCATTGCTGCTGTGGCGGCATGCCGCCAACATCAGCAAGCTGATCGCCGGCACTGAAAGCCGCATCGGCGGCAAGGCGCCCAAGGGCGGTCGATGACGCTGCGGGCGCCGGGCAAGCAGGCCTGCTAGAAGCCCAGTTAGAGCCCCAGCAGTTCGAGCTTGCCGCGGCCTTCCCGGATCACCAGCGGCGGCTCGCTGCTGAGGTCCACCACGGTGGTCGGCTGCATCGGGCAGGCGCCGGCATCGACCACGGCCTGGATCTGGCGCTCGAAGCGCTGGCGGATCGCATGGGCCTCGTTCAGCGGTTCGGTCTCGCCAGGCGGAATCAGCGTGGTGGCCAACAACGGCTGGCCGAAGACCTCGAGCAAGGCCTGGGTGATGCGGTGGTCGGGCACGCGCAGGCCCACGGTGCGCCTTGAGGGGTGCGAGACCCGGCGCGGCACCTCCTTGGTGGCTTCGAGGATGAAGGTGTACGGCCCGGGCGTGGCCCGTTTGAGCAGGCGGTACTGGTGGTTGTCCACGCGGGCATAGCTGGCCAGCTCGCTGAGGTCGCGGCACAGCAGCGTCAGGTGGTGCTTCTCATCCACACCGCGGATGCGCCGCAACTGCTCGACGGCCGCCTTGTCGTCGAGGTGGCACACCAACGCGTAGCTGGAATCGGTCGGGATGGCGGCAATGCCGCCGCCATGCAGGATCTGCGCGGCCTGCTTGAGCAGGCGCAGTTGGGGGTTGTCGGGGTGGACTTCGAAGTATTGCGCCATGGGTGCTCAGATGCTGGGGCGGCGGATGCGCTCGCCCAGCAGTTCCCACACCGGCGTCAGCTTGGCGGGCAACGGGGGCAGGGCGCCCAGGTCGATGCGGCTTTCTTCCGGCGAATGAAAGTCGCTGCCGCGTGAGGCGGCCAGCCCCAGCTCCAGTGCCAAGGCGGTGTACTTGCGGAAATCGGCACGGTCGTGGCTGCCGGTGATCACTTCCACCGCCACACCGCCGTGGGACTTGAACTCGGTGAACAGCGCGTACTCTTCGGTCGGCGTGAAGTTGTAGCGTCCTGGGTGCGCGACAACGGCCAGACCGCCCGCTTCGCGGATCCAGCGCACCGCGTTGCCCAGGGTGGCCCAGGCATGCGGCACATAACCCGGCTTGCCTTCGGTGAGGTACTTGCGGAACACCTCCTGGGTATCGCGGCACACGCCGCTTTCCACCAGGTGCCGGGCGAAGTGGGTGCGCGAGATCAGCTCCGGGTTGCCGACGTGGCACAGGGCCCCTTCATAGCTGCCACGGATGCCTGCTTGCGCCAACCCCGCGGCCATCTCCCGCGCACGCCCCTCGCGGCCGCCACGGGTCTGCGCCAGACCGGCACGCAATTGCGTGTTGTCCGGGTCGAACCCGAGCCCGACGATGTGCACCGTCTCGCCAGCAAACGTCACCGAAATCTCGGCCCCGGTCACGTAGGCCAGGCCTTCTTGTTCCGCGGCGGCCGCGGCTTCGGTCTGGCCGGCCACCTCGTCATGGTCGGTCAACGCCCACAACTCCACGCCGCGGCTGCGTGCCCGCGCCGCCAGGGCCTGCGGTGGGAGGGTGCCATCCGACACGGTTGAGTGGCAGTGGAGATCGGCGTTGAGTGGTGCGGTATCGAAGGAGGTCACCGGTCGAATTGTAGGAAGTGGTTCGCTACGCCGCTGCGCACCGGGTACACGGCAGCCACTTGACGGCGTTGCCGGTGGGCAAAGGGGTGGTCAAAATCTTCAAAACTGTATATAAACACAGTTATTAGGCAGGACAATGCACCTCAGCACACCGACATGGCGGAATTTCCAGTCAGATGGCCAGTGAAGCCAATAGAGGGCATCGCACCGGGTCCGGCAAAAGGCCGCGGCACGGCTTGGCGCATCGACCACCGTTTCAGCGCCGAAGTGGGTGTGCCCGAGGACGACGGTTGGGGCGGGGTTGACGACCCGGCCCACGGCGCCGAAGCGCAAGGGGCCGATGCTGCGCCGGGCGCCACGGAGGTGAGCGAAGAACAGGCCCGCAGCATCCTGAATGCCAACGACTCGCCGGACGTGCCGTTCGAGAGCTCCATCAACCCGTACCGCGGCTGTGAACATGGCTGCATCTATTGCTACGCCCGGCCGACGCACAGCTACCTCAATCTGTCGCCTGGCCTGGACTTCGAGCGCAAGCTGGTGGCCAAGGTCAATGCTGCCGAGCGCGTGCGCTGGGCGTTGAGCCGCCCGGGCTATGTGCCGCGACCGCTCAACCTCGGTTCGGCCACCGACGCCTACCAGCCGGTGGAGCGCCGGCTGCGCATCACCCGCTCGGTCATCGAGGTGCTGCACGAGACCCAGCACCCGTTTTCAGTCGTGACCAAGTCCGGCGGCATCGTGCGCGACATCGATCTGCTGGCCGACATGGCGGCCAGGTCCCAGGTGCTGGTGTTCGTGAGCGTCACCACGCTCGACAACGAACTCGCCCGCGTCCTGGAGCCGCGCGCCGCCGCACCGGCCAGGCGGTTGGCGGCGATCCGCCGGCTAGCGGAGGCCGGCGTGTGGGTGGGCGTGAACGTGGCACCGATCATTCCGTTCATCAACGAGCCGGAGATCGAGCGCATCCTCGATGCCGCGGCGCAGGCCGGCGCGCGCAGCGCCCACTGGACCATCGTGCGGTTGCCGTGGGAGGTGAATCCGCTGTTCCAGCACTGGCTGCAGCAGCATTTCCCGGACCGCGCCGCCCGGGTGATGGCGCGGGTGCGGGAGATGCGCGGCGGCAAGGACTACGACGCCGACTTCGCCTCGCGCATGAAGGGCCACGGCCTGTGGGCAGGGTTGATTCGGCAGCGGGTCGAAAAGGGCGCGCGCCGCAACGGGCTGGTCAGGGACCCACCGACGCTGGACTACAGCGCATTTCGTGCCCCGGCCTACCTTGCGGGCGCCGCCGCGGATGGCTCGGCGCAGGGCGTGTTGTTCTGACTAACGCAGCGCCACCGCGCCCGCCGAACGCCCCACCTCGTTGAGGTTGATGCGTGTGCCTTGAGTGCCATAGCGCAGATTCAGGCTGTTGCAGCGAGACACGAGTTCTGGGCCATCCGCGATGCGGCTTTCGTGGCGCTGCAGGACTTTGTCTGCCAGCTCGATCAGCTTGGCATTCAATGTTTGCTGTCCCATGTCGAGCAGCAGGCGCACGGCGGTGTCGGGGTCGCCGCGAACCGTGTGTGTCATGGCTTCTTCGGCCATCGTGTTGACGACACCATGCGCGTCGCGGATGAGCTGCTGGTACACCGGCACCCGCATCGCCAGTCCGCAGAGCATGTCAGCGGCGGCGCGCGAGACGCAGAACCGTCGCGCAATCCGTTCCACCCACAGTTCGCCGTCCGGCAATGCCACCTCATTGGTCAGTATCCGGACCAGCAGCGACAACAGGTTGCCGGCGGCTTCGAAGTCGAAGTCGTCGTCCACGATCTCTGCCACCAGATCTTTCACCTTGCGCACCACCTGGGCCAGCTGCTTGTCCACCAACGCCTGCAGCACGTCGACGACCTCGTGGAAGCGCTGCAGGCGCCGGTCCTCCGGAAACTTGTCCTTCAGATGCTTGATGTTGTCGATCGAACGGGAAAGATTGCGGGTGTCGCCTCGGTCGAACTTCATCAAGGCCTGCAGCACCAGGGTCTGGCGATCGAACATCTTGGAGCTGATGCCCAGGAGGGTGGCACGGTCCAGGCTGCGTTCGGCTTCGGCGACGTCACCGCTGTAGAAGGCGATCATCCCGGCCTTCTGTAGCCGGCTCACGCTGCCGGGGGTCAGGTCGCAGGCGCGGCGGTAGGTTTCCAGTGCACCAGCGAGGTCGCCATGCTCGATCTGCACCCGGCCCATCACGTCGTAGGCGTCGGCGTAACCGGGGTTGTCACTGATCAGCGAATCCAGCGTGCGCTTGGCCTGCGGGGTATCGCCGGCCTCCACATAGGTGCGGGCGATGCCGAGCTTGGCCCACGGCAGGGCGTTGGTCTCGCGCACCGCTTCATAGAGCTTGCGGGCCGACTCATGGTCGCCTACGCGCAACAGCAATTCGGCGCCGATGCGCGCGGCATACAGCCAGTATTCACCGCGCACCGCGAAGCGCTGCATGCACAGGCGGGCCGCCAGCGCGAAGTCATTCGACTCGATGGCCTCGAAGATCTCGCGCAGCACGCGCTTGCGACGACGGGCCTGACGCAGCCTGTCGCCCAGCACCTCGGCGGTGTGGGGCTTGAGCAGGTAGCTGTCCAGTGCCGACTCCGCCGCCTCCGCCACCTTGGCGTAGGAGGCCTCGCCCGTCACCATGATGAACACGGTCGAGAACGGCAGCAGCTGGGCCCGCCGCAGCTCATCCAGCAGCTCCTGCCCGCCAGCCGCGCGGTGGTCGAAGTGCTGCTCGCACAGCACGATGTCGAAGACTCGGTTCTCCAACGCCTTGCGGGCTTCCTCGGGCCGTCCGGTCTGCACAACGGTGCCGAGGCCCCAGTCGCGCAACATCGCCACCAGCGTGCTGCGCGAGGTGGGGTTGCCGTCGATGACGAGGGCCTTGCAGTCTTGGATGTCCGGGTCGAGGGGCGTCATGAGACGGAAGGAGGAGAAAGGGAGTGGCGAGCTTGTATCGGCAAATCTGCGCAGCCCTTGAGTTCGGCAGGGAACGTTTCCGACGCTGGCAAGGCCTACGAAAAAGCCGCCTTGCGGCGGCTCCAAGCCTTGTGAAACAGCGGCAGTCCGGTTACTTGAACAGATCCTTCACGCGATCGGTCCAGCTCTTGGCGGTTGGCGAGTGCTTGTCGCCACCCTTCTTGAGCGACTCGTCCAGATCCTTGAGCAGCTTGCGCTGGTGTTCGGTGAGCTTGATCGGTACCTCGACCTGGATATGGCAGTACAGGTCGCCCGGGTAGTTGGAGCGGATGCCCTTGATGCCCTTGCCGCGCAGCCGAAACGTCTTGCCGTGCTGCGTGCCTTCCGGCAGCTCGATCTCGGCCTCGCCACCGAGCGTGGGGATCTGGATGGCGCCGCCGAGCGCGGCTGCCACCACGCCCACCGGCACGGTGCAGTGCAGATCGTCGCCGTCGCGCTCGAAGATGTCGTGCTGCTTGACGCGGATCTCGACGTAGAGATCGCCTGCCGGCCCGCCGTGCATGCCGGGCTCGCCGTGCCCTCGCAGTGCAATGCGCTGGCCTTCGTTGATGCCGGCCGGGATCTTGACCTCCAGCGTCTTCTGCTTCTTGATCTTGCCGGCGCCGTTGCAGGTCACGCAGGGCTCGGGAATGATCTTGCCGGTGCCGTGGCAGTGCGGGCAGGTCTGCTGGATGCTGAAGAAGCCCTGGCGCATGTGCACTGTGCCGCCGCCGTGGCAGGTGGTGCAGGTCTTGGCGCTGGTGCCCGGCTTGGCGCCGGTGCCATGGCAGGTCTCGCATTCGTCCCAGCTGGGGATGCGGATCTGCGTTTCCTTGCCGTGGGCGGCCTCCTCCAGCGAAATCTCCATCGCATAGCTCAGGTCGGCACCGCGGTAGACCTGCTGGCCGCCACCGCGGCGGCCGCCGCCTTGGCCGCCCGGGCCGCCCTGGCCACCGAAGATGTCGCCGAAGATGTCGCCGAAGGCCTCCGCAAAACCGCCGAAGCCTTCGCCGCCCGGGCCGCCCGGCCGAAAGCCCGCGCCGCCCATGTTCGGGTCGACACCAGCGTGGCCGTACTGGTCGTAGGCGGCGCGCTTTTGCGCGTCGGACAGCATCTCGTAGGCCTCCTTGGCCTCCTTGAACTTGTCCTCGGACTTCTTCGCATCGTCACCCTGGTTGCGGTCTGGGTGGTGCTTCATGGCCAGCTTGCGGTAGGCCTTCTTGATATCGTCCTCGCTGGCGTTCTTCGCCACACCGAGCACTTCGTAGTAGTCACGCTTTGCCATGAATCATTCCTGGGCAATCAATGCAGCAACGCCGCGTCGAGGTTGACGGTACTCAAGTACCGTGCCCGAACGCGGCGAGGGTGAGCGGCACCGCCCCGCAGGGCGGGCCGGCAGATCACTTCTTGACTTCCTTGAACTCGGCGTCCACCACGTCAGCATCGTCGGCCTTGCCCTCGGCCTTCGGCGCATCGGTACCACCGCCCGCTGCCGCTCCGGCGGCCGCCTGGGCGGTCTGCGCGTCGGCGTACATCTTCTCGCCGAGCTTCTGGCTCGCAGCCATCAGTTCATTGGTCTTGGCTTCCAAGGCTTCCTTGTCCTCGCCCTTCATCGCCTCTTCCACGTCCCTCAGCGCGGCGTCGATCTTGTCCTTCTCGCCCGCGTCGAGCTTGTCGCCGTACTCGGTGAGCGACTTCTTCACCGAGTGCACCAGCGCGTCGGCCTGGTTCTTGGCCTGGATGATCTCGAGCTTCTTCTTGTCTTCGACGGCGTTGAGTTCGGCGTCCTTCACCATCTTCTCGATCTCGGCCTCGCTCAGGCCGGAGTTCGCCTTGATGGTGATCTTGTTTTCCTTGCCGGTGGCCTTGTCTTTGGCGCCCACGTGCAGGATGCCGTTGGCATCGATGTCGAAGGTCACCTCGATCTGCGGCGCGCCGCGCGGCGAGGGCGGGATGCCTTCGAGGTTGAACTCACCCAGGCTCTTGTTGCCCGAGGCCATCTCGCGTTCGCCCTGGTAGACCTTGATGGTCACGGCAGGCTGGTTGTCGTCGGCGGTCGAGAAGGTCTGCGCGAACTTGGTCGGGATCGTCGTGTTCTTCTTGATCATCTTCGTCATCACGCCGCCGAGCGTCTCGATGCCGAGCGACAGCGGAGTGACGTCGAGCAACAGCACGTCCTTGCGGTCACCGGACAGCACCTGGCCCTGGATCGCCGCGCCGACGGCCACGGCCTCGTCGGGGTTGACGTCCTTGCGCGGCTCCTTGCCGAAGAACTCCTTGACCTTCTCCTGCACCTTGGGCATACGGCTCATGCCGCCGACCAGGATGATGTCGTCGATCGCATCCACGGCCACGCCAGCGTCCTTCACCGCGGTGCGGCACGGGGCGATGGTGCGTTCAATCAGCTCTTCCACCAGGCTTTCGAGCTTGGCGCGGGTGAGCTTGATGCTGAGGTGCTTCGGGCCCGAGGCATCCGCCGTAACGTAGGGCAGATTGATGTCTGTCTGGGTGCTGTTCGACAGCTCGATCTTGGCCTTCTCGGCCGCTTCCTTCAGGCGCTGCAGGGCCAGCACGTCCTTCGACAGATCGACGCCCTGGTCTTTCTTGAACTCGGCAATGATGAAGTCGATGATGCGCTGGTCGA
>JBDTQF010000168.1:0-8802 GCA_039932275.1 Burkholderiales bacterium
CGGTGAATACGCCGCAGCCCCCAGGCCGACAATGGCGTAAGCCGCTAGCGGGTGGGTGCCGAACAGCATGGTCAGACAACCCAACACCTTGATGGTGTTCGACACGAACATCACCTTGCCCTTGGGCACCGCATCGGCAAACGCCCCCACGAACGGCGCCAGCACAACATAGAAGAGCGCAAACATCGGCACCAGGGCCGCACGCTGCCATTCGGCTGCGCCTGAAGACTTGAGCAGTTCGACCGCGGCAACAAACAAAGCGTTGTCAGCCAGCGAGCTGAAGAACTGCGCTGACATGATGGTGTAAAAGCCTTTTTTCATCCGCGGCTCAGGTGGCACTTCCCGCGCTGGTTGCGATGTCTGGGCATCGCGCAGTCCAGGCGCGGCGGGGTTATAGCATGCGCGCTTGCGCTGCCGCCCCCACCCGGGTGCCCGACGGCACCACCGCACAATCCAGCATGCCCAGACCGATCGAAGCCCTCGTCCACGTCGACGCGCTCAGCCACAACCTGCAGCAAGCCCGCCGCAGCGCGCCGACTGCCAAGGTGTGGGCCGTCATCAAGGCCGATGCCTACGGGCACGGCATCGAGCGGGTCTTTCCGGCGCTTCGTGCTGCCGACGGCTTGGCGATGCTCGACCTGGCCGAAGCAGAGCGCGTGCGTCGGCTGGGCTGGCGCGGGCCCATCCTGCTGCTCGAAGGGGTTTTCGAGGGGCGCGACCTGGAACTGTGCTCGCGCCTGCACCTGCGGCACGTGGTTCACCGTGAAGAACAGATCGACTGGCTGGCGCTGCACAAAACCCACCAGCCGCACCACGTGTACCTCAAGCTCAACAGCGGCATGAACCGTCTGGGTTTCACGCCCGATGCGATGCGCGCCGCCTGGGCCCGCCTGGAAGCACTGCCGCAGGTGGACGAGATCTCGCTGATGACGCACTTTGCCGATGCCGACGGCAGTACCGGCGTCGCCCAGCAGGCCGACCTGTTTGCCGAAATCACCCGCGACCTGCCGGGCGAGCGCAGCCTGTGCAACAGCGCCGCGGTGCTGCTGCACGGCGCCACTGCCGCGCTGCGCGGCGATTGGGTGCGGCCCGGCATCATGCTGTACGGCAGCGCGCCCGACCATCCCCGCCACGACATTCACCACTGGGGCCTGATGCCGACGCAGACGCTGCGTTCGCAACTGATCGGCATACAGCACCTGCAGCCGGGCGACCGGGTCGGCTACGGTGGGGCCTTCCAGGCCGAACGGAGTCAGCGCGTCGGTGTGGTGGCATGTGGTTATGCCGACGGCTACCCTCGGCATGCCGCGACAGGCACCCCGGTGCTGGTCAACGGCCTGCGCACCCGCACCCTGGGCCGCGTATCGATGGACATGCTCGCAGTCGATCTGACCAACCTGCCCGAGGCCGCGCCGGGCAGCGAGGTCACGCTGTGGGGCCGCGCCGCCAATGGGGCGGTGCTGCCGATCGACGAGGTGGCGCAGGCCGCTGGCACGGTGGGGTACGAACTGATGTGCGCGGTCGCCGCTCGCGTGGCGATGCGGGCGGTCGATCCGGACGACGCGCTGGCGCCCCGATGAAGCCGCTGCGTTACGCCCGACCCGGTGAGGTGGAAATCACCGCCATCCGCGCCCAGGGCGCGGGCGGCCAGCATGTCAACAAGACCTCGAGTGCCGCCCATCTGCGCTTCGATGTGCACGCCTCGTCACTGCCCGATGCCGTCAAACAACGGCTGCTGGCCCTGGGCGACGCCCGCATCACGCTGGACGGTGTGGTGGTCATCAAGGCGCAGGACCATCGCAGCTGGCCGATGAACCGGGCCGATGCGCTGGCGCGGCTGGACGACCTGATCACCACTGTGGCGATACCGCCCAAAACGCGCCACGCCACCAAACCCACGCAGGCATCGCGCCGCCGCCGGCTGGACGGCAAGACCCAACAGGCCCAGCGCAAGGACCTGCGGTCGAAGGTGCGCGACGCGGCCTGAAGGCGGCTTCCAACCGCCGAACCAGCAGCTACAGTGCCCGGCGTGGCCAAACCCAAGACCCAATTCATCTGCACCGACTGTGGCGGTGCGAGCCCACGCTGGCTGGGCAAGTGCCCGCACTGTGGCACCTGGAACACGCTGGTTGAAGCGGCGGTCGAGGCCGAGCCCGCGAGTAAGAACCGCTTCCAGTCCTTGGCCGCACCCCAGCCGGTAACAGCGCTGGCAGACATCCAAGCCAGTGAGGTGGACCGCACGCCCACCGGCATCGACGAGCTCGACCGGGTGCTGGGTGGCGGCATCGTCAGCGGCGGCGTGGTGCTGATCGGCGGCGACCCGGGCATCGGCAAGTCGACGCTGCTGCTGCAGGCGGCCGAAACCCTGGCGCAGCGCATGCCGGTGCTCTACGTTACCGGCGAAGAATCGGCCGCGCAGGTGGCGCTGCGCTCGCGCCGGCTCGGGCTGCAGGGCAAGAGTACCCGGGTGCTGGCGGAAATCGGGCTGGAACGCATCCTGGCCACGCTCGAAGCCGAGCGGCCGGCCTTCTGCGTCATCGACTCGATCCAGACGCTGTACTCCGACCAGCTCAGCTCCGCGCCCGGTTCGGTGGCGCAGGTGCGCGAATGCGCGGCCCAGCTCACCCGCACCGCCAAGTCCACCGGGTCCACCATCGTGCTGGTCGGCCATGTGACCAAGGAAGGCGCACTGGCCGGCCCGCGGGTGCTGGAGCACATCGTCGACACGGTGCTGTACTTCGAGGGCGACACGCATTCCAGCTTCCGCCTGGTGCGGGCCGTGAAGAACCGGTTCGGTGCCGTCAACGAGATCGGCGTGTTCGCGATGACCGAACGCGGACTCAAGGGCGTGGCCAACCCCAGCGCCATCTTCCTGTCGACCCACGGCGACCCGGTGCCGGGCTCGTGCGTGCTGGTCACGCTGGAAGGCACACGGCCGATGCTGGTGGAGATCCAGGCGCTGGTGGACAGCGGCGGACCCAGCCCGCGGCGCCTGTCGGTCGGGCTGGACCGCGACCGCCTGGCCATGCTGCTGGCGGTGCTGCACCGGCATGCCGGCGTGGCCACTGCCGACCAGGACGTGTTCGTCAACGCCGTCGGCGGCGTGCGCATCAGCGAGCCCGCCGCCGACTTGGCGGTGCTGCTGGCCATCCAGGGATCGCTGCGCGGCAAGGCGCTGCCCAAGGGCTTCATCGCCTTCGGCGAGGTCGGGCTGGCCGGCGAGGTGCGCCCGGCGCCACGCGGGCAGGAGCGGCTGCGCGAAGCCGCCAAGCTGGGTTTTTCGGCCGCGCTGGTGCCCCAGGCCAACGCTCCGAAGAAGCCGATCGAGGGCATGACGATCTATCCGGTCGAGCGCATCGACGAGGCCATCCAGATCGTTCGCGGGCTGGACTGACTTCGAAAAATTCAGACACGCCCCCTATACTTGGTAACGCCCTTACTTCAGCAACGCTCGACCTGCCGCCGTTGCGCTGCAGCCGTCGATACGGAGGATTTCATGAACTCAGTATTGGCCACGCGGCCTTCCCACTCGCATGCCATTCGCACGCTGGCGCTGGCTGGTGTGGCGGCACTGCTGTCCGGCTGCTTGTCGACCGCGCCCACGATGGGCGAGAACAAAGGCGTGGTCAGCGGCTCTGCCAGCGGCGAGACCAAGGAAGGCGAAAACACCCAGCTCGAGAAGTGCACCGAGACGCTGGGCACCCTGGCCATCCATGAGCGAACCAACGAGCCCTGGTACTACCAGCTGCGTGAACGCAACCTGGGCTCCACCGTGCCGGTGCTGCGGCTGATGATTCAGCAGAGCAATTGCTTCGTCATCGTCGAACGTGGCGCGGCCATGAAGGAAATCATGGGTGAGCGCGCGCTGGAACAGACCGGCGAAATGCGTGGCGGCAGCAACTTCGGCAAGGGCCAGATGGTCTCGGCCGACTACACGATGAGCCCGGCCATCCAGTTCTCGGGCAAGACCGGCGGCGGCGGCGGGGCCCTCGGCGGCTTCGGCCTGGTGGGCCTGGCTGCAGGCGCGGTGGCCGGCAGCATGAGCCGCAACGAGGCCTCGACCACGCTGCTGCTGATCGACAACCGTTCCGGGGTGCAGATCGCCGCGGCCGAGGGCACGGCGAAAAACTTCGATTTCGGCATCTTCGGCGCGGCGTTCGGCGGCGGGCTCGGTGCGGGCGGTGGCGGCTACTCGAACACGCCGCAGGGCAAGGTGATCGTGGCGGCGTTTGCCGACTCCTTCAACCAGATGGTCAAGTCACTGCGCAATTACAAGGCGCAAACCGTCAAGGGTGGGCTGGGCACCGGCGGTCGGCTGGGTGTGGATGGCGGCTCGACGCCGGCCTCCAAGGAACTGCAGGCCGCCCCGGCAAGCGTCAAACCCGCCCCGACCACGGCGCCGGCCACGCCGGCGAAAAAGTCCACGGTGACCGCACCCGTGAAAAAGAAGTAAACCGTCGGTCCGGACATGAAGGGCTGCCCAGGCAGTCCTTCGCCGTTCTGCGCCGCGTCCCAGCCCTCCAGACGCTGGGACAAGCGCCGCTTGGGGACCCGAAATGGGTGGCACATGGACTTGTCGGCGAGCACCCAAAAGCCGGACAGTTACGATGGCGGGGTTGCCATGCAGATCAAAAACTCACTCAACGGATTGATCGCCGGCTGCGCCATCGTGGCCGGCTGGTGGGCCTATGGGTGGCAGGGCATCGTCTTCTCGATCTCGCTGATCGTTTTCTGGATGCTGGTGCAGTTCAACCGGGCCGCACGGGCGATGCAGAAGGCCGGGCAACAACCGGTCGGCTACATCGACAGTGTGGTGATGTTGCAGGCCCGGCTGGCGCATGGGATGCAGTTGGCCGAGGCCATCGCTCTGGCTGGCAGCCTGGGCCGCAAGTTCAGTGACCGCGATGAGTGGCAATGGACCGACGCCGCGGGTCATGAGATCGTGCTGACCTTTCGGCGCGGCCGGCTGATCCGCTGGGCCGTGGCCCGCAACGAGGCAGCCACCGAGAGCCCTCCAGATGCCGACGTTCCGCCGCACGCCGCGGCAGAGGGCGAGCAGGCGGCCAACAACACACTGGCTGTGGTGCGCTGAGACAGCCCGCGCCTCGGCCCGTCTGGCGGCTTGGCAGCGCGTGCTGCCGACCTCAGCCGAAGCGGCAGATGTAGTGGTAGGGCTCGCCCTCCACCCTGATCTCGAAGCTGGAGTTGGCAGGCACGCTGAAGCGCTCGCCGGCGCCGTAGCGTTGCCATGTGCTGGTCCCCTGCAGCTTCACGCTGCAGGTGCCGGCGACGGTCTCCATGATTTCGGGAACTCCGGTGTTGAAGGTCAGCGTGGCCGGCAGGATCACGCCCACGCTGCACTTGCTGCCGTCCGGCAGCTCGAGGCTGTGCGAGACGCACTTGCCCTCGAAGTAGACGTTGGCCTGAGGGTTCACGGTGGCAGCGATCTTGTCGGTCATGGAGCTTCCTGGCTGGGGTGGCGCACGCGGTCGTTTGCAGATGCCGCGCCGCCTAAAATGGGCGATTATCTTTCCCCTGCCGCCGCCCTCACAGGCCGAAAGGGGCTTCTTCAGACATCCCTCTCCAAGGGCACGCCGTGGCCGCGACCATCCTTCAAAAACTCCCGGCCGGCGAACGCGTCGGCATCGCCTTTTCCGGCGGCCTCGACACCAGCGCCGCGGTGCACTGGATGCGCGCCAAGGGCGCCGTGCCCTGCGCCTACACCGCCCACCTGGGCCAACCCGACGAGAGCGACTACGACGAGATTCCCCGCAAGGCGCTGGCCTACGGCGCGGACATCGCCCGCCTGATCGACTGTCGCCCGCAACTGGTGGCCGAAGGCATTGCCGCCATCCAGTGCGGCGCCTTCCACATCTCAACCGGTGGAGCCACCTACTTCAACACCACGCCACTGGGCCGAGCCGTCACCGGCACCGCGCTGGTGGTGGCGATGAAGGAGGACGGCGTCAACATCTGGGGCGATGGCAGCACCTACAAGGGCAACGACATCGAGCGCTTCTACCGCTACGGGCTGCTGGCCAACCCGGGGCTGAAAATCTACAAGCCCTGGCTGGATCAGACCTTCATCGACGAACTGGGCGGGCGCAAGGAGATGAGCGAGTACCTGGTGGCGCACGGCTTCGACTACAAGATGAGCGTCGAGAAGGCCTACAGCACCGACAGCAACATGCTCGGCGCCACGCACGAGGCCAAGGACCTGGAGTTCCTGAGCGCGGGCATGCACATCGTCAAACCCATCATGGGTGTGGCCTTCTGGCGTGATGACGTGGCCGTCAAGGCCGAAAGCGTGACGGTGGAGTTCGCACAAGGCCAACCCGTGGCCCTGAATGGGCAGCGCTTCGGCAGCGCGGTGGCGCTGTTCGAGGAAGCCAACAAGATCGGCGGCCGCCACGGCCTGGGCATGTGCGACCAGATCGAGAACCGCATCATCGAAGCCAAGAGCCGCGGCATCTACGAAGCCCCGGCCATGGCGCTGCTGCACATCGCCTACGAGCGCTTGGTGACCGGCATCCACAACGAGGACACCATCGAGCAATACCGCATGAACGGCCGCAAGCTCGGCCGCCTGCTGTACCAGGGCCGCTGGTTCGACCCGCAATGCCTGATGCTGCGTGAATCGGCCCAGCGCTGGGTGGCCCGTGCCGTGACCGGCAGCGTGACGCTGGAACTGCGCCGGGGCAACGACTACTCGATCATGAACACCGAGAGCCCCAATCTCACCTATGCGCCCGAGCGGCTGAGCATGGAAAAGGTGGAAGGCGCCTTCACGCCGGCCGACCGTATCGGCCAGCTCACGCTGCGCAACCTCGACATCGCCGACACACGCGCGAAGCTGGGCATCTACAGCCGCGTGGGGCTGCTCGGCACCAGCTCGGATGGCAGCATTCCCCTGCTGGCCTCGCCCGACAGCGAGTGACCCGACGCCACGGTTCAGCCGCTCGCTTGAGTCGCCGGGGCAGCAACTTCGACGGGTAGTTCGGAAGGCACGCGAACGACGGTCACCGTGCAATTCGCCCGCGCCACCACCTGGGACGAGACGCTGCCCAGGTAGCGGCGTAGGGCCGAATTGCCTCGCGCCCCCATGATGATGTGATCCACCTGGGTGCGGCGAGCGAAATCGACGATCGTGCTGGCCGCGTCGGGCGCCTCCAGCACATGGAAGGTCAGCCGGCTCTCTTCCAGGTCCAGCGCCTGCGAAAGCGGCCTCGCCCAGTGCTTCAGCCCCACCAGTTGCTTGACGTGCAGGCTCTGGCCCAGTTCGTCGGTCAGTTCGTCCATGCCGAGGCGTGCCGTCTTCATCACGCTCACACAGGCCAGCCGTGCCCCAGCCTCCGCGGAGACGACGCGGCGCACCGTCTCGCGCAAGAGTTCGAGCAGTTCACGGGTCGCGCCATTCACATCGACCGCCACCAGGATGATGGGAGAACGGTTGAGTTGCTCGCCAGCGCTGCCACGGTCTCTGGGCTCGGCGCCGATGGCGCGAAACCAGCGCTTGAACTGCATCAGACGCCCGGACTTGCCTGACCGCTCGGCACGCGCGGTCAGCTTGATCTGCGCAGGATGAGTCAGGTCCTGTGCCAAGTGCGCCGCACTGGGATGGCGCTTGTCGGCATCGACCTCCAGACAGCGCAGGATCACCTCCTGCAACCAGGGCGGACAGTCGGGCCGGTGTACACGCGGCGGGATGGCTTCCTTGTACAGGCGTTCGCGCAGGCCGCGCACGCTGCTAGGTGAGCCGAAGGGCCGCTCGCCGGTGGTGAGGTGGTAGAGCATCACGCCCAGCGCGAACAGATCGCTGCGGGGCTCCGACCTGACGAACTGCACCTGCTCTGGCGACATGTACGGGCCGGTGCCCATGGGCAGCGTGAACTCTTCGTCCAGCAGGTCCGGCAGGTGGTCGTGCCGCGACAGGCCGTAGTCCACCAACACGGCCTCGCCGGTGGGCCGAAAGAGGATATTGCTGGGCTTGATGTCGAGATGAATCACATGCTGCCGGTGCAGGTCGTGCAGGGCCGTGGCCACGCGCGCACCGACCGCGGCCACTTCTTCGATCGGCAGCGGCGCGGCATCCAGGCGGGGCCACAGCGAGTCACCGGGGATGTGCTCCATCACGATGTAGGGCCGGGTCGTGAAATCGCCCTTGGCGATGAACCGGGGCACGTGCGGCCCCTTGAGCATCGGCAGGATCATCTGCTCTACCTCGAAGCCGACGATGGTGGCCGGGTCCTCGCCGCCCTTGAAGCGAGGCACCTTCATCAGCATCGGCAGGGGATACGCGCTGTGCGTGACACGCCAGAGGTACGCCATGCCGCCCTGGTGCAGACGCTCCACCAGGTGGAAGCCGTCGACCTCCTGCCCGGGCGTCAACGGCCCGAGCCCGCTCATGGTCTGCGCCACCTCGGCGACCAGCCCCCGATGCGTCGTGGATGGAGGGGCATCCAACCGTGGCGAGGTGTCGTGGATCGGCGAGCCAGACGGGTGGGTCATCTGCACCTCTTCTTCAGTGGGAAGCCTGGCGCCAGTGTGCCTCGGCACTCGGTATGCGGTCTTGTCGGCGGTCAGGCGGGCACCGCAGTAGCCCAGGCAAACAGTCAGGTGCCGCTGAGCAGACGCGTGCCTAAGGCGCGCGGTAGACCGGCGGCAATAATCTTGGCGGCCGCGGCTTCGGCATCGTAAGGAACGCGGTGGAACGTCAAGGTATGGCGGTCGGTGTCGAACAAGGCCCAGCAGGCCGCCGGGTTACCGTCTCGCGGCTGGCCGGCCGAGCCGGGCAGCCCCAGC
>JBDTQF010000169.1:0-8782 GCA_039932275.1 Burkholderiales bacterium
CGTTGCCATACGACGAAGTGCTCCAGCGCGGTCCGTCCATCACCTTGATGTTCATGAAAAGCTCCATCCACCAAGCCTTGCGGGCCGGCGGGAAAGGGAAATGGACGACGCCGCCTCAGGGGGGCGGCAGCGGGCGGTTTGCAGTGCTGCTCAGCGGGTGCCGACGACCTCGATGTCGACACGCCGATCGGGTTGCAGACAGGCGATCAGCTTCGGGCTGGCTTGCTTGCCCTTGCAGTCGCCGGGCTTGGTGACGGGCTCGGATTCGCCCTTGCCGACGGCGACCACTTTGCTTGGGTCGAACTTACCGTCGGTGACCAGATAGGCCTTGACCGCTTCGGCGCGCCGAAGCGACAAGGCTTGGTTATACGCTGGTGAGCCGATGCGGTCGGTATGACCTTCCACATTGATGGTGTCAAAGCGTGTGCCCGCCACTTGCTTGGCGAATGCGTCGAGCGCGGTCTTGCCCGCCGGGGCCACCACCGACTGGTTGAAGGTGAACAGCGATTCGGCCGAGAAGCTCACCCGCTGGCGCTCGGGCGGCGGGGCCACCGGCGCGGCCGCGGCCGCCGCGGCCACCACCACCGGCGGGGGGGCCTGCACCACCGGGGCCGGCTCGGGCGCGGGTGCCGGTGCGACGTATGCCTGCGCCACCGGCGCGGGCGTGCGGCCGAGCGGGAACACCAGGCCCAGCGAGAACACGTTGACGCGGGCGTTGTGGCCCATGGCGTCGTTGATGCGGTAGCGCTCGGCTTCGCCGCGCAGCAGCACCGACGGGCTGAGCGCGAACTGCAGGCCCAGCCCCAGCTTGGCGTTGACCTTGTTCTTGCTGGGGTTCGGGTCGGCCACCACCACGGCGCCGGTGCCGCTGAAGGTGTCCTTCGTGCGGGCGTACTGCGCACCCACCCGGGCCAGGGCCGACCAGCGCTCGGTCATCGGCAGGGTGCCGACCAAGTCGAGGTTGAGACCGTGCATCTTGATCCGCCCGTCCAGCGTGCCGGCCGGCGCCGTGGTGGCGCCCAGGCCGAAGCGGCCGAGGTTGAAGTAGCCGGCCTCCAGCGCGATGTTTCGGTTGAACTGGTAACCGCCGAACAGCTTGTAGGCGGTGTCGTTCTGGTCGCGACTGAGGCTGGTGGTGGTGACACCCGGGCCGATGATGCTGTTGGCGATGGCCTGCTCGTCGAGCTTGGCGCGCGACTCGCCGACCGACAGGCCGACGTAGGGGTAGCGGCTGTCCTGGGCCAACGACGGCGTGCTGGCCAGGCAGGCCAGCGCAGCCAGCGAGATCAGATTCAGAGCATGCAGGGATTTCATGTTGTTCTTTCAGGGGGACGACGGGAACAGAAAGTGACACGCCGACGGCCTGTTGGCCGGCAACTGCGCCAGCAAGGCGAAGGATGGATCCGGGAGTGCGATGCGTGGCGACCGTGGCACGCCGGTCAAGGTGTGTGCCGTCGAACGGATCGCATTGCCTGCGTTGTCGATGAGCGGGTTGTAGGCCGATGCGCAACGTCCGTCTGTGCGGTGGCGAACTCAGGTGCCGCTCAGCCACGGGCCTTGTGAACCCCCCGCCGGCGCGAAGGTCCGGTGCTGCCGAACACGTGATCCCAGAAGGCGGTGGTCACGCCAAAGCAGCCGGGTACGTCGGGATGATGATGATGCAGCGCATGCCAGTGCTTGCGCTGCTTGAGCCAGGCACTTTGAGCCCGCCAGTGGTGAAGCGCGTGATGCGTGGCGGCGTAGGCCAGGTAGCCGATCAGCAGCCCCAGGGTCAGGCCACAGGCCTGCCACAGCGTGCCGGCCAGCAGTGCGGGCAGGAACACCAGCGTGGCAATCAGCGCCGCGCTCAGGAGGGTGGGCGTGCCGATCAATGCCGCGGGCCGTGCATGGTGTTCGGCGTGCCAGCGGCGAAAGGGCTGCAGGCCGTGCAGCACGAAGCGGTGCAGGGCGTACTCGACGGCGCTCCAGCTCGCCAGCCCGGCGAGCACGCAGGCGCCGATCTGCAGCGCCTGGGCACGCGGGCCAGCCACCAGCAGCGCGCTGGCCAGCGCGAACACGGCGATGCCGTACAGCACGAAGTCGGCCCGGTACGCGGCGCGGCTGTGTTCGAGGGTAAGAAGACCCACAGGTGTCCTTGGTGAAGAGCCCCCAGACGACGGCAATGCCGCCGTCGCCCGCCGAGGGGGGTGAGTCAACTTGGGGCGGCCCGGCGTTGACTCATGAGGGTGAAGCCGCTGCCGCGGCGGTTGGGCGTCAGAGGTGTTGGATCAGCGTAGGGCAAACGGCATGCCGGCGTCTGTGCGCTGTCGAACACGGCCGACCTGGGCTGCAGCCTGTGGGCGTGTCGGCGGGGAGGAGTTGTTCAGGTTCTCAGGGCGGCAGGGTTGTGTGTGCTGGCAGACAGTCGCGCAGTGCCCCGCTGTGCACACTGGCCCGGCGCGTTGCGGTGGCCTTCCGGCCACCCGGCTTTCCGAGCGTCTGCTTTGCACCCTGCCGAAAACCACCTGATCGCCTCGCTGCCAAGCCGCGACCGCCAGCGCCTGCTGGCGTTGTGCGAGCCGGTGCTGCTGGTCATGGGGGCGGTGCTGTGTGAGCCCGGGCGGCCCACGCGCCATGTCTACTTCCCCACTTCGGGCTTCATCTCGCTGGTGACGCGCATCGACAGCCATCCCGGCGTCGAGGTGGGCATGGTGGGTGACGAGGGCATGCTGGGCGTGCAGCTCGCGCTGGGCGTGACGCCCATGCCGCTGGGCGCGCTGGTGCAGGGCCCCGGCGCGGCGTGGCGCATGGCCGCCGCGCCCTTTCGCGCCGAGCTGGCGCGCGGCGCGGCGCTGCAGCGCAGCCTGAACCGCTACCTGTGCGTGCGGCTGGCGCAGTTGGCGGCGTCGGCTGCCTGCCCGCGCTTTCACCTGATCGGACCGCGTCTGGCGCGCTGGCTGCTGATGAGCCAGGACCGCGCCCGGGCCGACAGCTTCCACGTCACCCACGAGGCCCTGGCCGGCCTGCTGGGGGTGCGCCGCGTGGGCATCACGGTGGCAGCGGGCGTGCTGCAGCGGGCCGGCTTGATCACCTACCGCCGCGGTGAGCTGACGGTGCTCGACCGCAGCGGGCTGGAGTCGGCGGCGTGCTCCTGCTACGGCGCCGACCGCCAGGCCTACGCCGCGCTGCTGCGCTGAGGCTGGCTGGCCGGTGTGTGCGACGGCGAACAGTCGCGGCGCCCAAGCCATCGTGCGACAGCGCACAGACGGTGCGCCGCAACAAGGCTACAACCCGCTCCAAGCCCTCAATCGAAAGCCCACCATGCAAGCGCTCGTGTACCAAGGCCCCGGTCGCAAGACGCTGGAAGACCGGCCCAAACCAGCGATTCAGAAGCCCACCGATGCGGTGGTCAAGATCACCAAGACCACCATCTGCGGCACCGACCTGCACATCCTCAAAGGCGATGTGGCGACCTGCCTGCCCGGCACGGTGCTGGGCCACGAGGGCGTGGGCGTGATCGACACCGTGGGCGCGGGCGTCACGGCCTTCAAGCCCGGCGACCGGGTGCTGATCTCCTGCATCAGCGCCTGTGGCCGCTGCGAGCCCTGCCGCATGGGCATGTTCTCGCACTGCACTTCCGGCGGCTGGATCCTGGGCAACCGCATCGACGGCACGCAGGCCGAGTACGTGCGCATCCCGTATGCCGACACCAGCCTGTACCCGATCCCGCCCAACAGCGACGAAGAGGCGCTGGTGATGCTCAGCGACATCTTGCCCACCGGCTTCGAGTGCGGTGTGCTCAACGGCAAGGTCGATGTGGGCGCCAGCGTGGCCATCGTGGGTTCGGGCCCGATCGGGCTGGCCGCGCTGCTCACGGCGCAGTTCTACTCGCCGGCCGAGATCATCATGATCGACCTCGACGACCACCGGCTGGCCGTGGCCAAGCGCTTCGGCGCCACCGCCACCGTCAACAGCAGCGATGGCCATGCCGCCGAGCAGGTGATGAAGCTCACCAACGGCCGTGGCGTCGACACCGCCATCGAGGCGGTGGGCATTGCCGCCACCTTCGAGCTGTGCCAAGAGATCGTGGCTGCTGGCGGCACCATCGCCAACATCGGCGTGCACGGCCACAAGGCCGACCTGCACCTGGAGCGGCTGTGGTCGCACAACGTCACCATCACCACCCGGCTGGTGGACACGGTGTCGATCCCGATGCTGCTCAAGACGGTGCAGGCCAAGCGCATCGATGCGACGCAGCTCATCACGCACCGCTTCAAGCTGGCCGACATCCTGCAGGCCTACGACACCTTCGCCGAGGCCGCCGATACCAAGGCCCTGAAGGTGATCATCGAAGCCTGAATGCTGCCCCCAGGCGGCGGTGCCGCCGGCCCCCGCGGGGAGCTGAGTCAACTTGGGGCGGCCCGGCGTTGACCCATGCTGGCCTGTCCGCCTAGCTCGCCACCTGGTCGGGCAGCAGCCGGTCGTACTCGCGCTTGACCACGCCGTAGCACTCGCAGCTGCGCGCCTCCAGCCCGGCCCGTTCGAGCACCTCGATGTGGCCGCGTGCGTAGCGGATCAGCCCGGCCTTCTGCAGCTTGAGGGCGGCTTCGGTCACGCCCTCGCGGCGCACGCCCAGGGCGCGGGCGATCAGCTCCTGCGTCATCACCAGATCGCTGGTGTCGGAGCGGTCCAGGCTCAGCAGCAGCAGGCGGCACAGTTGCTGGTCGAGCGCGTGGTGGCGGTTGCACACGGCGGTCTGCGCCATCTGCGTGATCAGGGCCTGGGTGTAGCGCAGCAGCAGGTGCATCACCGCATCCGAGCGGGTGAACTCGTCGCGGATCGTCTGCGCCTTCAGCCGGAAGCCCTGGCCCGCGCTCTGCACCACGGCGCGGCTGGGGGTGGAGCCGCCGCCCATGAACAGCGAGATGCCGACCACGCCCTCGTTGCCGACGACGGCGATCTCGGCCGACGAGCCGGTCTCCGTCACGTACAGCAGCGACACGATGGCGGTGGTGGGAAAGTAGGCATGGCCGAGCGTGTCGCCCGATTCGTACAGCACCTGGCCGAGCGGCATGTCGACGCGTTCGAGCTGCGGCTCCCAGCGTTGCCAGTCGGCCTGCGGCAGGGTCGCGAGCAGGCGGTTGCGTCGCGGCTCCATGGCTGTGGCGGCCCCGGGCTTGTGCTTGGGCAGGAGACGTGACGGAGGACTCAAGCGCAGACCTCCTGCGGCTCGGCGGCGGGCCGCAATGGGCCTGACGACCGCGGCAGCGTGACGACGAAACGGCTGCCCAGCCCGGTGCCCGCGCTGCTGGCGACCACGCTGCCGCCGTGCGCCTGCACCAACGCGCGCACCACCGTCAGGCCGATGCCCATGCCCACGTCGCTGAACCCGGTGGCCAGGGTGTCCCGCACAAAGGGCTCGAAGACATGCGGCAGCGCGCCGGCGGTGATGCCGATGCCGTTGTCCGACACCGTCAGCACCAGGTCGTCGTTGGCTTCGGTGACCGTCAGTACCACGGTACCGTCTGCCGGGGTGTACTTGGCGGCGTTGTCGAGCAGGTTGCTGAGCACCTGCACCAGGCGCACCGGGTCGCCCCACACCGGCAGCGCATGCGCCGGCATCTGCACGTCGAAGCGGTGCCGGCGCGCCGTCAGCGCCGGGCGGCAGGCTTCGATGGCCGTGGCGACGATGTCGGCCAGGTCGGCCTGCTGCTCCTGCAGCCTGAGCTGGCCGGTGTTGGCGTGCGACACCTCGACCAGGTCGTCCACCAGCCGCGTCATGTGGCTGACCTGCCGCTCGATGATGCCCTGCAGCCGCGGCAGCAGCGTCGGGTCGGCGCCCACCCGGCCGAGCATCGACGCGGCCATGCGGATCGGCGCCAGCGGGTTGCGCAGCTCATGCGCCACCAGGGCCACGAACTCGGTTTGCTGGCGGCGGGCCAGCTGGGCTGAGGCCTGCAGGTCCTGCGCGCTCAGCGCTGCCAGCACCAGTTGCTCGTTGGCCTCGCGCAGCTCGGCATGCCGGCGCTGCTGCTCCGCGGCCAGGGCCGGCCCGGGTTGCGGCCTGGTGCGCGGCCCGCCACCGGTCGGTGCGTCGCTGTAGAAAGAAAAACTGCCCCGCCCGCGCCGTTTGGCCTGGTACATGCCGGTATCCGCGCGGGTGATGAGCGTGTGCGCGTCGTCGCCATCGGCGGGGTACAGGGCGATGCCGATGCTGGCGCTCAGGGCCAGCACCTGGTCGGCCACGGCGGCCGGTGCGGCCAGTGCCTCGATCACCTTGTCGGCCACCCGTGCAGCGTCCAGCGGTTGCGCCACTTCAGTGAGCAGCATGACGAACTCGTCACCACCGTGGCGGCTGACGGTGTCGCCAGCGCGGGTCGACGCCAGCAAACGCTGCGCGACCAGTTGCAGCACCACGTCGCCGACGTCGTGGCCGAGGGTGTCGTTGATCTGCTTGAAGTCGTCCAGATCCACGAACAGGCAGGCCAGCAGGGTGCCGTGGCGCCGCGCGTCGGCGATGGCCTGGGTGAAGCGGTCGAGCAGCAGCACCCGGTTGGGCAGCTGCGTCAGGGCGTCGTGCTCGGCCGAGCGTGACGCTTCGTCGAGTGCCTGCGTGGCGGTATCGGCCTCGGTCTGGGCGCGCAGCGCAGACAGCACCAACTGCTCGTTGGCTTCGAGCAGCTGCGTCGCCGGGCTGCCGCTGAGCCGGGCTTCGGCCTCCACCGTGTCCTGCAGCAGGCGGATCAGCACCGCCCGCGCGGTGCTGATCTGGTCCTGCAGCTGATCCAGCTCGCCGCTGGTGCCGGTGACGGGCTGGCTGGGCACAGGGGGCTCGTTCACGGGGCGTGGCGGTGGGTGAGGCACGGGCGGGTCAACCGTCGCCTTGGCCGGGGTCCGGTGCGGGGCTCGCGGGGTCCTGATGAAGCGCAGGCTTGCGGGTGGGCCGGCCGCCCAGCAACCCTTCCTGGTCCGGCAGCATCTCGCCCATGCAGATACCGCGCTCATCGATGGTGAACAGCCGCAACTCGTCCGAGTGCGCGCTGGCCCGCACCTTGACCACGGCCATCACGCGCAGCAGCCGGCTGTCGACCTCGATGTAGCGCTGCACGATGATGGCGTCGGTCAGGAACGCAGCGCCATAGGGGCTGAAGCGCAGGTCGGTGTAGCGGTCTTCGAGTTCGGAGGTCATCAGCACCGTCACGCCCTCGTTGGCCAGCGCCGTCACCAGGCGCAGCAGCGATTCGCGGAAGTCTTCGCGGAAGGTCGGCGCCAGCGTCAGCTCGAAACCCGAGAGCGAATCGATGACCACCCGGCTGGCCCCGAGGCGGCGCACCTCGGCGAGCAGCGAGCGCACGATTTCCTCGATCGACAGGTCGGTGGCGCGGCTGTCCACCAGGCCCACCTGGCCGCTGTCGATCAGGCCCATGAGCACGCGGTTGCGCGAACGGTTCGGGTGCTGTTCGAAGGCGGCGATGACGCCGGTCTCGCCGCACTGCGCGCCCGCGGCCAGGAAGGTGCTGGCCAGGACGCTCTTGCCCGAACCCGAGGGCCCCGCCACCAGCACCGAGTAGCCGCGCGGCAGGCCACCGCCCAGCATGTCGTCGAGCCTGGCCGCGCCCATCGACAGCCGCTCCTGCGGCGACGACGAGGCCATGGCCTGGGCGCGCACCACCGGCGCGTTGCCGGCCGGTGCAAACACCTCGATGCCGGCCATGCCGATACGAAAGGTGTGCAGCCCCGGCAGCGTGGGCTGGCCACGCATCTTCATGATCTCGATCTTGCGCACCATCGAATTGCGCTGCACGCTCTGGCGCATCCAGATCAGCCCGTCGGCCACGGTGAATACCGGGTTGGCATCGGTCTCGGTGAAGTACTCGCCGATCAGGAAGGTGGTGGCCTGCCAGCTCGTCAGCAGCATGCCCAACTGCTGCACGAACTGCTGCAGGTCGTTGTGCGGGTGGCTCTGCGCGTTGCTGGCCAGTGCCACCGAGCGGAACGAGTCGACGAACACCAGCGCCGGCTGGTGGGTTTCGATCTCTGCCTTGATACGGCGCAGCACCAGGTCGAGGTCGCCGGCCAGTGTTTCGTCCGACAGGTTGATGAACCGCACCGAGCGGTTCACCGCTTCGGTGTCGAAATAGTTGAACTGCTGCTGGTAGCGCAGCATCTTCAGCGGCGGCTCGCCCAGCACGGTGAAGTACAGCGCCGGCCGTTCGGGCGTGGCCAGCGCGAACATCATCTGGTGGGCCAGCGTCGTCTTGCCGCAGCCAGGGGAGCCGGCGATGAGGTTGAACGAGAACTCCGGCAGCCCCCCGCCCAGCACCTCGTCCAGCCCCGGCACACCGGTGGCCAAGCGGTTGATGGTGACTTTGCTGGTCATGGCGAGGTGTCCTGTGCGGCCGGGCCGCTGGAAGAAGGGGTCCACACCGAACGAAGCAATCGCTCGGTGAGCGAGGCGCCGACCAGGCTGGTCAGCAACCCGTGGAAAGTGAGCAGCAGCGTGCTGCTGCCGGCAGCCGCGTCGGCGCTGGTTTGTTGCGCCAGGTCAAGCTTCAGTGCGCCGAGATCGAGGGTGGCCGCGGAACCCACCGGCTGACCGGTGAGCCACGGGTGGCGGGCCGTGCCAAGGCTCAGGCTGCGCTGGTACAACGCAGCCACCCCGCGCCGGCCCAGGATAGGCGTCAGCGCCGCATCGATTTCCTGCCAGATGGCTGTAGTGGCAGCGGCGATCTGGGCGGCATCGGCCTGCCCGTCGATGCGGTGGCCCAGCGGCGGCGCGATGCGGGGGTGATCGAGACTCTGC
>JBDTQF010000170.1:0-8769 GCA_039932275.1 Burkholderiales bacterium
CCTCGATGAGCCTGCCGTACCACATCGGCAACGGCTGGTTCGGCGGCCTGCTGCCCACCATCTCGTTCGCGATGGTGGCGCAGAACGGCAACATGTACTTCGGCCTGTGGTACCCGATCACGATCGCCGCGATCACCTTCGTCATCGGCATGCTGTTTGTGCGTGAGACCAAGGACGTGGACATCTACGCCCGCGATTGATCCTCAGTGCGCAGTAACTTGGCGGCGGGCACGGTGCCCACAGCCAAGTCGAGCACCTTCAAACAGGCTCAGCGATGAGCCTGTTTTTTTGTCTCGGGCGCACCGCATGCCGGGCGTCAGGGGCCCTGTCGGGTCGACCCATAGGGATACCCAATGGTCGGGATTTGGGAGAACAATCCCTGCGCCCCTGTCGCAGCCATATCATTGGCTTCACCTATCCAACCAACCGAGGAAATAGCAATGTCTCTGATCAATACCCCCGTGCAGCCGTTCAAGACCCAGGCCTTCCACAACGGCAAGTTCATCGAAGTCACCGAGCAAAGCCTGAAGGGCAAGTGGTCGGTGCTGATCTTCATGCCGGCGGCCTTCACCTTCAACTGCCCGACCGAGATCGAAGACGCCGCCGACAACTACGCCGAGTTCCAGAAGGCCGGCGCCGAGGTGTACATCGTCACCACCGACACCCACTTCTCGCACAAGGTGTGGCACGAAACCTCGCCGGCCGTGGGCAAGGCCAAGTTCCCGCTGGTCGGCGACCCGACCCATGCGCTGACCAACGCCTTCGGCGTGCACATCCCCGAAGAAGGCCTGGCGCTGCGCGGCACCTTCGTGATCAACCCCGACGGCATCATCAAGACGATGGAAGTGCATTCGAACGAGATCGCCCGCGACGTGTCGGAAACCCTGCGCAAGCTCAAGGCCGCCCAGTACACCGCCGCCCACCCTGGCCAGGTCTGCCCGGCCAAGTGGAAGGAAGGCGCCAAGACCATCGCGCCGTCGATCGACCTGGTCGGCAAGATCTAAGTCCCGCCGGTTCCCGGCAATCACCGGGCCGGGCGAGACCCGCGCGGCCCTGGCATGACCCCCGCTTCGTTCCCCAACCTCCGGCCCACAAGGCCCGTGGCGGGCGGAGCACTGCCTGAACACCCTCGAAGGAGCTGAACATGTCTGTGTTGGACGACACCCTCAAAGCACAACTGGGCGGGTACCTTGAACGCATCACCGTGCCGTTCGAGATCGTCGCCTCGCTGGATGACAGCGACGGCTCCCGCGAGATGCTCGACCTGCTGCAGACCATCCAGGGCCTGCGCAGCGACAAGATCACCCTGAAGACCGACGGCCAGGACGCCCGCAAGCCCTCGTTCACGCTGCAGCGTGTGGGCGGCGCCGAGCAGCACCTGCGCTTCGCCGGCCTGCCGCTGGGCCACGAGTTCACCTCGCTGGTGCTGGCGCTGCTGTGGACCGGCGGGCACCCGCCCAAGGTCGAGGCCGATGTGATCGAGCAGATCAAGGCGCTCGACGGTGACTTCGCCTTCGACGTCTACATGTCCCTCACCTGCCACAACTGCCCGGACGTGGTGCAGGCGCTGGCGCTGATGGCTGTGCTCAACCCGAAGATCAAGACCACGGTCATCGAAGGCGGCGCCTTCCAGGCCGAGGTGGAAGCGCGCGAGATCATGGCCGTGCCGATGGTCTTCCTCAACGGTCAGGTGTTCGGCTCCGGCCGCATGAGCGTGGAGGAGATCGTCGCCAAGCTCGATACCGGCGCGCCCGCTCGCGACGCCGCCAAGGTCAGCGCCCGTGCGCCGTACGACATGCTCATCATCGGCGGTGGTCCGGCCGGTGCAGCCGCGGCCGTGTACGCGGCACGCAAGGGCATCCGCACCGGCGTCGCCGCCGAGCGCCTGGGCGGCCAGGTCAACGACACGCTCGCCATCGAGAACTACATCTCGGTGTTGGAAACCAACGGCCCCGAATTCGGTGCGGCCCTGGAAGCGCATGTGAAGGCGCACGACGTCGACATGATGAACCTGCAGCGGGCCGAGAAGCTCATCCCCGCGGCCGAGCCTGGCGGGCTGATCGAGGTGCAGATGGCCGGTGGCGGCTCGCTCAAGGCGAAGGCGGTGATCCTCTCCACCGGCGCGCGCTGGCGCAATGTCAACGTGCCCGGCGAGGCCGAGTACCGCAACAAGGGCGTGGCCTACTGCCCGCACTGCGACGGGCCGCTGTTCAAGGGCAAGCGCGTGTCGGTCATCGGTGGCGGCAACTCGGGCGTCGAAGCGGCCATCGACCTGGCCGGCATCGTCGCGCACGTCACGCTGATCGAGTTTGCCGACCAGCTCAAGGCCGACGCCGTGCTCGTCAAGAAGCTTAACAGCCTGCCCAACGTGACCGTGCACACCAACGCGCAGACCACCGAAATCACTGGCGCCGATGGCAAGGTCAATGGCCTGCGTTGGAAGGACCGCGCCACCAACGAAGAACACCTGGTTGAACTCGAAGGCGTCTTCGTGCAGATCGGCCTGGTGCCCAACACCGAGTGGCTCAAGGGCACGCTGGAGCTCTCAAGGTTTGGCGAGATCATCGTCGACCCCAAGGGCGCCACCAACCTGCCGGGCGTGTTCGCTGCCGGCGACGTGACCACCGTGCCGTTCAAGCAGATCGTCATCGCCGCGGGTGATGGCGCCAAGGCGGCGCTGGGCGCGTTCGACTACCTGATCCGCAGCTCGGTGCCGGCCTCGGTCTGAGTGCATCGCGAACGGCCGCCTTGCCGCTCGCATGACAACGGGCAGCAAAGGCGGCATTTTCTTGCGCAAACGATCGGTGGACTGGCTCGTCTGGTGAGCCAGTGGCGGCGTATCGTCGCTTCCCAGAACAGCACAGACTGGGAGGGAGGCGATGGACGTTCCGCTGTATTTTCGCTACTGGGGCAAGGCACGGCCTGATGTCGAGGCGGTGGCCCAATGCCACCTGTTGCCCTACCACTGCCTGGATGTGGCAGCGGTCGGCGTGGTCTACCTGCGCCATCACCCGGCTCTGCTGGCGTGGTTGCGCCAAGAACTGGGTGGCCTGGATGACGAGGCGCTCATTGCCTGGCTGGCGTTCTGGCTGGCGCTGCATGACTTGGGCAAGTTCTCGCTCAGCTTTCAGGCGCAACGGAGCGATCTGGTCGAAAGCCTGCACGGTTCGCCCGGCCATGCCCGCGCCGCCAACGTGCGGCATGACAGCCTGGGCCTGCATGTCTGGCAGGAACATGTGCAACCCAGGGCGCTGGATGAAGGCTGGTTTGGCGACGGGGCCGAGTTCGGCCTGCCCTTCTGGGTGCGTGCCGTCACCGGCCACCACGGGCAACCGCCGCTGAACCAGGTGCCTTTTCTGGCCGACCATTTCCCGGATCGGGAACGGACGGCTGCTCTGGCTTTCGTCGATGCGGTGCGCGCCTTGCTGCTGCCTGCCGATGCGGCACGGCTGGCCGACCGGCTGGGCCGCGACGCCTTTGAACACACCAGTCAGCAGCTGTCGTGGTGGGTGGCGGGGCTGGCGGTGCTGGCCGACTGGGTGGGCTCGAACGCCGAGATCTTTCGCTACCGCGACGTCGCTGACGCCTCGCTCGACGCCTATTGGCTGGAAGCACAGGCCCTGGCGCAGCAGGCGCTGTCCCACTCCGGCGTTTTGCCGGTGCAAGGTCAGACAGCGCTGCCATTCCAGGCGCTTTTCCCTGCCATCCATCAACCTTCGCCGCTGCAGCACTGGGCGGCCACGACTCCCATCGCATCCGGGCCGCAGCTGCACTTGCTGGAAGACGTCACTGGTGCTGGCAAGACAGAAGCCGCGGTCACGCTGGCGCATCGGCTGATGGCCAGCGGCAATGCCGACGGCTTCTTCATCGGCCTGCCCACCATGGCCACCGCCAACGCCATGTACGGCCGCATTGCCGAGGTGGTCGACCTGCTCTTCCTGGGCGATGCCAGCCTCGTGCTTGCGCATGGCCGCAAGAACCTTGTCGAGGCGTTTGCGGCGTCCGTCATCGCACCCGGCGTGGATGAGCACGATCCGCACCAGCAGGACGAAAGCGCCACCCGCCGCTGTACCCGCTGGCTGGCCGACCACAACAAGCGAGCCCTGCTGGCCCCGGCCGGCGTGGGCACGCTCGACCAGGCCCTGCTGGGGGCCCTGCAGAGCAAGCACCAGTCACTGCGGCTGCTGGGCCTGTTCCGCAAGGTGCTGGTGGTGGATGAAGTGCATGCCTGCGATGCCTACATGCAGCGCACGCTGGAGCTGCTGCTGGAGTTCCATGCCCGCGCCGGTGGCAGCGCCATCCTGCTCTCGGCCACGCTGCCCAGCCGCATGAAGACGGCCTTGCTCAAGGCCTTTGCGCGCGGCTGCCAGCACAAGGCGCCGGCTTTGCAGGCCAGCGCCTACCCGTTGGTCACCTCCTGGTCGGCCAGTGACGCCACCACCCTGACGGAAACCGCCCTCGACACCCGGCCGGACGTGCGCCGCTCAGTGCGCGTGCGCTACGAAACCGAGCGCGCCGCCGTGGTGCAAGGCATTGCCGATGCGCTCGCTGCCGGGCAGTGCGTGGCTTGGATACGCAACACCATTGGCGACGCCCTAGAGGCGCAGGCCGAGATGCTGAACCACTTGGGCGCTGACCGCATCACCCTGTTCCACGCCCGTTACGCCCTGGGTGACCGGCTGGACATCGAAGAAACCGTGCTGGCCACCTTTGGCCGCGACAGCGGGCCCGGCCAACGTGCCGGCCGCCTGCTCATCGCCACCCAGGTGGCCGAACAATCGCTGGACGTGGACTTCGACCTGGTGGTCTCCGACCTCGCCCCCATTGACCGCCTGATCCAGCGTGCCGGCCGCTTGCGCCGGCATGTGCGCAGCGCCACCGGCGAGCGCCTTACCCGGCCGGGCGCAGTGGACCAGCGCGGCGAGCCCTGCCTGTGGGTGTTGGGCCCGCCCTGGGCCGAGGCGCCCGAGCCGAAGTGGTTCAAGCAAACCTTCCCGAAGGCCGCCGCGGTCTACCCCGACCACGGCCAACTCTGGCTGACCGCCCGCGTGTTGCAGGAAGGCGGCTTTGCCATGCCCGACGACGCACGCCGGCTGATCGAAACGGTGTTCGATGCGGATGCCGACTTGCCACCCGGCCTGCAACACAACGCCACCCAAGCCCAGGGCAAAACCTTTGCCTCGTCCTCGCTGGCGCAGCTCAACGGCGTCAAGCTCGCCACCGGCTATGTGCGCGAAGGCACCGAATGGTTGGCCGACACCTCGGCTCCCTCGCGCCTGGGCGAAGAGACCATCGACGTGGTGCTGGCCCGCTGGGAGGGCGATCGCTTGCACGCCTGGCGCGAGGACAAGGGCCGCCACGCCTGGGCCTACAGCACGGTGCGGGTGGCCAAGCGCCTCATTGCCGCCGAAGCACCCACCACGCCGGCGCGGGAGGCCGAGCTGGCCCGGCAGCGCGAGCTGCTGCCCGGGGGCGGCAAGTGGGTGGTGTTCCTGGCATTCGATGACATGGACGGACAGTTCATTGCCCAGGCTCAAATGCTCGCTCGGGAGGGCCAACCCCCTGTGGCGCGGACTTGGGTCTACGACGCAAACTCCGGCCTGAGGATGCTCACAACGAACCCTCGGGAGGGCTCACGATGAACCTGCTGCATGAACCTTGGCTGCCCGTGCGCCTGCACGCGACGCATGGCGGTGGCCGCGAGTGGATCGCGCCGCACCAGCTTTCCGACCCACGCATCGCGGCCTTCGACGCTGACCGGGCCGACTTCAATGGCGCACTGGCGCAGTTCGCCATCGGCTTGCTGCAAACCACCTCGCCGGTGGACAGTGGTGGTGCCTGGCGGGACCACTTCGACAAGCCGCCTTCGGTCGAAACGCTGCAGAGCTGGTTCACGCCCCACAGCGCCGCGTTTGAGTTCAGCGGTGACGGTGCCCGCTTCATGCAGGACTTCGAGCTGCGTGTGGGCGATGCCGAGCCGGTGGCCATCGGCAACCTGTTGATCGAGGCGCCGGGTGAAAACACCATCAAGAACAACAGCGATCACTTCATCAAGCGTGGCCTGGTTGAGGGCTTGTGTCCGCACTGCGCAGCGCTCGCGCTCTTCACCTTGCAGACCAACGCCCCCGCGGGTGGGGCCGGCAATCGCACCGGCCTGCGCGGCGGCGGTCCGCTGACCACCTTGTTGGTCGTTGACGGCGGCGCCGATTCGGCCCGCAGCCTGTGGCACACGCTGTGGCTCAATGTGCAGCAGCGCCATGTCTTCCTGGCTCATGGTGGAGACGACACCAAGACGGCTGCGCACTTCACCTTTCCCTGGCTCGCCGGCATCTCTGCAATTCAGCCGACGGGCGGCGAAACCGCACCGACCCAGACCCATCCGGCGCATGTGTTCTGGGCCATGCCCCGGCGCATTCGTCTCGACAATGTGACGGGCAACGGAATCTGCGACCTTTGTGGTCGGGCATCGGATCACCTGGTCAGCCAGTACGTGACCCGTCCTCAGGGGCTCAACTACAAGGGCCCCTGGAAGCACCCGCTGTCACCGTACTACCAGGCCAAGGAGGGCTGGTTGCCGCTGCACCCGCAACCCGGCGGTCTGGGCTACCGGCATTGGCTGGGCTGGGTGCTGGGCATGCAAAACGACAAGCGCGCGGTGGAGTGTGCAATGGTGGTCGAGCAGTTCCTGCAAAACTCGGTGTCGCGTGGCATCGGCCTGCGCCTGTGGGCCTTTGGCTATGACATGGACAACATGAAGGCCCGCTGCTGGTACGACGCCACCGTGCCGCTGTTCGCCCTGGCCGACTGCGCCCCCAGCGTGCACAAAGCCCTGCGCGACGAGATCGGCAGCTGGTTGAACGGCGCTGAACAGGCTGCCAGCTACCTGCGGGGCGCCGTCAAGGACGCCTGGTTCAGCACCGATGCGCGGGGTGACTTCAGCGCCGTCGACGCCTCGTTCTGGAGCCGCACTGAGCCATTTTTCTATCAACGACTGCGGGCACGTCTTCAAGCGGCGAGCGAAAGCCAGCCCACGGACCGTGTTGCCACCGCAGAGTCATGGCTGGTCACACTTCGCACTGCCGCGCTGCACCTGTTCGACGACGAGTGGGTGGGCACCGGCCCCATCGAGCGGCAAAACCCGGCCCGCGTGGCGCAGGCCCATCGCCAGCTGAGGGCCAACCTGGATGGACCCAAGCTGCGCGCCGCGCTGGGCTTGCCGTTCACACCCAAATCACCGGCCAAAACCGGCAAGACAACAGCAGCGCCAACGCTGCCAAAGGAGGTTTCCCCATGAGCAACGAAAGCCGATACCGTCTGCCCGACCCGGTCAAAGCCGAACTGATGCGCTGGTGGCACACCCTCAGCAGCCCGCATCCCAGCGGGTCAGCACGCGCTGACCGTGCCGTGTTGAGGCGCGCCGCCAGCCTTGACGAGGTGGCTTGTTCGCCAGCCTACCAACGTCTGTACCGGACCTTGGCGGCCGCGCACACCGGCGACGGCTGGCGACCGTACGAACAAGAGCGACTGGCCGCGCTGGTTGGCCTGGCTGCGCACGTGAAGACCAGCAGCACGCGGTCACTGCCCCAGGCCATGAGCGACAAGGCGGATGGCAGCGATCGCAACCCGGTGAGCGAACTGCGCTTTGCCCGCTTGTTGGACTCGCCCGACACCGAGGCCTTGTACACGGGCCTGCGGCGTTGCCTGCCGCTCATGCAGCACCAGGTGAGCGTGCCGTCGCTGGCTGATGACGTGTTCGGCTGGGGCGACTTCGTCAAGAAGCAATGGGCTTATGCCTACGCCTGGCCGCGCAAAGACTGAACGCCACGTTCCAAGACTGACCCCCAACATTCTTCAGGGAGATCCTCATGAGCCGCTTCGTCCAATTGCACCTGTTGACCAGCTACCCGCCGTCCAACCTCAACCGCGACGACACCGGCCGTCCCAAGACCGCGCTGGTGGGCGATGCCAACCGCCTGCGCATTTCGTCGCAGAGCCTGAAGCGCGCCTGGCGCACCTCGGAGGTGTTCGGGCTGGCGCTGACCGGTCATCTGGGCACGCGCACCAAGCGCATGGGCAAGGAGGTGTTCGACGCGCTGAAAGCCGGTGGCATTGGCGACAAGCCGGCCCGTGAATGGGCCAAGGAAATCGCCAAGCAATTCGGTAAACCCAAGTCGGACAAAAAGACCGACAACGATGCCGACCTGGAGATCGAACAGCTCGCCCACTTCAGCCCCGAGGAGCATGAGGCCATCCAGGCACTGGTGGCCACGCTGATCGAACGCAAGGACAAGCCGACCGATGAGGAACTGAAGCTGCTGCGCCATCCCAGCCGCGCGGTGGACATTGCCATGTTCGGCCGCATGCTGGCCGACGCAGCCGACTTCAACGTGGAGGCCGCCGTGCAGGTGGCCCACGCCATCACCGTGCACCGCGCGGCGGTGGAAGACGACTACTTCAGCGCCGTGGACGACCTGAACACCCGCGAAGACACCGGCGCGGCCCACATTGGCGAACGCGGCTACGGCGCCGGCCTGTTCTACCTCTACCTCTGCATCGACTGCGAGCTGCTGCAAAAGAACCTGGGTGGCGACGCCGCACTGGCCGCACGCGCGCTGCAGGCGCTGCTGCATGCAGTGACCAAGGTGTCGCCCACCGGCATGCAGAACAGCTTTGGCTCGCGCGCCTATGCCGGCTATGTGATGGCAGAGAAAGGCAACCAACAGCCGCGTTCGCTGGCGCAGGCTTTCCTCAAGCCGGTGAAGCCTCGCC
>JBDTQF010000171.1:0-8767 GCA_039932275.1 Burkholderiales bacterium
CTTCATGATCTTCAGCAACAACGGCGAGCGCTGCACCGCCGGCAGCCGCATCCTGGTGCAGAAGTCCATCTACGCCGAGTTCGCCAAGAAGTTTGCCGAGCGCGCCAGCCGCATCGTCGTGGGCGACCCGATGGACGAGAAAACCATCGTCGGCCCGATGATCAGCCAGGGCCACCTGGCCAAGGTGCGCAGCTACATCGAGCTGGGCACGCAAGAGGGCGCCACCCTGCTGTGCGGCGGCCTGTCGGCGCCGGACCTGCCGGCCCAGGTGGCCAAGGGCAACTTCGTGCGGCCCACGGTGTTTGCCGACGTCGACAACCGCATGCGCATCGCCCAGGAAGAGATCTTCGGGCCGGTGGCCTGCCTGATCCCCTTCGACGACGAGGCCGATGCCATTGCCAAGAGCAACGACATCCAGTACGGCCTGTCCAGCTACGTGTGGACCGAAAACCTCGGCCGTGCGCACCGCGTGGCCGCGGCGGTGGAAGCCGGCATGTGCTTCGTCAACAGCCAGAACGTGCGCGACTTGCGCCAGCCCTTCGGCGGCACCAAGGCCAGCGGCACCGGACGCGAAGGCGGCACCTGGAGCTACGAGGTCTTCCTGGAGCCCAAGAACGTGGCCGTGTCCATGGGCTCGCACCACATTCCGCACTGGGGGGTCTGATCATGGGAAAACTCGCACTCGCCGCCAAGATCACCCACGTGCCGTCGATGTACCTCAGCGAAATCGACGGGCCGGGCAAGGGCAAGCGCCAGGCCGCCATCGACGGCCACCACGAGATCGACCGCCGCTGCCGCGCCCTCGGTGTGGACACCCTGGTCGTGTTCGACACCCACTGGCTGGTCAACGCCGACTACCACATCAACTGCGCGCCCCACTGGCAGGGCGTGTACACCAGCAACGAGCTGCCGCACTTCATCAGCAACATGCCGTTCGAGCTGGACGGCAATCCGGCGCTCGGCCAGCTGATGGCCGAAGTGGCCAACGCCCATGGCGTGACCACCCGCGCCCACCCCGGCACCACGCTGGCGCCCGAGTACGGCACCCTGGTGCCCATGCGCTACATGAACGCCGACCGCCACTACAAGGTGGTCTCGGTCTCGGCGCTGTGCACCGTGCACACGCTGGCCGACAGCGCCCGCCTGGGCTGGGCCTTCCGCCGCGCCATTGAAGACCGCTACGACGGCACCGTGGCCGTGCTGGCCAGCGGCTCCATGAGCCACCGCTTTGCGCAAAACGGCACCGCCGACAGCTACCGCGACAAGATGTGGAGCCCCTTCCTCGAACGCCTGGACCACAGCGTGGTGGAGATGTGGCGCAAGGGCGAGTGGGCCGACTTCTGCGACATGCTGCCCGAGTACGCCGCCAAGGGCCACGGCGAAGGCTTCATGCACGACACCGCCATGCTGTTGGGCGCGCTGGGCTGGAACCGCTACGACCGCGGTGTCGAAGTCGTGACGCCGTTCTTCCCCAGCTCGGGCACCGGGCAGATCAACGCCATCTTCCCGGTCTCGCCCATGCCAGCCGACCTGCAGGGCGTGGGCCTGCCCAGCACGCCTGCGCTTGGTGCTGCACGGCTCTGAAGGCGACGCACGATGCCGCACGTCGTCATCTTCTACAAGGGCACTTCCGACACCCCCGCAGCGCCCGCCGCCGCCAGCGTTTACTGACGCCCGACCGGCCCGCGCACCGACAACGACCTGGAGACACACGATGAAAACACGCGCTGCGGTATTGCGCCAATCTGGCCTGCCCCACCCCTACAAGGACTCCCGGCCGCTGGTCATCGAGGAGGTCGAGCTGGCCGACCCCGGCCGCGATGAAGTGCTGGTGCGCATCCGCGCCGCCGGCCTGTGCCATTCCGACCTGTCGGTCATCAACGGTGACAGGCCTCGGCCCCTGCCCATGGCCCTGGGCCATGAGGCTGCCGGCGAAGTGATGGCGCTGGGCGAAGGCGTGAGCGACCTGGCCCTGGGCGACCACGTGGCCCTGGTCTTCGTGCCCAGCTGCGGCCACTGCGAGCCCTGCTGCGAAGGCCGCCCCGCGCTGTGTGAACCTGGTGCCGCCGCCAACGGCGCGGGCACCCTGCTGTCGGGTGCGCGGCGCGTGAAGGACGGCCAGGGTGAGGCCGTCAACCACCACCTGGGCTGCTCGGCCTTTGCCGAGCACGCCGTGGTGTCGCGCCGTTCGCTGGTCAAGCTCGACCCCCGCCTGCCCTGGGACGAAGCGGCACTGTTCGGCTGCGCCGTGCTCACCGGCGTGGGCGCGGTGGTCAACACGGCCCAGGTGCGCGCGGGGCAATCCGTGGCCGTCATCGGCCTGGGCGGCGTGGGCCTGGCGGCGGTGATCGGTGCCGTGGCCGCCGGTGCCCGCGAGATCGTCGCCATCGACCTCTCGCCCGCCAAGCGCGAGCTGGCGATCTCACTCGGCGCCACCCAGGTCTTCGACGGTGCCGACCCGCAGTGCGTGGAGCAGGTGCGCGCCGCCACCGGCGGCGGGCTCGACCATGTGTTCGAGTTTGCCGGCTCCATCCGCGCGTTCGAGACCGCCTATCGCATCACCCGGCGCGGTGGCACCACCACCACCGCCGGCTTGCCGCCGCCGGGGGCCAACTTTGCGCTGCCGGTGGTCAACCTGGTGGCCGAAGAGCGCACGCTCAAGGGCAGCTACATCGGCACCTGCGTGCCCCAGCGCGACCTGCCGCACTTCGTCAGCCTCTACCGCACCGGCCGCCTGCCGGTGAACCGGCTGATGAGCGGCACGCTCAAGCTCGACGACATCAACGAAGGCTTCGACCGCCTGCACGCCGGTGAAGCCGTGCGCCAGGTGATCGTGTTCGATTGATCCGGCGATGAGCACCTCTGCCGACCCCACCGCCTGGATGAGCACCGCCTTCGCGCAGTGGTCCGAACAACAGCGCGGCCTGTTCGACGCCGCGCTGACGCAGGCCCAGGCGATGGCCGCCGCCGTCAAACCAACGCCGGCGGGCGCCGCCGCCTTCCCCTTTGACCCCGGCGCCGCGCTGCCCAACCTGGCACAGAGCCTGATGGGCCGCGTGACCGAAGCGCCCACTCTGGCCACGCTGTGGGACCTGGACCGCAAGATGGCCCACGTGCAGGCCGCCTGGCTGCAGTGGCAGCTAGCCAGCGCGCAAAGCAAAGCCGTGGTCGACAGCTGCCTGCCGCAGGCGCAGCAGGCCTACCAAAGCCAACTGGCCGCCGCCCGCGCCCAGGGGCAGACACCGGGCTGGCGTGAATCGGTCGACCTGTGGCTGGCCGCGCTGAACACCGCGCTGCTGGCCCTGATGCGCGAAGACCGCTATGCGCAGAGCCAGCGCAAGGCCTTCGACGCCGGCCTCACCCTGCGTGAAACCCTGGCCGAGGTGGCCGAAGACTGGTGCGAAACCTTCCAGCTGCCCGGCCGCCGCGAGGTGGACGACCTGGCCCGCTCGGTGGTGGAGCTGCGCCGCGAGCTGCGGGCGCTGCAGCGCGCCACGCGGCCTGCGACTGTAGCGCCGCCGCCCAAGAAAGCCGCCCGGGCCAAGCCCAGCCGGTTGCCACGCACCTGAAGGAGCCGCCGCATGAACCCCACCGACTTCATCGCCACCGCCTGCCAGACGCTGGACCTCTCCACCGCCGAGGCCACCAAGCTGCGCCGCCGCTGGGACAACGGCCAGAAGCTGGCCGCGCAGATCAAGAACGACGACGTGCGCATCGCCACCACGCCCAAGAGCGTGGTGATGCGGCGCGACAAGGTCACGCTCTACCGCTGCACCCCGCCTGCCGGCCGCACGGCGGCGGCCCTGCGCACACCGGTGCTGGTGGCCTATGGCCTGGTGGGGCGCTGGACCATGGCCGACCTGCAGCCCGACCGCTCGCTCATCAAGAACCTGCTTGCCCAGGGCTGCGACGTCTATGTGGTCGACTGGGGCAACCCCAGCCGCGCCGACCGCTGGCTAGCGATGGACGACTACGTGGGCGACTACCTCGACGCCTGCATTGAGCACATCGTGGCCGAGACCGGCGTGGACCGGATCAACCTGCTGGGCATCTGCGAAGGCGGGGTCTTCACGCTGTGTTACGCGGCGCTGTTCCCGCAGCGGGTGCGCAACCTCATCGTCACCATCACACCGGTGGACTTCCACGCCGACCAGCGCGAAGACCGCGCCGACCGTGGCTTCGTCAACCTGTGGACGCGCAGCCTGGAGCCCAGCGACATCGAGCGCCTGGTGGACAGTTGCGGCTATGTGTCGGGACCCTTCATGGGCCTGGTGTTCTCGGCCCTCACGCCGGCCAAGACCCTCACCAAATACAACCTCGACCTGCTCGACGTGCTGGACGACGAAGCCCGGCTGCGCAACTTTCTGCACATGGAACAGTGGCTGGCCGACCGCCCCCACCACCCCGGCGAGGCCGCGCGCCAGTTCTTCGTCGACCTGTACCGTCACAACGACCTGGCCGAAGGCCGCTTCCAGCTCTGCGGCCGCACCGTGCAACTGGCCGACGTGCGCATGCCCGTGCTCAACATCTACGCGCTGGACGACCACATCGTGCCGCCGCCCTGCTCCGCCGCGCTGGGCCAGCTGGTGGGCACACGCGACTACGAAGAGCTGCCCCTGCCGGGCGGCCACGTGGGCGTGTTCGTCAGCGGCAAATCACAGGGCATCGTCGGCAAGAAGGTGATGAGCTGGCTGCGCGAGCGCGAGTGATGGACCGACTGAGGCCACCCCGATGAAACAGAAATTCGTCAGCGCCGAAGAAGCCGTGGCGCTCATCCGCGACGGCGACACCGTGGCCAGCAGCGGCTTCGTCGGCATCGGCACGCCCGAGACGCTGATCGCCGCACTGCAGCAGCGCCACGCCGCCGAAGCCGCGCCGCGTGACCTGACGCTGGTGTTTGCCGCCGCGCCCGGCGACGGCCGCGACAAGGGCCTGAACCGGCTCGATGCCGACGGCCTGGTCAAGCGCGTCATTGGCGGCCACTGGGGCCTGGTGCCGCGCCTGGCGCAGCGCGCGGTGGACAACCGCATCGAGGCCTACAACCTGCCGCTGGGCACGCTGTCGCAACTGTTCCGCGACATCGCTGGCGGCCGTGCCGGCTGCCTCACACGCACGGGCCTGCACACCTTTGTCGACCCGCGGCAGGAGGGCGGGCGCATCAACGCCCGCACCACCGAGCCCCTGGTCAGCCTGCAGGAGATCGCAGGCCAGGAATGGCTGCTGTACCACGCCTTCCCCATCCACGTGGCCCTGCTGCGCGGCACCTCGGCCGACGCCAACGGCAACATCACGATGGAGCGCGAAGCGCTGACGCTGGACAACCTGGCGCTGGCCATGGCCGCGCGCCGCCACGGCGGCCTGGTCATCGTGCAGGTGGAGCGCCGCGCCCAGGCCGGCTCGCTGCCGGCCCGCCAGGTGCAACTGCCCGGCGTGCTGGTGGACTGCGTGGTGGTGGCACCGCCGCAAGACCACTGGCAGACCTTCGGCACGGCCTTCAACCCCGCCTTCAGCGGCGAGATCCGCGCGCCACTGGAAGAGCAGGCGCCGCTGGCGCTGACCGAGCGCAAGATCATCGGTCGCCGCGCCGCCATGGCGCTGCCCATGGGCGGTGTAGTGAACCTGGGCATCGGCATGCCCGAGGCCGTGGCCGCGGTGGCGCTGGAAGAGCGCATCCTCGACCAGGTGACGCTGACCGCCGAACCCGGCGTGATCGGCGGCATGCCGCAGGGCGGGCTCGACTTTGGCGCGGCCATCAACATCGACGCGCTGCTGCAGCAGGCCCAGCAGTTCGACTACTACGACGGCGGCGGCCTCGACCTGGCCGTGCTGGGCCTGGCGCAGGTGGACCAACGCGGCCACGTCAACGTCAGCCGCTTCGGCCAGCGCCTGGCGGGGGCCGGTGGCTTCATCAACATCAGCCAGAACGCGCGCCGCGTGGTGTTTGCCGGCACCTTCACCAGCGGCGGCCTGCAGGTGGCGGTGCAGGACGGCAAGCTGAAGATCCTGCGCGAAGGCCGCGAGCGCAAGTTCGTCAAGCAGGTGCAGCAGATCACCTTCAACGGCGAGCATGCGGCACGCTGCGGCCAGCCCGTGCTGTACGTCACCGAGCGCTGCGTGTTCCGCGGCAGCGCGCAGGGGCTGGAGCTGACCGAGGTGGCGCCGGGCATCGACATCGAACGCGACATCCTGGCCCAGATGGACTTCGCACCGCTGATGCGCGACGTTCAGCCCATGGACCCGCGTCTGTTTGCCACTGACCCCATGGGCCTGCGCAGCGCCATGCTGCGGGTGGACGTGGAGCAGCGCGTGGCCTACGACCCCGAGCGCCGGCGCCTGTTCGTGAACCTGGAGAACCTGCACCTGCGCACGCGCGACGACGTGGACCGCCTGCGCCAGGTGATCGAGCCGCTGTGCCGCAGCCTGGGCCACCCGGTGGACCTGGTGGCCAACTACGACAACTGCCGCATCGACCCCGAAGTGGCCGACACCTTTGCCGCGGCCATCAGCTACCTGCAGCAGAACTTCTACCGCCGCGTGTTCCGCTACTCCACCAGCGCCTTTCTGCGCAACAAGCTGGGCGACGCGCTGCGCAGCCGCGGCGTGGCGCCGCACATCCACGAATCCGCCGAAGACGCCCAGGCCTTTGCCGACGCAGCCGGCGCCTCGGCCGCACCGTGAACATGGCCGACCACCCGCAACCCATCCTGCACCGCGTGCGGGCCATGTCCCTGGGCGGCTTCCACCACCTGGCCGTGTGGGAATGGGGTGCCGGCGCCCCCGGCGTGCCGGTGATCTGCGTGCACGGCCTCACGCGCCAGGCGCGCGACTTCGACACGCTCGCCGCCACGCTGGTGGCACAGGGCCGGCGCGTCCTGTGCATTGACATCGTCGGCCGCGGCCGCAGCGACTGGCTGCGCGACCCGGCGCAATACCACCTGCTGCAGTACGCCGCCGACGTGAACACCGTGCTGGCCTGGGCCCATGTCGACCAGGTGGACTGGGTGGGCACCTCGCTGGGCGGTCTGATCGGCATGACGCTGGCCGCCCAGCCCGGCGCGCCGCTGCGGCGCATGGTGTTGAACGACATCGGCCCCTACATCCCGGCCAGTGCGCTGATGCGCATCGGCCGCTACATCGGCACCGGCCCGCAGTCCTTCGCCAGCCTGGACGCGGCGCAGGCCCATCTGCAGCAAATCCTGGCTCCCTACGGCGCGCTGGACGCCTGGCAGTGGCGCCACCTGGCCGAACACAGCTACCGCCACGACCCGGCGCAAGGCCACTGGGTGGCCCGCCACGACCCGGCCATTGCCCGCACCTACCGCCAGTGGCAGTTCCTCAGCGTGGACCTGTGGCGCGGCTGGAAAGCCGTGGCCTGCCCGGTGCTGGTAATGCGCGGCGCAAGCTCCGACTTCCTCAGCGCCGACGTGGTGGACCGCATGTGCCGCCAGCGCAGCGACGTGCAGCACATCGAGGTACCCGGCTGCGGCCACGCGCCCTCGCTGCTGGCGGCGGCGCAGGTCGAGCCGATTGCGCGCTTCCTGTCCTGACACCTTGGCCCTCTTCCCCGTTTCCTGACATCCGCCTGTTCTTTCTCTGGCATCCGCATCCACCATGAACCTGGAGCACCCCGAACTCCTGAAGTCCCTTGCCTTGCTGCCCGGCGGCCGCAGACCAAATACCTCTGCGTTGGCGGCCTGCAGGACTGATGCGGTGAAGCCAGCCCACGCCCCTGCCTCAGGTGCCGCGCCAGCCCAGGCGCGTCGACGCCTCGGCCGCCGCGCACTTGACGGCCTGTGCCATGGGCGAGGACCAAGCCGACGGGAAGTGGTCCTGGTGCCCCAGCAGCGTCAACACGAGCACCGGCACGCCGTCATGGTCGAACACCGGTGCACTGAAGGCGTTGACGCCCGGTACCGGCCGGCCTACCGCGCGGGTGCAGCCGTGCCGGGTGTACTCGTCGCGGGCGGAAGCCAGTTCGGCCTCCGGCACTGCGGTGGCCGCCGCCACCCGCCCGGCGCCCAGCGCTACGCCGGCCAGCGCATCGGCGATGTGCTCGGGCGGCATCACCGATGCAAAGGCACGGCCCGTGGCGGTCCCCAGCAAGGACATCACCGTGCCGGCACGCATGGCAATGTGCAGCGGCTGCCGTGCGTCGATCAGGCGCAGTACCGTGGGGCCGAAGTTGCCCCATACGACCAACGCCACGGCCTGCCCGGTGTCGGCGGCCAGGGCTTCGGCTACCGGCCCGGCCACGCGCACGGGGTCGCACTGCAGCAGCGCCGTCAGCCCCAGCCGCAGGGCGGCCGGCCCGAGCGCGTAACGGCCGCTCACGGCGTCTTGCTGCACCAGCCCCAGCCGGCCGTAGCTCACGAGGTAGGGGTGGGCCCGCGAAGGCGGCAGGCCGGCGCAGGCGGCCAGGTCCTTCAACGACATGGCCTCCCTGTTGGCGCCGAGCGCCAGCAGCAGTTGCCCGCCCACTTCCACCGATTGAACCGCGCGCTGCGCCTTGGCGCCGTGATCTTCTGTATTCATCAAGGCATTCTGGCAAATGCATTTGTCATTTGCAAACAAAAGTCTATGATGCAAACTCGTTAGTTAATAGCAAATCAGGAGACATCTTGAACACCAAAGCCTTCGCCAGCCACGCCGACCTCGTTGAAAAGCAGGTCACGTTCGAGCAAATCTCGGAGCACGCCTGGGCCTACACGGCCGAGGGCGACCCGAACACCGGCATCATCATTGGCGACGACGCCGTGCTGGTGGCCGA
>JBDTQF010000172.1:0-8751 GCA_039932275.1 Burkholderiales bacterium
GCCAAGCCCACCAGGGCGATGGGCGTGAGCAGCAGGGTCTCGAGGGTCAGTCCCTCCAATGCGCCCAGCGGGGCGCGCCGCCGCAGCAAGCCGTACAGCGCGAAGCTGAACGCCAGCGTCAGCGAGATCCACGGCAGCGAGCCGGCATGCCAGGTCAGCCAGCCCACGGCCAGCCCGGCCAGCAGCAGCGCGGCCAACTGCAGGCGCGACAACGGTTCCTTCAGCACGAAGTAGCCGATCAGCACATTCACCAGCGGGTTGATGAAGTAACCCAACGCGGCATCCACGATGTGGTCGTGGGTGGAGGCCCAGATGACCACGTACCAGTTGACCGAGATCGCCAGTGTGCTGCCCGCAAACACCCGCATCACGCGCGGCTCACGCAGTGCCGGGACCAGCCACTGCCAGTGCCGCCGCAACCCCAGCACAGCGAACAGGCACAGCAGCGACACCGGCACCCGCACGGCCAGTACCTCCAGCGCATTCACTGACGCCAGCAGGCTGAAGTACAGCGGAAAAAGCCCCCAGGCGAAATACGCGCCGAAGGCGTAGAGCACACCAGCGTTCATCGGGTCATTGTCGGGTAAGCGCCCCCAGGCGGTGGCATAGCCCCCACTGCCCCCACCGCTCCCCGAAGGGCCCCAAGTCGCCTGGCAAAGCCGGATCGACTTGAGCGCCCGCGGCAGAATAGGCGCCCCTCGTCACACCGTCTTGAACATGAAGCCTTTTGGATCAGGCGGCGCCCGCCGAGCCCTGTGGATCCTGAGCCTGTCGGTCATGGCTGCGGCTCAGCAGCCGGCCGCCCAGGCGCGCGAGAACGCCCAGCCCCGCACCGTCGCCCCGCGGCCCGCCCTGATGGCTGACGAACAGGCCGCGGTCAACCTGTTCGAGCAGACCTCGCCGTCAGTCGCCTACATCACCACCGAGACGGTGCAGCGCAACATGTTCGGCGCCGAGCTGGGGCAGGGTGCCGGCAGCGGCTTCGTGTGGGATGCGATGGGCCATGTGGTGACCAACTACCACGTGGTCGAGAACGCCCGGCGGGTGTTCGTGCAGCTCGATGCCGGCAAGCCGATCGAAGCCGAACCGGTGGGCGGCGCGCCCGAGTACGACCTGGCCGTGGTGCGGCTCATCAACCCGCCGAAGAACCTGCGGCCGATTCCGCTGGGCTCCTCGCGCGACTTGAAGATCGGCCAGACCGTCTATGCCATCGGCAACCCCTTCGGCCTGCAGCGCACGCTGACCAAGGGGCTGGTCAGCGCGCTCGACCGCGAGCTGCCCACCGCCAACTTCCGCGAGATCGCCGGCGTGATCCAGACCGACGCGGCCATCAACCCCGGCAATTCCGGCGGCCCGCTGCTCGACAGCGCCGGTCGGCTGATCGGCGTCAACAGCGCCATCCGTTCGGCCAGCGGCAGCTCGTCGGGCATCGGCTTCGCCATTCCGGCCGATCTGGTGAACCGCGTCGTGCCGGCCCTGATCAGCAAGGGCCGCGCGCCGCTGCCTGGCATCGGCGTCACGCCGGTGCGACCCGACCTGGTGGCCCGCGCAGGTGTCAGCGGCGTGGTGCTGGCCGAGGTGGACAAGAACGGCCCCGCCGCCAAGGCCGGGTTGACGCCGTTGAACCGGCGCAGCGGCGACCTCGGCGACGTGATCACCGCGGTGAACGGCCGCGAGATCGAGACGCTCAGTGCCTTCGTCAGTGAGCTCGACCGTGCCGGCATCAACAGCACCGTCGAGCTGACGGTGCAGCGCGGCAAGGCCGAGCGCAAAGTGCGCGTGAAGGTGATCGACCTGCGCGAGTGAATGGAGCCCCTCGACCGGCGAGTACACCGGGCGGTCCCCCGAGGGGACGGCGGGCCGGCTTGGGAGCGGCCCAGCGCTCGGCCCGCGTGTGCCAGCCTTGTTCAGGCCAGCAGATCCTGCTCTGACTTGTGGCGGTCGATGTAGACCCGCACGTAGGAGCAGCTGGGCACCACCTTCAGGCCTTCGCTGCGGGCCCAGGCCAGCGCTGTGGCGATGAGCTGAGCCGCAATGCCACGACCTTGCAGCGCCGGCGCCACTTCGGTGTGATGGAAGACGGCCTGTTGGCCGCGCCGCAGGTAGTCGGCCACGCAGGGGTGGCCGTCGACCACCGCTTCGAAGCGGCCCTGCGGCGATGCTGCCGTGGCGGCGTGGTGGGTGATGGCAAGGGATGCAGTCATCGGCGCAGTTTCCCAGCACCCGTGCGGTCCTGCCGGGCCGGAGGGCGAGACCCTTCAGGCGGTGCGGCGTCGGCGTGCCGCGGCACGGGGCGGGCGTTGGCCGAGCAGGCCGTGGCTGCGTTCAAACTGCGCCAGCGGCACCGGCTTGGCGTAGAAGTAGCCCTGCGCCTCGTCGCAGCCGGCGGCCAGCAGGAAGTCGCGCTGCGCCGCGGTTTCGACGCCTTCGGCCACCACGTGCAGGTGCAGTGCGCGACCCATATCGATAACGCTGCGCACGATGGCGGCGTCGCTGGGGTCGGTGGGCAGGCCCTGCACGAAGCTGCGATCGATCTTGAGGCGGTGGATGGGCAGCCGCTTGAGGTAGCTGAGGCTGGAGTAGCCCGTGCCGAAATCATCCACTGCCAGGCTCACGCCGTGGGAGGCCAGCACCTTCAGGCGCTCCACCAGCTCGCCGATGTTGCCGGCCAGCACGCCCTCGGTGAGCTCGAGCTCCAGCCGGTGACCCGGCAGACCCGCCTCGGCCAGCAGCGACAGCACGCGTTCGACGAAGTGCGGTTGCTGGAACTGCAGCGCCGAGACATTCACGGCCATCGTCAGCTGTTTGCCCTGTGCATGCCAGGCTGCCGCGCGCTCGATGGCCCGCTCCAGCACGTGGTCGCCCAACTCGATGATGAAGCCGGTTTCTTCGGCCACCGGGATGAAGTGCGCGGGGGGCACGTTGCCGAGCACCGGGTCGGTCCAGCGCAGCAGCGCTTCCGTGCCGATCAGTGCACCGGTGCGCAGGTCGACCTGGGCCTGGTAATGCAGGTCGAACTGGCGCAGGCGCAGTGCCTCGCGCATCGCGTGGTCCAGCCGCACCTTGGCCAGCAGTTCGCTGTTCATGCGCGGCTCGTACAGCCGCAGCTCGCCACCGGTGCCCTTGGCGTGGTGCATGGCGATGTCGGCGTTGCGCACCAGCTCGTCCATGGTCTGCCCGTCGGCTGGGAAGAAGGCCGCACCGACGCTGGCACGCACGCTCAGGTCCATGGCGTCCAGGCGCAGGTTGCCGCCCAGGGCGTCGAGCATGCGCTGGGCGATGACTTCGGCGGTGGTGGCATCGGCCTCGTCCAGCAGCACCATGAAGGTGTCGCCACCCAGGCGCGCCACCATGTCGTGCTGACGCACACAGCTGGCCAGCCGTGCGGCCATGGCGATGAGCACGCTGTCGCCGATGTCGTGGCCCAGCGAATCGTTGATCTGTGAGAAGCGGTCGATGCCGACCGACAGCATTGCAAAACCGCCGGTGCCCTGGCGCGCCTGGGCGATGGCCGCCACAGTGCGTTCGGCCAGGCGCTGGCGGTTCGGCAGGCGGGTCAGGGCGTCGGTGTGCGACAGCTCGTGCAGCACGCGTTCCTGGGCCTGACGTTCGCGCAGGTCGAGCAGGTTGACGACGGTGCGGGCATGGCCCTCGGCGTTGGCTGGCACGGTGGCGATGGCGACCTGCACCGGCACCCAGTCGTCCAGGCCGCGCAGGGCCAGTTCGCCGTCCCAGCGCCCGGTGGCAGGCAGGCTTTCGATGGCGTCAGTGAGGGTGGACGCACCGCCGGTGCCCTGCAGCAGATCGGCCAGCGGGCGGCCCTGCAGGCGCTCCAGTGGCTGGCCGGTGATGAGGGCGGCCGTGCGGTTCGCGGCCACTACGCGCAGTTGCTGGTCCAGCACCAGGATGGCTTCGCGGGAGGTGTCGAACACCTCGCCAGCCACGCGCAGCCGGGTCTCGTTGGCCAGCTGCTCGGTCAGGTCGCGCAGGCTGTGGGTGCGGCCGATCAGGCGGCCCTGGGCGTACTGCGCCACGCTGTGCCATTCCAGCGTGCGGCCATCGACCAGCGCGAGGCGTTCGGTCCGGGTGGCGCGGGTCTCGGTGTGCAGGGCCTGCCAAAGCTGCCGGCAGGCTCGGCGGTCTTGTGCCTGGGCCAGCAGGGCCTCGGCCAGCGCGGCGGTGTTGGCCGGCGTGCCGGCGGGCAGGCCGATCAGTTGCAGGTAGGCCTGGTTGCAGCCACGCACCCCGCCGTCGAGGTCGGTCACCAGCACCGCGTCGCGGCTGCCCTCGAGCGCGCCGCCCAGCTCGGCGGCCATGCGGTCGAGCTCTGTTTCGGCTTGGCGGGTGGCGCTGTGGTCCTGCCAGCTCATCAGCCAGGCGGGGTGGCCGCTGGGCAGCTCGATCGGCACGATGCGGCGCTCCACCTGCGCTAGCTCACCGTCGGCCCGCACCATCAGCGTGTCGGAGTGCAGTTGCATGCGGGTGTCGGTGGCACTCAGGCCGGCCCGCAGTGTGTCTTGCACGCTGAGCCAGAAGTGGTGGTCTTCGGGGCTGGCCACCAGCTCGGTGACGGCTTGGCCGATCAGGCTGTCGGCACTGCGTTGCAGCTGGTCGCCAGCGGCCTGGTTCATTCCGAGCACGGCCAGGCTGGCGCCATCGACGATGCAGGCGGCTTCGAACAGCCCGTCGAGCACCGCCTGCAGCATGCCGACGCGGGCGCGGCAGCCGGCCGCATCCGGCACCTGGGCCAACAGCATCGGCGAGTGCAGCAGATCCGAGCGGGGCGCGGGCGACATCGTGCAGCTCGCTTCAGGCGCAGGCCTCGAGCGGCGCGGCGGCCAGCTCGTGGGCGAAGTAGTAGTGCACGCGCGGGCCCGGCGACAGGTAGTCGAGCGTGGCGCGCGGCAGGTGCTGCGGGTGCAGGCTGCGGCGGATGCCGAGGTTGGGCGCACGCAGCAGATCGACCAGCAGGGCTTCGTCGCGCGGGATGCCGGCGTCATGCACCAGCACCGTGGGCTTGAGCGGCTGCTGCGGATGGGTGGCCACCACCAGCGCATAACGGCTGTCGCTGAGCTGCACCACCGAGCCGGGCGGGTACACGCCGATCAGCTTGATGAAGGCGGTCAGCACCTGCGGGTCGAGCTGGTGGCGCATCTGCGCATACAGCAACGCCTGCGCTTCGTGCGGCGTGCGGCCGGTGCCGCCCTGGCGCGGGTTGCACAGGCGGTCGTAGCGGTCGGCCACGGCGACCACCCGGGCGGCCATGCAGATCTCGTCGCCCGCCAAGCCCTGCGGCAGGCCGGAGCCGTCCATCAGTTCATGGTGCTGGCCGATCACCCGCAGCGCCTTGGCCGGCAGCCGCATGGCCATGCCCTGACGCAGACCCAGTGCGATGTGCTCGCGTTCGGCCCGCAGGGCCAGCGCGCCGCCGTTGTCGGCCATGCTGCGCAGGTTCTCGGGCAGCATCTGCTTGCCGATGTCGTGCAGCAGGGCGCCGAGTGCCACCTCCTGCAACTCGGTATCGGGCAGCGCCAGGCGCTGCGCCAGCATCAGCGACAGCACGGTGACGTTGATGGCGTGCTGCACGCTGCCGGTGCCCGCGGCTTCGCTGAGCACGCGCACGGTGGTGTCGGCGCCGTCATGCAACTCGCTCACCAACTGGGCCGACAGATCGCCGGCGATCTCGGCGGCCACGGCCGGCTGTTGAGCGGCGGCCTGCATCGCGGCGCTCCAGCTCTGGACGGCCTTGCCGTGCAGTTTCTGGCTGCGCAACAGGCTGGCCTGCTGGGCTTGCAGCAGCTCGCGGTGGCGCTGCTTGGCGGCTTCGGCCGGCGGCAGATGCGCCGGCGTGCCTTGGCTCACGGTGGGGTCGGCCGGTGCCTCGAAGGCCGGCATCGGCGCGGCGGCTTCAGCCAACGGCGTGAGTGTCGCCAAGGCCTGCGCATCGCTGCGATCTGCCAACACCTTGACGCGCGTCAAGCCCAGGCCGCGCAGCGTGGCGATCTGCTCGGCGTTCTTGATCAGGAAGCGGCTGCTGGGGAACGGATGGTCGATCCAGCTCAGCTCGAGCTGGATGTACAGGCCCGGACGCAGATCGGCAACGGCAACTTCAAGGGGCTGGGCGCGGGATGACATGGGCAGTGTGGGTCCCGGACGTTCCGGGTTACTGCTTCTGTTGTCGGCCGGGGTTGCGGCGAACTTGAGGGCGACTCAGGTGCCTGTTTACCCGGCCACTCGCCGGATGCGGGTCGCTGCGCTGAACCGCGACAAAGTTGCCCTAGATTGCCTAGAAGTCTTGGGGTGAAAAGGTCAGCACCATCAGCGCGGGCACGCGGCCATCGGTGTCGCGCGGCAGCACCTCGGTGCGTTCGACGGCGCGCAGCACCGCCTGGTCCCACTCGGGCTGGCCGCTGGACTTGATGAGCTTGCTGCTGATGATGTTGCCGTCGGGCTCCACCCGCACCTCGACCTCGGCGCGCGGGTTGCCGCTGATGGGGCCGCTGAAGATGATGTTGGGCTTGACCCGCGCACGGATGCGCCCGGCGTAGCTGGCCGAAGGCGCCGAGGCCTGGGCCGCATTGCCGCCACCCGAGCCCGCTGCCGCGCCGGTGCCAGTGCCCAACTGCGCATTGAGCCGGCGCATCTGCTCCTCGCGGGCCTTCTGCGCGCGCTCGGCCTGGGCCTTGTCCTGCCGGGCCTGTTCCTTGGCGTGTTCGGCCGCCTGCTCCCTGGCCTGGGCCTCGGCCTTCTTCTTGTCCTCCAGCTTCTTCTCGGCCTCCTTGTCTTTCTTCGGCGGCTCGGGCTTCTTGGGCTCTTCCTTCTTCGGCTCTTCCTTGTCCTTCTTCTTTGGCTTCTTCTCGACCGCGATATCGGCTTCCTTGGGCTGCGGTGGTGCGGGCTTGGCTTCCACCACGGGCTTGGGCGGCACCGGCTTGGGCGGCGGGGGCGGCGGTGCTACTGGGGCCGGGGCGGGTGCATCGGCCAGGCGCGGCACGGCCGACCACAGCTCCGCCGTCACCGGCGTGGCGTCGTGGCGGCGCCAGCTCACGCCCCAGGCCAGCGCGGCGATCAGGCCCAGGTGTACCAGCAGGGCCAGCACCGAGCCGGTACCGAGGCCGTCGGCCGACGGTGGTCTGCGGAGCGATTCACTGCTCATGCGTGGTCACGTTCCCGTCGTGCGCACGGCCAGGCCGACACGCGCCACACCGGCTTTTTGCAGCGTGTCCATCACACGCACGACGGATTCGTAGCGCACGCCCTTGTCGGCCGAGATGATGACGGGTACGTCGTTGCGGCCTTCCTGCAGGGCCCGTACGCGCGCGGCCAAGCCGGTCAGGCGCAGGTGTTCGCCTTCGCCTTGGGTGGCGCCGGGGCCGCCGCTGACCTTCAGGCGCAGCGCTTCGCTGGCGTCGAGCACCACCTCGATGACGCGGTCGGGCTGGCGTGCGGCCTGGCCCACGCTGGGCAGGTCGACCACGCCGGTGGTGATCAGCGGGGCGCTGACCATGAAGATGATCAGCAGCACCAGCATCACGTCGATGAAGGGCACCATGTTGATCTCGCCCATGGCGCGGCGGCGGCCGCTGGCGCGGCGGGAAGTGGTGGCGGCCATCGCCTGTGCCCGCCTTCAGCGCGCCGCGGCCGGAGCCGGGGCGATGTTGCGGGCCAGGATGTTGGAGAACTCCTCCATGAAGGTCTCCAGCTGGATGGCGATGCGGTCGATGTCGCGCGAGAAGCGGTTGTAGGCAATGACCGCCGGGATCGCAGCGAACAGGCCGATGGCCGTGGCCACCAACGCTTCGGCGATGCCCGGCGCCACCGTGGCCAGCGTGACCTGCTGCAGGTTGGCCAGCCCGGTGAACGCATGCATGATCCCCCACACGGTGCCGAACAGGCCGACATACGGCGACACCGAGGCCACCGTGGCCAGGAACGACAGCTTGGACTCCACCACGTCGAGCTCGCGCTGGTAGCTGGCGCGCATGGCGCGGCGGGCGCCGTCGAGCATGGCGCCGGCATCGGCGATGCGGCGCTCGCGCAGCTTGTTGTATTCGCGCATGCCGGCGGTGAAGATGCGCTGCAGCGGCGCAGCTTCGTCGGCCTTGCGTTCGGCGGCAGTGAAGAGGTCCTGTACGCTGCGGCCGCTCCAGAAGTCGCGCTCGAAATCGTCGTTCTGGCCGCGTACCTTTGAGAGGCCGAGTACCTTGCCGAAGATGACCGCCCAGCTTGCCAGCGACATGAACATCAAGATGGCAATGACCACCTGGACCACGAAACTGGCCTGGGTGACGAGGTGGAAGATGTTCAGATCCTGGTTCATGGGCGGGCCAGTCGGTCGGTGATGAGGGAAGGAATGCGGCGGGGCCGGAAGGTTCCGGCGTCGACGCAGCCGATGCGGATGCGGCCTTCGGCCAGCCGCAGGTCGGGCTGGCCGGGTGGCTCGGCCACTTTGAGAGCGGCCTGGTCGATCAGCAGGCTGGCGCGGCCGGCCTCGGTGATGCGGGTGGTGATGTCGATCTGGTCGTCCAGCCGTGCCGGCTGGAGGTAGCGCACCGTGGTGTCGGCGACCACGAAGATGGCGCCGCATTCGTCGCGCAGCATCTGCTGCGAGATGCCCAGCGCCCGCAGCCACTCGGTGCGGCCGCGCTCGAAGAACTTGAGGTAGTTGGCGTAGAACACCACGCCGCCGGCGTCGGTGTCCTCCCAGTACACCCGCAAGCGGTGGTGATGGTCGCTGTCAGGGGCGTCGGT
>JBDTQF010000173.1:0-8726 GCA_039932275.1 Burkholderiales bacterium
GCGCCTGCATCTATGCCTGCATGCAGGGCTACCCGCCCAACGACGCGCCGCAGCGCATCGAGAAGGACCGCCTGGGCCTGTCGTTGTCGCGGCTGCGCAATGTGTACTCGGACAACTTGATCGAGGTCACCGAGTGGTGCATGGCGCTCGACCCGCTGGCGCGGCCGCAGAGCGTGTTCGCGCTGCAGAAGGAACTGGCGCGCGAGACCGAGCGCCGCTACACCAAGCTCAGCTTCAGTGAACGCGTGAAGCTGCAGCTCGAAAACATCAAGACTGGCGCGAAAGCCTGATGCGGTTTTCGGTGTACCAGATCAGCCGCAAGGGCGGCCGTGAGAAAAACGAAGACCGCATGGGCTATTGCTACACGCGGGATTCGGGCCTGTTCGTGCTGGCCGACGGCATGGGTGGTCATCCGGAAGGTGAGGTGGCCTCGCAGATGACGCTGCAGACGCTGGCCACGCTGTTCCAGCGCGATGCCAAGCCGGTGCTGAAGGACCCGCGCCGCTACCTCAATGAATCGGCGCTGGCCGCGCACCATCAGCTCATCCGCTACGCCACCGAACGGGCGCTGATGGACACCCCGCGCACCACGCTGGTGGCCTGCCTGATGCAGGGTCGTGAAGCCTATTGGGCGCACTGCGGCGATTCCCGGCTGTACTTGGTGCGCAGCGGCCGGCTGATTGCCCGCACGCGCGACCACTCGTACAGCGAGCTGCAGGAATCGCTGGCCGGTGTGGTGCCGATGGGCGAACGCGTCAACCGCAACGTGCTGTTCACCTGTCTGGGCAGCCCTGGCAAGCCGGTGGTCGACACCGTCGGCCCGCTGATGCTGCAGCCGGGTGACCGCATCTTGCTGTGCTCTGACGGCCTGTGGGGTGCGGTTGACGACGACACCATCACCGAGTTTCTGGCCAAGCGGCCGATCGCGGAATCGGTGCCCGACCTGGTCGAGCATGCGCTGCGCATTGCTGGCGACAAGAGCGACAACGTCACCATCATCGCGGTGGAATGGGAATCGGCCGAGGACGAGGAAGACCACCACGGCATCGAGACCGACACGCTGGCCGACGACGTGTTCGCCTCCACCATCCAGTCCGGCGTCGGCACCGGCGACCCCGACGATCTGCTCGACGAAGCCGAGATCGAACGCTCGATCCGCGAGATCAACGAGGCCATCCAGCGCAGCGGCAAGAAATAGCCCGCGCGATGGTCGCTGCCGCCCTCCCGTGACGCTGGCCACTTTCACCGAAGAAGGAAATGCCTTGAGCTACCAACGCAGCCATTCGCGGGCGCATGACGCCTTGCGCGCCGTCACCTTGACCCGCGCCTACACCAAGCATGCCGAGGGCTCGGTGCTGATCGCCTTTGGCGACACCAAGGTGCTGTGCACCGCCTCGGTCGAAGAAAAGGTGCCGCCGCACAAGAAGGGCAGCGGCGAGGGCTGGGTCACGGCCGAGTACGGCATGCTGCCGCGCGCCACCCATACCCGCAGCGCCCGCGAGGCCGCCAAGGGCAAGCAGAGCGGGCGCACGCAGGAGATCCAGCGCCTGATTGGCCGCTCGCTGCGCTGCGTGTTCGACCTCAAACTGCTCGGCGAGCGCACCATCTCGCTGGACTGCGACGTGCTGCAAGCCGATGGTGGCACCCGCACTGCGGCCATCACCGGCGCCTTCGTGGCGGCCTATGACGCGGTGAGCGGGTTGATGGCCCAGGGCAAGCTGGCCCGGTCGCCCATCCGCGATTTCGTGGCTGCAGTGTCGGTGGGCATCGTCGAAGGCACGCCGCTGCTCGACCTCGAGTACACCGAAGACTCGACCTGCGACACCGACATGAATGTGGTGATGACGGGTGCGGGCGGTTTTGTCGAACTGCAGGGCACGGCAGAAGGCGCCGCCTTCACGCGCGTGGAGCTTGATGCCTTGATGGCTTTGGCACAGCAGGGCATCGGTGAGTTGATCGGCCTGCAGAAGACCGCACTCGGCCTGTGATTGAGAGGGTGGCGATGCGCCTCGTGCTGGCCTCCAACAATGCCAAGAAGCTCAAGGAGCTGGGCGCGCTGTTCACCGGCCTGCCGATCGAGCTGGTGAGCCAGGGCAGCCTGGGCGTGGCCGAGGCCGAGGAGCCGCACCCTACCTTCATCGAGAACGCACTGGCCAAGGCCCGCCATGCCGCGCAGGCCACCGGCCAGGCCGCCATCGCCGACGACTCGGGGCTGTGTGTTGATGCGCTGGGGGGCGCGCCGGGCGTGGTGTCGGCGCACTACGCCGCCATCGACTTGCCCGGCGGTGAACGAGAAGGGCAGCGCGCGCTGCAGGACGCTGCCAACAACCGCCTGCTGCTGCAACGCCTGCAGGGCGCGGCCAGCCGCAGCGCGCGCTTCGTCTGCACGCTGGTGGCCGTCCGTTCGGCCGATGATCCCGAGCCGCTGATCGCGCTGGGCCGCTGGCAGGGCGAGATCCTGGCCGGCCTGCAAGGCAGCGGTGGCTTCGGCTACGACCCGCTGATGCTCATTCCTGCGCTGGGCAAGACCGTGGCCCAACTGGACGCCTACACCAAGAATGCGCTGAGCCACCGCGCTTTGGCCGCAGCGCAGATGCGCACGCTGATGCGCGATGTGTGGCACCTCGAAGTCCGGCCATGAACCCCGACGTCGCCGCGCGCTACCTGCGCCCGGGCACCCTGCAGCTCAAAGAGCTGCCACCACTCAGCCTGTACGTGCACCTGCCGTGGTGCCTGCGCAAGTGCCCCTACTGTGATTTCAATTCACACGAGAACAAGGGCGAGCTGCCCGAAGGCCGCTACCTCGATGCCCTGCGAGCCGACCTCGAGGCCGCGCTGCCGCTGGTCTGGGGCCGCACGGTGCAGACGGTGTTCATCGGTGGCGGCACGCCCAGCCTGTTTTCGCCCGAGGGCATCGAGCGGTTGCTGGCCGATGTGCGGGCACTGCTGCCGCTGACGCCGGGCTGTGAGGTCACGCTGGAGGCCAACCCCGGCACCTTTGAGCGCGACCGCTTCAGGGCCTTTCGCGCCGCGGGCGTGACAAGGCTGTCGATCGGTGTGCAGAGCTTTGATGATGCCAAGCTGGCCGCGCTGGGCCGGGTGCACAGCCGGGCCCAGGCGCTGGCCGCGGCCGAAGAGGCGGCGCAGGCCTTCGATACCTTCAACCTCGACCTGATGTACGCGCTGCCCGGCCAGACGCTGGCCGAGCTGCAGGCCGACCTGCAGCAGGCGCTGGCGCTGCAGCCGCCGCACCTGTCGGTGTACCACCTGACCATCGAGCCCAACACCGTGTTCGCCAACCGGCCGCCGATGCTGCCCGATGAGGACCTGTCTGCCGAGATGCTCGACCTGATCACCGCCACCACCGGTGCGGCGGGCATGGCGCGCTACGAGGTGTCGGCCTTTGCGAAGCCGGGCCACCGCTGCAGCCACAACCTCAACTACTGGCAGTTCGGCGACTACCTCGGCATCGGTGCCGGCGCGCACAGCAAGCTGAGCTTTCCGCACCGCGTGGTGCGCCAGGTGCGCTGGCGCGAGCCAGCGATGTACATGGAGCGGGCGCTGCAGGGCCAGGCGGTCTCGAACGACGACGAGGTGGGCCGCAAGGCTCTGCCGTTCGAGTTCATGCTCAATGCACTGCGCCTGCGCGAAGGCTTCGAGCTGGCGCTGTTCCGCGAGCGCACCGGGCTGCCGTTCTCGGCCATCGAGCCAGCGCTGGCTCAGGCCGAGGCCAAGGGCCTGATCGAGCGCGACTGGGAACGTGTGCGGCCCACCGAAAAGGGCTTCGACTTCCTCAGCGACCTGCAGGGCCTGTTTCTCTGACTGACCCGTTCAGTTGAGTCCTGCGCTGGCCGCGGCCGCCATGTCCGGCGTCGCGCAGGCGGCCACATACTCGCGCCGCAGCCGCAGCACCAGGTCGTGCACGCTGGGAATGTCATCGATCAGGTCGATACCCTGGCCGGCGCTCCAGATGTTTTTCCACGGGTCGGCGCCTTCGGGCAGGTGGTCGTGGCGCATGCCACGGCCCAGCGGCTGGGGCAGGTTGTCGGGGTCGAGGCCGACCTGGCGGATCGACGGCACCAGCCAGTTGGCATGCACACCGGCGACGCGCTCGGTGTAGGTCAGGTCGCTGGAGGTGCTGCTGACCAGCATGTCCTTGTAGGCCTGCGGCGCCATCGACTCCTGCGTGGCGATGAAGCGGGTGCCCAGGTAGGCCAGGTCCGCGCCAAGCACCTCGGCGGCGCGGATGGTGGCGCCGTCACTCACCGCACCGGCCATCACCAGGGTGCCGTCGTAGATGGCGCGCACGGCGCGGATCAGCGCCAGGTGGCTCAGCGTGCCCGAGTGCCCGCCGCCGCCGGCACCGATGCAGTTGAGTCCGTCGGCTCCCGCGGCGATGGCCTTCTCGGCAAAGCGCAGGCTGGTGATGTCGTGATAGACCAGCAGGCCCGCGTCGTGGGCGCGGCGGATCATCCCGGTCGGGTCACCGCCCACGGTGATGACGACACGCACGCCGTAGCGCGCGCACAGGTCGAAGTGCGCAGCGACTTCGTCGTCGGGCATGCGGGTGGCCAGGTTGACGGCCAGCGGGCCGCAAGGCCGCCTGGCTTGCTGCTCATGGTCATCGAGCGCCCGTCGGATGTCTTTCAGCCAACCCTCGAACTGCTCGAAGGTGCGTGCGTTCTGGCGCGGCAACCCGCCCATCACGCCGGCCTTGCAGGCCTCGCGCACAAGGTCAGGGCCGCTGACCAGGAACATCGGCGCGCAGATGGCCGGCAGGGTGAGGGTGGAGCGCAGAATCGGATCGAGTGCCACGGGTGTTTTCCTTCAAGAATGGATGCGCCATTCTAGAAAGCAGCCCGCATCTGCGTGCGGGGCGCCGTCAGACCCGGTGCAGCGCGGTGCCCGCGGTGGCGCGCAGGTGGTCCATCAGGCGCCCGGCGATCTGCTTGAGCGGCAGCACCTCGTGGCAGGCACCGGCGGCGATGGCTTCGCGCGGCATGCCGAAGACAACGCAACTGGCTTCGTCCTGGGCCACACAGTAGGCCCCGGCATCGCGCATGTCGCGCATGGCCTTGGCGCCGTCGGCGCCCATGCCGGTGAGCATCACGCCCACGGCATTGCGGCCCACCACGCGGGCGGCCGATTCGAACAGCACCTCGACGCTGGGCTTGTGCCGGTTGACGGGCTCGCCATCGCGTACCCGGGCGACATAGTTGGCGCCCGAACGTTCGACCGAGAGATGGAGGCCGCCCGGTGCGATGTAGGCATGGCCCGGCAGCACCCGTTCGCCGTCGCGCGCTTCGGCCACCGCGATCTGGCACAGGCCGTCCAGTCGCGTCGCGTAGCTCTTGGTGAAGCCGGCCGGCATGTGCTGGGTGATCATCACCGCGGGTGAATCGGGTGGCAGGCTGCACAACACTTCGCGGGTGGCTTCGGTGCCGCCGGTGGAAGCACCGATGAAGATGACCTTTTCGGTCGAGACCCGGCCCAGGCCGGACAGCGGGCCGGTGGGCTTGATGCCCGCAGCGCTGGCCGCGGCGTGGGCCACGCTGGCCACCACACTGGCCGCGGTGAGTTTGGTCACATGCGCGCGCGCGGCGATGCGGATCTTCTCGGTGATCTCTTGTGCCAGCTGGCGCATGCCGTCGGCCACGCCGATCTTGGGCTTGGCAACGAAGTCCACCGCGCCGAGCGCCAGCGCCTTGAGCGTCACTTCGGCGCCGCGTTCGGTCAGCGTCGAGACCATCACCACCGGCATGGGCCGCAGGCGCATCAGCTTGGAGAGAAAGTCGATGCCGTCCATGCGCGGCATTTCCACATCGAGCGTGATCACGTCGGGGTTGAGGGTGCGGATCATCTCGCGTGCTGCGAACGGATCGGCCGCCGTGCCGATGCACTGCATGTCGGGCTGGCGGTTGATGATCTCGGCCAGCAGGGTGCGCACCAGCGCTGAGTCATCCACCACCACCACGCGGGTCTTGGCCATGTCGTGCTCCTGAGTCAATTTTTTGCTGTTGTTTGAATCGGTGCCGCTGGGCAGTCGCCTGGCTAGAACAGGTCGACGCTGCCGCCAGCGCTGGTGGAGGTCTTGGCCTGCTGCTGCGCGGCGCGATCCTGGGCTACCAGGACGTCGGTGCTGGTCGGGGCCAGACGCTTGACCATGGCCTTGCCGCTGTGCGGCAGGAAGCAGACCTTGCGCGGGTAGATTTCCATCACGTCCTTCGAGACCACCGGGATGCGTTCGGTCTTCAGGTAGTCGAGCACGAACTGGGTGTTGCGTTCGCCGACATTGAGGCTGCTCATGCCGCTGATCACCGCGCCGCCGCCGAACACCTTGGCTTCCAGGGTGGAACGGGTGGCGCCGCGCTTGAGCAGTTCGTTGATCAACAACTCCATCGCGAAGGAGCCGTAGCGTCCGCCGTCCACCGCGCCGGCGCCGGTGCCCACATCGGGCAGCATGAAGTGGTTCATGCCGCCCACGCGGGCCACTCGGTCCCACAAGCAGGCGGCGATGCACGAGCCCAGCGTGGTCATGATGATGATGTCTTCGTCGTGCACGAAGTACTCGCCGGGCAGCACCTTGATGGCCTCGGCCTTGAAAAATGCGTCGTAGAAAAAGAATGAGGCCTCACCCGGCTTGCGCGGTGCGGCGCGCAGCTTGTCGAGCCGCGGGGAATGGGTGCCTGGCAGGGCGGCGGCTGGCGCTGACGAGGACATCGGATGGTTCCTGGGGATGGAATGTCGGAAGACAGGGAGAAAGTCCGTCGCGAGCCGCTCAGGCGCGCTGGTAGACGGTCTTGCCGCGCAGTTGGAACAGGTCGCGCGAGTCGGTGAAATTCTCGGAATGGCCCACAAACAGCAAGCCATCGGGTCGCAGTACCGTGTGCATGCGCTCGAGCACCTTGCGCTGCGTGGGTGCGTCGAAATAGATCATCACGTTGCGGCAGAAGATGATGTCGAAGGGCTCGCCCAGCGACCAGTTGGTGCTCATCAGGTTGAACGGCCGGAACTCCACCAGGCGCTGCAGCTCTGGCCGGACGCGGATGTGGCCGCTGTTGGGGCCGGTACCGCGCAGGAAGAACTGCTTCAGACGCTCGGGGTTCAACCCGCGGGCGTCGGCGGGGTAGACGCCGCGCTGGGCGGTGGCCAGCACATTGGTGTCGATGTCACTGGCGACCACCTTCACGGGTGCCGAGGCGCCCAGCGCTTCGAGTGCGCAGATGGCAATGGAGTAGGGCTCCTCGCCGGTGGAGGCCGCGCTGCACCAGATGCGCAACGGGCGGGCCGTGCCGCGCTTGCGCAACGCCTCAAGCAGCACCGGAAAGTGATGGTCCTCGCGGAAGAAGGCGGTGAGGTTGGTCGTCAGGCAATTGACGAATTCCTGCCACTCACACTCGCCACTGTCGCCGCTGGCCAGTTCCAGCCACTGCAGGTATTGCCCGAAGCTGGTGTGCCCGGTCTCCCGCAGGCGCCTGGACAGGCGGCTGTAGACCATGGCCTGCTTGTGTTCGTGCAGGCTGATGCCGGCGCGCTGGTAGATCAGCTGCCGCACGCGAGCGAAATCCTTCGCGTCAAAACTGAATTCGCGCGCTTGTACGTCCAGAACGTCGGCTGAGGCCACGGTTGCCATTTCTGAGTGGTTGTCGATCGGGCTCCCGCCAGTGATCGATGACCGCACGGCAGGTTGGCATGCATGGATATCGAACCGAGTCTGCAAAGGTTGAGTCTTCCGAGCGCAATGAGGTGGGGCGGAATCCCCCGGTAACTCTGACCGGTGCTGGAAAATTCATCGGCTAGACTGCCCCAACTGGATGTGCTTGCTCATGAATGATCCCCTCGCGATCGATGCCGTGGTACTGCCCGCCGTCTCGGTTGAGGCGGGCCGGCTGCGTGTCGACCAGGCGCTGCATCTGCTGGAGCAGGCCGGCCTGCAGCCCGACCCGGCGTTGAAGCCCGGTTCGGCCGTCTGGCTGCAGGCACTGGTGGATGGGCTGTGTGTGCTGTCCAACCGCGACCCGCTCACCGGCCTGGCCAACCGGCGCCAGTTCGAAGCCACCCTGGCGCGCGAGATCGACCGGGTCGCCCGCGCCGGCGAATCGGCCATGTTGCTGATGGTCGACATCGATCATTTCAAGCGCGTCAACGATACGTACGGCCATCCCGCCGGCGATGCCGTGATTCAGGCGGTGGGCCGTGCGCTGCAGGACTGCGTGCGCCCGATGGACACCGTCGCGCGCATCGGCGGCGAAGAATTCGCCGCGGTGCTGCCCAACTGCCCACCGGCGTTTGGCCAGATGGTGGCCGAGCGGGTGCGGCGTTCCATCGAGGCCTTGCCGATCCGGCTGGAGGGCCATCCCCCTCTGAAGGTCACGATCAGCCTGGGCGGTTCGTTCGCGCCGCAGTGGGTGCGCTCGTCGTGCCAGCTCTGGATGGAACGGGCCGACCAGCAGCTCTACCGGGCCAAGCGGGAAGGGCGCAACCGCGCCTGCCTTGAAGCACCGCCAGTGTCCGATGTCAGTGCCGAAGAGCGCGGCCTGTTGTTCAGCCTGCCCACGGCGCCCGCGCCAGACGATTTCGGTACCCCCTCATGACGGCCCCCCTTTCCCTCGAAACAACTGCCGACCCGGCATCGCCCGCGCGCACCGGACGGGCTTGCGTGACGGCGGTCACCAGCGGCAAGGGCGGCGTCGGCAAGACCTTCATCTCCGCCAACCTGGCCGCCG
>JBDTQF010000174.1:0-8673 GCA_039932275.1 Burkholderiales bacterium
AGGTGCGCGGTCCGTGACCCCACTTGTCGCGCAGCGACTGTCCACCCACACCGCGGATGTCGATGGACGTCAACGCCCCGGTCATCGCGTCGAACCCGGTGGCGAACACGATCACGTCGAGCAAGTAGTCGGCCGCAGAGGTGCGCAGGCCGGTGGGCGTGATCTCCTCGATCGGTGCGGCCTTCACATCGACCAGCGAGACGTTGGGGCGGTTGTAGGTCTCGTAGTAGTTGGTGTCCACGCACAGGCGCTTGGTGCCAAAGGGCAGATCGTCCTTCGGGCACAGCAGATCGGCGGTCTTCGGGTCTTGCACGATCTGCCGGATCTTGCTGCGCACGAAGTCGGCCGCGTGCTCGTTCGACGCCTTGTTGACCATCAGGTCATTGAACGCCCGCAGCATGCGGAAACCGCCACCGGCGCCGCGCCAGCGGAACTCGAACTCCTTGAGGCGTTCCTCATCGGACACCGCCACTGCCGACTTGTCGTTGGCAATCAGGTAGTGCCCGGTCGCGGCCTCCCGCGCACGAGCGCGCCGCTCGCCATAGTGGGCCTTGACTTCCTTGAGCATGTTCTCATCGAGCGACTCGTTCTGGGCCGGCACACTGAAGTTGGCGGTGCGCTGGAACACCGTCAGGTGCGCAGCCTGCTCGGCAATGACGGGCGCCATCTGCACGCCGGTGGAGCCGGTGCCGATCAGCCCGACGCGCTTGCCGGCGAAGTCCACACCTTCGGTCGGCCAGTCAGCGCTGTGGTACCAGCGGCCCTTGAAGCTCTCCAGCCCTTTCAGCCGGGGGGCCTGCGGGATCGACAGACAACCGGTGGCCATGACGCAGAACTGCGCCTCGAAGCGCTCGCCACCTTCGGTGACGATCATCCAGCGGTTGCGCACTTCGTCGAACACCGCCTCCTTGACCCGGGTGTTGAGCTGGATGTCGGGGCGCAGGTCGTAGCGGTCGGCCACATGGTTGATGTAGCGAAGGATTTCGCCCTGCGGCGCATAGCGCTCGGTCCAGTCCCACTCCTGCTCCAGGGCCTTGTCGAAGGAGTAGGAGTAGTCAAGGCTCTCGACATCGCAGCGCGCGCCGGGATAGCGGTTCCAGTACCAGGTACCGCCGACGCCATCGCCCGCTTCCAGCACGCGAGCCTTCAAGCCGGCCCTGCGGGCGCTGTACAACTGGTACACACCGGCAAAGCCGGCCCCCACGATGACCACGTCGAAGGTGTGATCTGCGCCTGATGCATGCATGATTGCCCAGCTCCTTTGTGTGGATCGGCGGTTCGCCCAGCCTCGCGCGCTCGCGCCCGGGGCGACAGCGACCGCGGCACCTGCTGCGCTCGCGATCACATCGTCACGCCAATCTTGCTGGGACTGTCAGCCAATCATGTTGATGAGTCAACATGGGACCAACCCCAAATCACCGCGCCGGCACGCGATAGGCTCAGCGCGAGCGGTGTTCGTCGCGCTGCCGATCGGCCGCGGCCTGGCCATGCTCATCGGCGGCTGGCAGGTTGTCGAGCAGGCGGTGCAGGAACTGGATCAGCAGCTTGCGGTCGCGATCTGAGTAGCCGGACAGCAACGCCTCTTCGCGCGCCCTGGCCACCTCGGCCATGCTGACGTAGACCTGCTCACCTTCTGCCGTCACGGCGTATTCCACCTTGCGCAGACCGGCGGATCGGCGCTGGAGCAAGCCCCGCGCCTCCATGGTGCCGAAGCTGCGGCTCACCGCCGCCTTGTCCAGGCCGATCAGTTGGCAGACCTGCGCCCCCGTCGACCAGGGATAGATGTAGATGTAGGCCAGCACCCGCCAGTCGGTGACGCCCAGGTCGAACCGCTCGCGGTAGAGCCGCGACGCGCTGCTGGACATCTTGTTGGCCAGCCAGACCAGCAAGCCCGGCACGTAGTTGTCGAGATCGAGTTTCAAGGCAGTACCAGGCGGGCGACGGGGTGGACAGGGTGACGACGTTACCAAAGCCGCCTCGACTCGGGCTCTTGCCGAGGCAGGTGCCCAGTGGCAGTAGACCTTCAGTCCGGCTTGATCTTCGCCCGCGCGATCACCGGCTTCCAGCGCTGCTGTTCGGCCTCGATGAACTTGACGAACTCGGCCGGCGTGCCCCCCGACCGCGATCGCCGCTTCGCTTTCCAGCAACTTCAGCGACGCCGGCTCCCTGATCGCGCGGGCCGACGCCGCGGCGAGCGAGCGCGATGAACTCCTTCAGGTTCTTGACCGGCAGGTCCGGCCGCACGACGTAGAGACTGGGCACCTTGGCGAGCAGCGAGACCGGCGTGAACGCCTTGGCCGGGTCGTACGGCAGCTTGTCGAAGATGTACGGGTTCAGGGCCAAGGTGCCGATGTGGCCGAGGATGAAGGTGTGCTCGTCCTCGGCACGCGCCACCTCGCCCATCGCGACGTTGCCGGCGACGCCGGGCTTGTTGTCGACGTAGACGCTCTGGCCGAGGATCTTGCTCAGTTCGCCGGCCACCGCGCGCGCGACGATCTCGCTGCTGCCGCCGGGCGCGAACGGCACGACGAGGCGGATGGCCTTGCTCGGCCAGGTGGTCTGCGCGCGGGCGAAGAGCGGCAGGCCGCCGGCGATGGCGGTGGCGGCGGCTGAAAAGCGCAGCGCGGTGCGCCTTGTGATCTGGGGTTGTGGTTCATTGCGGTGGTCTTCGGCTTGGGCGGGGATGGTGGCTCTTCAGAGGACATGGGCGACTTGAGCTCGCTACGCTGGCGATATGCTGGTGACCACATTCACCCGTCTTAGCGCGTCCCTTCTTGTGCATGGACGTCTCATCCAGGGTCACTCCATCTCAGCCGTCTTGGGTAGCCGCGCGTGTGGCCAAACGACTCGCAACCGAAAATCTTTCAACAATATCAAGATCCTGCAGCGGTTTGGAAAACATATGAAGCTCGCCACCTGGAACGTCAACTCGCTCGCCGTGCGCCTGCCGCAGCTGCTGGACTGGCTGGCTGCTGAACAGCCCACCGTGATGGTGCTGCAGGAAATCAAGCTCACCGACGACAAGTTCCCGGTCGAGGCACTGGCCGAAGCCGGCTGGCAGGCCGCCTGGTTCGGCCAGAAGACCTACAACGGCGTGGCCGTGCTGGCGCGCGAGGCGCCGCAGGCGGTGGTGCACAACATTCCCGGCTTTGCCGACGCGCAGGCCCGGGTCATCACCGCCAGCGTGGCCGGGCTGCGGGTGGTCGGGGCCTACTTTCCCAACGGCCAGGCACCGGGCAGCGAGAAGTTCGCGTACAAGATGGCCTGGCTGCAGGCGCTGCGCGAGTGGATCGCCACCGAGCTGGCGCTGTACCCGAACCTGGTCCTGATGGGCGACTACAACATCGCCCCGGGCGATGCCGATGTGCACGACCCGGTGGCCTGGGCCGGCCAAATCCACTGCACCGACGAGGAACGCGGCCACTTCCGCGACCTGCTGGAGCTGCCGCTGCACGATGCGTTCCGCCTGTTCGAGCAGCCGCCCAAGTGCTGGAGCTGGTGGGATTACCGCAACCTGGCGTTTCGCAAGAACCAGGGCCTGCGCATCGACCACATCCTGGTCAGCGACGCGCTGCGTCCGCGGGTGACGGCCTGTGGCATCGACAAGCTGCCACGCAAGAACGAGCGACCCAGCGACCATGCACCGGTATGGGCGCTGCTGCAGGTCGACTGATCGCGCCGCGCCGGCTCGCGGGGCCTTGTTCAGCGTCGCCTTAGATAGGCTTTCAGACCAGCGCCACCGCGCTTTCTTCGGCACTCAGCGACGCCTCGCTGCGAGCGGCCATCCATGCCGCGAAGGCCAGTGGCAACATCGGGCGGGCGTAGAAGAAACCCTGCAGTTCGTCGCAGCCACAGTCTTGCAACGCCGCCACGGTGCGTGCGTTCTCGACGCCCTCGGCCACCACCCTCATGCCCAGCGCATGGCCCAGGCCGATGATGGCGCGGGTGATGGCATGGTCGGTGGTGTCGTCGAGCATGTCCTGCACGAAGGAGCGGTCGACCTTCAGGCGGTCGATCGGGAAGCGGTTGAGGTAGTGCAGGCTGGAGTAGCCGGTGCCGAAGTCGTCGATCGCCAGCGTCACGCCCAGGGCTTTGACCGCCCGCAGCTGCTGCAGGATGGACTCGGCCCCATCCATCAGCGTCGACTCGGTCAGCTCCACTTCCAGCGCATCTGGCGGCACGCCCCAGGTCGTCATCGCTTCGCTGAGCTGATGCGGCAGCGAGCCGTCACGCAGCTGCAGCGCCGAAACGTTGATCGCGATCGGGACGGCACCCAGGCCGCTGACGCGCCACTGGGCTTGCAATGCACAAGCGGCGTCGATCACCCAGCGGCCGATGCCGACGATCAGCCCGGCCTCCTCGGCCACCGGGATGAAGGTGGCCGGCGGCACGGCGCCCAGCTCGGGGTTGACCCAGCGCAGCAGCGCCTCCACGCCCACCACCGCTTCGGTGCGCGCATCCACACGCGGCTGCACCACAAGGTGCAGCTCGCCCCGCTCCACCGCGTAGCGCAGGTTCGTCTCGATGAGCAGCCGCTGGCGCGCCCGCTCGTTCAGCTCGGGGGTGAAGAAGTGGGCGGTGTCGCGACCGGCGGCCTTGGCCTGGTACATCGCGGCATCGGCATGGCTCATCAGGGTGTCGATGTCGGTGGCATCGTCGGGGTACACCGCCACACCGACGCTGCACGACACATGCAGCTCGGCGCCGCCCACGTCGTGCGGTGCTCGCACCAGCGGCACCAGGCGCTCGTTGACCACATGCGCCACTTCGTCGACATCGACGACGTCGCGCAGCACCACGACGAACTCGTCGCCACCCAGCCGGCACACCGTGTCGGCACCGCGCACGGCATCGAGCAGGCGCCGCGCCACCGAGCGCAGCAGGCCGTCGCCCACATGGTGGCCCAGGGTGTCGTTGATAGTCTTGAAGCGGTCGAGGTCGATGAACAGCACGGCCACGCGCGTGCCGCTCGCCTCGGCCGCCGCCAGCGCCTCGCGCAGCCGCTCGGTGCACAGGCTGCGGTTGGGCAGCTCGGTCAGCACGTCGTGTTCGGCCAGGAAGCGGATGCGTTCTTCCTGCCGCTTGCGGTCGGTCATGTCGATGGTGGTGGCGATGTAGTGCGACACCTTGGCCTGCGCACGCGGCTCGCTCGGTTCGGCCTCGCGGCGCGGATGGGCCTGGCCCTCGCGAACCACGCTGATCATCAGCCAGGCCGGGTAGTCGCGGCCGTCGCGCCGAAGCATGCGCACCTCACCCTGCCAGGCACCGCGCTGGTCGACCTGCGGCCACAGGCCGTCGAGGAAGCGCTCCGGGCCGTCGCCGGCGTCGAAGAACAGCGGCGCATCACCCACGATGTCGTAAAGGTCGTACATCGTGGTCTGGCAGAAGGCGCGGTTGGCCGTCAGCAGGCGGTGGTCGCCATCGATGATCAAAATGCCTTCGGACGAGGCCTGGAAGACCTTGGCCCACAGCTCCAGCCGGCGCTCCATCACCTTGAGCTGGTTGATGGGGGTGAAGGCGGTCAGCACCGCATCCTGCCCCTGAAAGGTGAGGCGGCGGGCCGACAACACCGCCCAGGAGGGCTCGGTCCCGGCGCGCCAGCGCACCTCGAATTCATCCACCGCATCGCGGTCGAACAGCTGCTGGAAAAATCGCACCCGCACCGCCGGCTCCAGGCCGTCGCGCCACGGGTTGTCGCGGTGCTCGCCCAGCCAGCGCTGCGCCGGCTGGTTGGCATGCAGCACTTCGTGGCCCGGCACCGACGTCACCACCATCGGGATGGGCAGCGCCTCCACCAGCTCGCGCTGAGCTTCGGCGGCGCGGGCGCTAGCGGCCAGTTCCTGCTGCAGCGCGCGGGCGCGGTCGAGCTGCACCAGCATGTCGTTGAAGCCCCGCACCAGCCGGCCTATCTCGTCGCGGCTGTCCCAGTTGGCACGCAGGCTGTGGTTGCCGCTGCTGGCTACGGCGTCCATCACGCCCGACAACTGCTTCAACGGTTGCGCAATCTGTCGGGCGACGAAGAACACCGCCGAGAGAATCAGGCCCAGCAGGCTCAACGCCGTGCCCAGGTGCAGCCACATGCGCGCGAAGAAGGCGTCGATGCGGGCCTGTAGCAGCACGCCCAGCTGGATGTCCGCGGCAGACCAGGCGCCGCCCAGCGCCTCGATCAGTTGGCCATGGGCCCGGGCGAAGCTGCCTGGCAGGCTGTCCTGCGGCCCCGCGGCCACCTGGCGGGCCGCCTCGCGCATCTGCCGCACGGCCGCCAGCAGCGCCTGGTGCGTGGGGGTCAGGCGTGGCCGCAGCGTCGGCTGCGAGGCCGCGGCGTAGGCTTCGCTGTAATCGGAATCGAGGCCCTGGGTTACTGCGTCCAGCCGGCCTTCGAGGATCAAGAACCGGGTGCGGGCCGCATCGTCGGCCCAGCCTCGCCGCAGTGTGGCCAGCGTCTCGGTAGCCAGCAGGCTGCTGATCTCCAGCAGCTCCGGCATGCGCAGCATGACGATGGACATGGCGTAGTAGCTGTCCAGGTCCGGATCAAGGATCAGGTTGGACTGGTTGCCCACCCGGGTGATCAGCGTGCGCCCGCGGGTCAGCGCCTCGTGCAGCGCCGGCTCGGCCTGCGCCGCGGCCGGCACGGCCCGCAGCCCCTCGGCGTAGTCCTGCGCCTCTTTGTCGCTGCCCATGCCCGGGCCGTGCGCCGCCTGCGCCGTCTGCACCGCAGTGGCCAGACGCGGCCAGACGTCGGCCGGCGGCGCCCAACGCACGGCGCCGGCCAGGTTCAGCAGGCCTTCGCGCAGCTCGCCGATGTAGGCATGGCCGGCCAGCTCCTTGCGAGCGAAATCGATCGCCAGGTACTTTTCATTGATCATGATGCCGCTGACGTAGATCACGGCAGTCATGTCAAGCAGGAAGATCAACAGCAGCTTGCGGCCGACGCTGAGCCGGCCGAGCAGCCTGTGCAGGAGATGGAGCATGGACAACCTTTCGGCACAAGCCGCGCAAAGGCCATACCCGACCGGTCATGGCGACGTGTACGAATCGACGCTGCGGCCGACTTTGCGGCGTGGCAGTCCCTGCCGGCCCATGCGGACTTGTCCTGCGGGTCCGCTGGGCGCAATGGTGTAGGGTCGCGGCATGCACCCGCTGATCGCTCGACCGCTCCGGCACCTGGGTCTTGCCCTGGTGGCCCTGCTGCTGGCCGCCTGCGGCAGCGCGCCGCTGAAGGCGCCCCCCGCGGCGCCCGCACCGCCGACCGTGTTCAACACCGACGGTCCGCTGCCGGATGCGCCGCCGCACCTCGAACAAACACCCGACGCCGAGCCGCGCATCGAACTGGTGCGCAGCGGCGGGCCGAACAAGCCCTACCAGATGGCCGGCGAGGTGTACGTGCCCGTCACCGACGACCAGCCGGTGGTGCAGCGCGGCCTGGCGTCCTGGTACGGCCGCAAGTTCCACGGCCGACCCACCGCCAGCGGCGAGCTGTACAACATGTACTCGATGACGGCCGCGCACCCCACCCTGCCGATCCCCAGTTATGCCCGGGTGCGCAACCCGGCCAATGGGCGCGAGGTGATCGTGCGGGTGAATGACCGCGGCCCGTTCAGCAAGGGCCGCATCGTCGATCTGTCGTACACCGCCGCGCTCAAGCTCGACGTGCTGCGCGGCGTCGCGTCGGTGGAACTGGAGCGCATCACGCATGAGTCGATCCGCACCGGCGCCTGGCGGCGCAGCGCCGCAGCGCCCGATGCGGCGGCCAACGCACCGGGCAGCTCGCTGCTGGTGTACGAGTCCAGCCCGGCGCCGGGCTCGCCGGTGCGCACCCGCGAGCTGTGGGGCCAGGAACTCAACCTGGCGGTGGGTACGCCGGTCGCCGGGCCGACACCGCTGCCGATGCCGGGGATTGTCTCGGTGCCGCCTGGGGCGCTGATCAAGTCACTGCCCACGGCCGCCGCCGCGCCCGAGCCCCCCCGGCCAGCCCTGACACCGGCATCACCTGCGCCGGTGCAGATCGACCCGGTGCGCACGGAAGCGGGCCGCGGCTGGTGGGTGCAGCTCGGCGCGTTCAAGGAGCGCAGCGGCGCGCTGGGCTTTCAGCAGCAGGTGGCGCAATCAGCCCAGTGGCTGGCACCGCTGCTGGCGCTGTTCGACGAACGCGGGTTGCACAAGCTGCAGGCCGGGCCGTTCCCGGCCCGCAGCGAGGCGCAGTCGGCCCTGCAGCGCATGAAAGAGTCGCTGCAGCTCACGCCGGTGCTGGTGGAGCGGCGCTGAGCTGGCTGGGCCAGTTGCCTCAAGTGAGCAGGACCGGCTCGGGTTCGAGGCGGATGCCGAAGCGGCCGTAGACGCTCTCCTGGATGGCCCGCGCCAGCGTCACCACCTCGGCGCCCCGCGCGCCACCACGGTTGATCAGCACCAGCGCCTGCTTGTCGTACACGCCCACGCCGCCCACGCGCTTGCCCTTCCAGCCGCAGGCATCGATCAGCCAGCCGGCGGCCAGCTTGTACTGTCCGTCGGGCATCGGGTAATGCACCAGGTGCGGGTCGCGCGCAATGATGTCGCGGCACTGCTCGGGTGTGACGACCGGGTTCTTGAAGAAGCTGCCGGCATTGCCGATGGCCGCCGGGTCGGGCAGCTTGGCGCGCCGGATCGCGCACACCCAGTCGAAGATCTGGCGGGGGT
>JBDTQF010000175.1:0-8618 GCA_039932275.1 Burkholderiales bacterium
GCGAGGTCGCGAGGATCTTGTTGCGCGGGCTGTACAGCAGGTTGGCGCGCGGCACGTGCGTGGCGCACACCGGCTTGCACTTGCCGCAGCGCAGGCAGTCCTTGATGCTGTCGCTGATGGCGCCGATGTCGCTCTGCTGCATGATCAGCGACTCATGCCCCATCAGCCCGAAGCTGGGCGTGTAGGCATCGGCCAGGTCAGCCGCGCGGGTGTCGGCGCCCAAGGCCGCGGTGCGATCCTGGGCGCGCAGCAGCTTGCCCTTGTTGAAGCGCCCTTCGGGGTCGACCCTGGCCTTGTAGGCGGCGAAGTTCGCCATCTCGGCATCGGTCAGGAACTCGATCTTGGTGATGCCGATGCCGTGTTCGCCAGAGATCACGCCGTCAAGGCTGCGCGCCAGCACCATGATGCGCGCCACCGCCTCATGGGCGGTCTGCAGCATCTCGTAGTTGTCGGAGTTGACCGGGATGTTGGTGTGCACATTGCCGTCGCCGGCATGCATGTGCAGCGCCACCCATACCCGACCGCGCAGCACTTCCTTGTGGATGCGCTGCAGCGCATCGATCACCGGCACGAAGGAGCCGCCGGCGAACAACATCTCCAGCGGCCGCAGCACCTGGGCTTTCCACGAAGCGCGCAGGCTGTGGTCCTGCAGCTGGTCGAAGAAGCTGCGCCCGGCACTGGCCAAGTCGTGCTGCGCCACGTCCAGGCCGTCCTGCCAGCCCTGCCACAGCGTTCGCACGTCCTGCAGCAGCGCCAGAGCCTGCTGCACCCGGTCTTCCAGCAACTCGGCGCTGGAGATGTCGCTGGCGTCGTCGGTCTTGCCCAGCGGCAGCCGACCTTCGCGGAAAAAGGCTTCCAGCCGGTCGACCAGCGCCAGCTTGTTGCGCAGGCTCAGCTCGATGTTGATGCGCTCAATCCCGAGTGTGTACTCACCCATGCGCTCCAGCGGGATCACCACGTCCTCGTTGATCTTGAAGGCATTGGTGTGCTTGGAGATCGCTGCGGTGCGTTTGCGGTCGAGCCAGAACTTCTTGCGCGCATCGGCGCTCACCGCCACGAAGCCCTCGCCGCTGCGGCCGTTGGCCAGGCGGATCACCTCGCTGGTGGCGCGCGCCACCGCATCGGCATCGTCGCCGACGATGTCGCCCACCAGCACCATCTTCGGCAGGCCGCCGCGCTTGCTCTTGGTGGCGTAGCCCACTGCCTTGAGATAGCGGTCATCCAGATGTTCCAACCCCGCCAGCAGGACCGGCGAGGCCCCACCGCCATCGGTGTTGGGCCCGCCCGGCTGCTGCGACAGGGAGAACATGTAGTTCTTGATCTCGACGATCGACGGCACGCAGTCCTTCGGATTGCCGAAGAACTCCAGGCACACCGTGCGGGTGTGCGCCGGCATGCGGTGCACCACCCAGCGGCAGCTGGTGATCAGGCCATCGCAGCCTTCCTTCTGGATGCCCGGCAGCCCGGCCAGGAACTTGTCGGTGACGTCCTTGCCCAGCCCTTCCTTGCGGAACAGCCGGCCCGGGATATCGAGCCGCTCGGTGCGAGTCAGCGTCTTGCCGTCGGCGGCGTAGTGGTTCAGGTCGAAGCTGGCCACCTCCACGTCGTGGATCTTGCCGAGGTTGTGGTTGAGCCGCACCACCTCCAGCCAGGTCGCGTCGGGCGTCACCATGCGCCAGGAGGCCAGGTTGTCCAGCGCCGTGCCCCACAGCACGGCCTTCTTGCCACCGGCATTCATCGCCACGTTGCCGCCCACGCAGCTGGCCTCGGCCGAGGTCGGATCCACCGCGAAGACGAACCCCGCGCGCTCGGCGGCATCGGCTACGCGCTGCGTCACCACGCCGGCCTCGCACCACACGGTGGCCACCAGCCGGTCGAGGCCGGGCAGCATGAGGTGCTCGACCTCGCTCATGCGTTCAAGCTTTTCGGTGTTGATCACCGCGCTCTTCCACGTCAACGGCACCGCCCCGCCGGTGTAGCCGGTGCCGCCGCCGCGCGGGATGATGGTCAAGCCCAGCTCAATGCAGCCCTTCACCAGGTGCGCCATCTCGGCCTCGGTGTCGGGCGTGAGCACCACGAACGGGTACTCGACCCGCCAGTCGGTGGCATCGGTGACGTGCGAGACCCGGCTCAGCCCATCGAACTTCAGGTTGTCCTTCGCGGTGTGGCGGCCCAGCACACGGCGCGCACGCTGACGCAGCGCCACCACCTGCTCGAAGCGGCCGGCAAAGCGCTGCACCGCGCCCTGCGCCGCCTGCAGCAGCTCGGCCACCAGCGCATCGCGCTCGGCGTCGTCGGCCGCATTGCGACGGCGTTCCACCTCGATCAGCCGGTGCTGCAGCGCCTCGATCAGCAACGCGCGGCGCTTCGGGTTGTCGATCAGGTCGTCTTCAAGGTAGGGGTTGCGCTCCACCACCCAGATGTCGCCCAGCACCTCGTACAGCATGCGCGCGGAGCGGCCGGTGCGGCGTTCGCTGCGCAGCTTGTCGAGCAGCGCCCAAGCGTGCTGGCCGAGCAACCGCAGCACGATCTCGCGGTCGGAGAACGAGGTGTAGTTGTAGGGAATCTCGCGCAGGCGCGGCGCACCAATGGCATCGGCATGGGCAACGCCCGGGTCGGCTTCGTGCGAAAGGCGGGACAAGGGCAGCGGTGCGTTCATGGGGCCGATCGGCCCCGCGGGCGCGGGTTGCAGACAGTGACGAACAGGGCGGCGCGCGGGGGCGGTGATCGTACCGCAGGGCGGGATTTACCCTGATGCCCCGGGCCACCCCGTCGGCACCCGCGTACCGGGTCCAGTCCATTCGGCACACTGCACAACCCGACACCCTTTCGCAGCCCGTCCGTGCCCACTTCATCCGCCCCCTGGCCCTACCCGCTCTGGTTCGCCCACCGCGGCGGCGGCAACCACGCGCCGGAGAACACACTGACAGCCTTTCGCTGCGGCGCCCGCCATGGTTTCGAGGCCTACGAGTGCGACGTCAAGGTCAGCGCCGACGACCAGCCCTTCCTGCTGCATGACACCACGCTGGAGCGCACCACCAGCGGCCGCGGCGTGGCCGGCAACCTGCCCTGGGTTGCCCTGGCCGCGCTGGATGCCGGTCGCTGGTACGGCCCGGCCCATGCCGGCGAGCCATTGCCCAGGCTGGCCGAGGTGGCCGGGCATTGCCTGCAGACGGGCCACGCGTTGAACCTCGAGATCAAGCCCACACCCGGCACCGAAGCCCGCACCGGGCAGCTTGTCGCCCTGGCCGCGCAGCAGCTGTGGGCCGGCGCAGTAGCGGCAGGCCGCAGCCCCTGGCCGCTGCTCAGCAGCTTCGACGTGCCGGCGCTGATGGCGGCCCAAGCGGCCGCGCCAGCGCTGCCCCGCGCCCTGCTGCTCGACACCCAGTGGCCCGGTTGGGCCGACACCGCCACGGCGCTGGGCTGCGTGGCGGTGGTGTTGAACCACACGCTGGTCGATGCGGCACTGCTGCGCACCGAACACGGCCACGGCCGGCGCGTGCTGGTCTACACCGTCAACGAGGCCGCGCGCGCTGACACGCTGATCGCCTGGGGCATCGACGGGCTCATCACCGACGCCATCGATCGGCTCGGCCCGGGTGCCGCAGCAGCCTCGGCCTGATCAACCTCAGGCCACCTGCGTCTGCGGCGCGGGTGCCGGCTCCTGGTCGTGCTGGTGCTGATGGTCGTCACGCTGCGCCATCGCCAGGGCCTGCAGGAAGCCGCGCCGCCAGGCATGCACATCGTGGCGGCGGATGGTGGCCAGCAGTGCCGCATGGCGCTCCACCCGTTCGCCCAGCGGCATCTGCAGCGCGCGCTGGAAGGCCTGCGCCGTGGCCTGGATGTCGTAGGGGTTGACCAGCAACGCCTCGCGCAGCTGCTCGGCCGCGCCGGCAAACCGCGACAACACCAACACGCCCGGGTCACGCGGGTCTTGCACCGCGATGTACTCCTTGGCCACCAGGTTCATGCCGTCGCGCAGCGGCGTCACCAACGCCACGCAGGCCTTGCGGTACAACGCGGCCAAGCGGCGGCGGGACCAAGTGCGGTGGATGTAGCGCACCGGCATCCAGTCCAGCTCGCCATACTCGCCGTTGATTTCGCCGCTCAGGCCTTCCAGTTGCTTGCGGATGTCCTCATAGGCCATCACTGCCTCGCGCGTGGGTGAGGCCACCTGGATCAGCGTGGCGCTCATGCGCGCCTCGGGGTAGGTGGCCAGCAGCTCGCGGAAGGCCCGCAGCCGCTGCGGTAGCCCCTTCGAATAGTCGAGCCGGTCCACGCCCACCAGCAGGCGCCGCTTGGCGTACTGCTCTCCCAGCATCTTGTAGGTCTCCAGCGCCTCGCGGCTGCGCGCCTCGCGCTGGAACTCCTCGACGTCGAGGCCGATGGGAAACGCCCGCGCGCAGACGATGCGCCCGAAGGCACGGTAATGCCCATCGGGCAGCATCTCGGCATGGCCTTCGGCGATCACGTAACGCGCAAAGTGCTCCACATCGCCCACGCTCTGCAGACCCACCAGGTCGTAGGCGAACAGCGAGCGGATCAGCCACTCATGCCCCGGCAGCGCCGCCAGGATGGGCGACGGCGGCAGCGGGATGTGCAGGAAAAAACCGATGCGCTGCTGGCAGCCCAGCGCACGCAGCTCGGCCGCCAGCGGGATCAGGTGGTAGTCATGCACCCAGATCACGTCGTCCGGCTGCAGCATGGCCGCCAGCTGGCGCGCGAACATGCGGTTCACGCGCTGGTAGCCAGCGAAGTTGCTCTGCTCGAAAGCCGCGAGGTCGAGCCGGTAGTGAAAGGCCGGCCACAGCGCCTGGTTGGAGTAGCCCAGGTAGTACTCGTCATGGTCAACCCGGCTCAGGTCCATCGTGGCGTAGGTGACGGGGCCGATGCGCTGTTCCCGCACGGTGGCTTCGCCGGCCACGCCGCGCTCATCGATCTGCCCGCTCCAGCCGAACCACAGCCCACCGCTCTGCGACAGCGCATCGCCCAATGCCACAGCCAGTCCGCCAGCGGCAGGCTTGTGGGGATCAGCAACGCGGTTGGATACCAGGACCAGTCGAGCCATCGTGTTGTTCTCCTCGTTGTGCTGTCAGGGTCTCATATCACCGAATCCCACGGTGCCGACAGGCGCACCGCGGCATTGATGAGCCCGACCATGGAATAGGTCTGCGGAAAGTTGCCCCACATCTCGCCGGTGACGGGGTGCGTGTCCTCCGACAACAGCCCCAGCGGGTTGCGGGCGGCCAGCATGGCCTCGAAGATCTCGCGCGCCTGCTGCTTGCGGCCGATGCGCGCCAGCGCATCGATGCGCCAGAAGGTGCAGATGTTGAACGCCGTCTCGGGCCGGCCGAAGTCATCGGCGGCCTCGTAGCGCCGCATCGTCGGGCCGTCGCACAGGTGGGTCTCCAACGCCTCGACGGTGGCGATGAAGCGCGGATCCATCGGGTCGATGAAGCCGACCTCGGCCATCAGCAGCACGCTGGCGTCGAGGTCACGGCCGCCGAAGCTCTCGACGAAGGCCTGCCGCTCGTCGCTCCAGGCATTCGCCAGGATCTTGGCGTGGATCACATCGGCCCGCTCGCGCCACAACGTCGCTCGCTCCGGCAGGTTGAGCAGCGTCGCGACCTTGGCCAGGCGGTCGCAGGCGGCCCAGCTCATCAGCGCCGACGAGGTGTGCACCCGGGCGCGGGTGCGCAGCTCCCACATGCCGGCGTCGGCCTGGTCATGGATGGCCCAGGCCCGCTCGCCCGCGGTCTCGAGCCAGGCAAAGTCGTCCAGCGTGCCGCGCCGCAGCAGGCGGTGGTCGTGGAACGACTGCGCCGCGCCCAGCACCACGTTGCCGTACACGTCGTGCTGGAAGTGTTCCTGCGCCTGGTTGCCCACCCGCACCGGGCCCATGCTGCGGTAGCCACGCAGGTGGCTCAGCAGGCGCTCCGGCAGTTCGCGCTCCAGTCCGATGCCGTACAGCGGCTGGATGTGATCGCCGTCCGCCATGCGCACCACGTTGTGCAGCCAGCGCAGGTAGTCCTCCATCGTGCCGATCTCGGACAGGCTGTTGAGCGCGCGCACCACGAAGAAGGCATCGCGCAGCCAGCAGTAGCGGTAGTCCCAGTTGCGCTCGGTATGCGGCGCCTCGGGGATGCTGGTGGTCATCGCCGCGACGATGGCGCCGGTGTCCTCGAACAGGCACAGCTTGAGCGTGATGGCGGCGCGGATCACCGCGTCCTGCCACTCCAGCGGCAGCGCCAGCCGGCGCGTCCAGCCACGCCAGTACGCCACCGTGCGCTCTTCGAGCATGCGCGCGGTCTCTTCGACGCCGCCATCCAGCGTCTCGTCCGGCCCCAGCAGCAGGCTGATCGAGCCGTCCAGCGCAAATGGCCGCTCGTCCACCAGGTAGGTGAGCGGCGCATTGGTGGTCAGCCGCAGGGTCAGGTCCGGGCCGACAAAGCGCAGGTGGTTGCTGCCCTGCGTGCGCAGCGGCACTGCCGCGCCCCATTGAGCCCGGGGCCGCAGCACGATGCGGATGCGCGGGTGGCCACGCAGCGTACGCACCCGGCGCACCAGCTGCATCGGCCTGAATGGCCGCTCCCACTGGAAAAAACGCGGCGCGAAGTCGGTGACTTCCACCGCATGGCTGTCGCCGCACATCAGCCGGGTGCGCAGCACCGCGGTGCCGGGGTCGTAGGACTGCTCGCTGTGCGTCTGACCTTCCAGCGCGATCTGCCAGGTGCCATCCGGCCCCGGCGCGCCTTGGGCGGGCGAATCGATCAGCGCATGGAACACCGGGTCGCCATCGAAGCGCGGAAAGCAGCTCCAGACAATGCGCGCCTCGGCATCGATCAGCGCACTGATGGCGCAGTTGCCGATGAGTCCGAGGCTCAGGCTGGCCGTCACAGCACGGCGGCGCTGGTCGCGCCCAGAGCCTTGACAGAAGCCGCCAGCCACGCGCCGACGGCATGGGGGTCAGCCAAGCAATGCTGCGCCAGGCTCTCGCCGCCGCCCACCCGCACACCCAGGCCACCCCAGGCCAGGGCTTCGCGCATGCCGTCTTCGTCGGTCAGATCGTCGCCGACGAACACCGGTGTGCGCCCGGCAAAGGGCGCCTCGGCCATGAACGACGCCACCACCGCGCCCTTGGACACGCGCTGCGGTTTCACCTCGGTGACGAAGTGCCCCTGCAGCAGTTGCCAGCCGGGCAGGCCTTCAAGTGCATGGCGCAGCGTGTCGCGGCACACGGCGCCCAGCGCCGGAGCCGCACGGTAGTGCAGCGCCAGCGCAGCAGGCTTGAGCTCCAGCAACAAGCTGGGATAGCGGGCCACCAGGCCTTGAGCGGCCTGCAGCACGTCTTCCGGGGGCACGCCCGAGCGCACCCGCACCCGGCCATCGCAGCCACGCCGTTCCACGCCATGCACCCCGGCGGCGGGCATGCACAGCGGATGCAGCAGCGCGTCCAGCTCCGCCAGCGGCCGGCCGCTCACCAGCACCACCGCCCCGCCAAGGGCGGCCTGCAGGCACCGCAGCGTCGGAACGACCCAATCGAGCACCTCCACGTCCTGCGGACGGGGTGCCAGCGGCGCCAGCGTGCCGTCGAAATCCAGGAACAGAGCCGTGCGGCTCAGGAGGGCGGGGGGCGGCGCTTCGGCCAGCAAGAGATCGCTCGCAATCGTCATGCGTCTGACCGTACCAACACCCCGGCGACCCTGCAACACGTGGGCCCTTGACGAGTCGGCACAGCCGTGGCGTCAGCAGACCGCTCCATGAGGCGTACAGGCGCCATCAGCCGCGAACTGGTTGAAGGGGAACACTTCTTCGCGACCCGCCGCCAGCATCTCGGTTCAGCCCCAGCTCACGGCTGGATACAGTGCTTACTGCGTCCACCAACTGCAAACACCAGCGAGGGAACAGACCATGCCGCCCAACCCGATGCGGCTCGCCAACAGGTGTTCGACGCCGATGGTGCCCATCGGCAAGCTGGTGCCAGGTTCGGCCTGAGGCGCGGCGCGTCCAGCCTGCGTGCTCAAGCACGCCCGCGCAGCCGATCGATCATCGGCATCACCACGGCGCGCGAGTGCAGGTTCCAGGCATGCAGCCGGCGAGTCGGCCGCTCGGCGTCATACCAGCCCAGCAAGCTGCGCGTCAGCCCACTCGGCGGCACCAGCAGATCGGATTCCCCGGCACCGTCACGCCAGCTCTGCGCCAACGCCTGGACCATCAGATGCACGGCCGGCGCAGCATCGTGCCAAGCCGGGTGTTGCGTCAGATGACGTTCCAGCCACACCCCGCCGCAGCGCAGCCGCAGCAGGGCTGCAGCATCGCCGCCGCTCGCTTCCAGCAGCCAGATCTGCGCCTGGCCGCGCGCCGCCAGCGTGGGTAGCCAGTCGCGGTAGAAGGCAGTGCGCGCGGCATCGCGACCCAACAAATACCAGGACGGCACGAGCGCTGCGGCGGCGGCACCGTCATGCAGTGCATCGAGGGCCAGGTATCGCTGCAACCCGAGTGTCACGGCCGCAGCGTCGCTGGCGATGACCACACGCAGATCCGGCGCGCGCTGGTGCAGCGCGGCAGCGCCTTGTTCATACGTGGCCCGTACCGCGGGCACACGCCGCAACAGATGG
>JBDTQF010000176.1:0-8607 GCA_039932275.1 Burkholderiales bacterium
CCCAGGCGCAGCGCTTCGTCGCACAGCGCCGGGCGCATCCAGTCGTCGCCGGCGGTGGCGGCGTAGCCTTCGTTGAAGATCAGATAGACCACCTCCAGCACCGAGGCCAGCCGGGGCGCCAAGGCCTCACCGCGCGGCAGCTCGAACGGCACGCGGGCCGCGCCGAGTGTCTTTTTGGCACGCACGATGCGCTGGGCCAGCGTGGCTTCGGGCACCAGGTAGGCGCGGGCGATTTCGGTGGTCGACAAACCACCCAGCAGCCGCAGCGTCAGCGCCACCCGCGCCTCGGTCGACAGCACCGGGTGGCAGGCGGTGAAGATCAGCCGCAGCAGGTCGTCGCCGATGGCGTCGCTGCGACGCGCATCGAGCGCATCGACGAAGTCGGGCACCACCAGCGCCTGCTGCGCTTCGAGGTCGCGGCCGATGGCCTCGTGCTTGCGCGCCTGCAACTGCAGGTGGCGCAGGTGGTCGAGTGCGCGGTGCTTGGCGGTGGTCATCAGCCAGGCGCCCGGGTTGTTGGGCACGCCGTCGGCCGGCCAATGCTCCAGCGCGGCCACCAGCGCGTCCTGCGCACACTCCTCGGCCAGGCCGACGTCGCGCGTCAGCCGCGCCACGCCGGCCACGATCTTGGCGCACTCGATGCGCCATACCGCCGCGATGGCCTGGTGGGTGGGCGTATCGACGGAACTCATCGCGCTGCGGCGGGGCAGGCTCAGGGCTGCTCGGCCAGCTTCTGCAGCTCGGCCAGGCCGGCTTCGAAGTCAGGCCCGATCATGCTGTCCATGCCCACCACCACGTCCATCACCTTGCTGATGAAGGGCATCGGACCGCGCATCGTCCAGGTCACGGTGGTGGTGGTGCCGCCTTCAGGCTGGAAGGTGAACTCGGCGGTGTTGTGGGTCTCGAAGGGCTTGAGGAAATCGAGCTTGAACGCCACCCGGCCGGCCGTGCCCGGGGCGGGCGCGGTGGCAGCGGCCTGGGTCATGCTGCCGGCGCCCATCTTCTCGCTGGTCCAGGCGTACTGCGCGCCCGGGCCGGCTGTGACGGGGCCGTAGGTCAGCTGCGTGGTCGGGTCCTTCTTCAGCCAGGGGTTCCAGCGGTTGAACTGCTTCAGGTCATCGACCAGCGCGAACACCTTCTCGGGTGGGGCGGCCATGCGCAGGCTGCGTAGCACGCTGAAGTCGTCGGGCCGCATCGCGGCCATGCCCAGCACGACGAGCACGGCCAGCAGCACCAGCCCGAGCAGGCTGAGCAAGAAGGTCTTGAACATAGATGTCTCCTTTTGTTGATGGTCAGTTTTGACTCGGTGTATTCAACGCACGAAAGCGCTGCACCTGTTCGCTGGGCGTGAAGTCGTCCAGCTCGTACAGCTGGCGCACCTCGATGACGGCCGGTGCATCGCGGCCCGCCGGGTTGGGGAAGCGGCGCGACCATGCCAGTGCTTCTTCGCGTGAGCGTACCTGGATGGTGGTGAAGCCGGCGATCAGCTCTTTGGCTTCAGTGAAAGGCCCGTCGACCACGCTGCGGCGCTGGCCGTCGTAGTGAATGCGCCAGCCGGTGCGGCTGGGTTGCAGGCCGCTGGCATCGAGCAGCACACCGGCCTGGGCCAGTTCTTCGTGGAAGCCGGCCATGTCGGCCTGCAGCTGTTCGTCGGGGGTCTGCGGCGTGGTCTCGGCCTCGAACTCGGGCGTGGACTTCACGATGATCATGAAACGCATGGTCGATTCTCCTGAGGTGGGGCAGCTCGTGCCGAACACTGCACTGGTCCGTGCGTGACTGCTGCCTGACCTCACGACGACCGGGCGCCGGCGGATTCGACATCCGCTGGCCCGCTGCCGCTACCGCACGTAGCAGGGGCCGGCCGGGCGCACCTCGACGGTGGCCCATTCGGCGGCCGGGCATTGCGCGGCGATGGCGGCGGCCTGCTCGCGGGTCTCGCACTCGACCAGGAAGTAGCCGCCGATCATCTCCTTGGCCTCGCTGAACGGGCCATCCACCAGGCAGGGCTGGCCGCCGCGCACCTGCACCCGCAGGCCCTGGTCGTCGGTCAGCAGCGAGCCGAAGCTCTTGAGCACGCCGCGCCCCTGCAGGTCGGCGGCAAAGCGTTCCATGCGGGCGAAGGCAGCCTTGCCTTCGTCGAGCGTGCGTTCGGCGCGCTGGCCACGCGGCTCTGCAATCAGCAGCATGTAGTCGTTCATGGGGCCCTTTCGCCGCCTGTTCAGGCCGTGGCGGTGGCGGTGGCGGTTTGGTACCAGGCCACGCCCTGGGCATCGACCTCGCGCGTGGCGTCACCGCGCTGCACCAGGTAGTTGAGGCTGGCGATGCTTTCGCCGGTGGCCATGCCCAGCAAGCCCCAGTCGGCCTCGGTGATGTTGCGGCCGAACAGCGACACGAACACGTCCACCGCCCGCTTGGGCTCGGCCAGCGTGCGCAGCAGCCGCACATGCGCTTTCTCCTGGCCTTGGCGCAGCGCCTGGATGCGCGCGTGCAGGCCGCGGAAGCATTCACCATGCGCCGGCAGCACCAGCACGTCGGCGGGGACCTCGCGCTCGATCTTGTCCAGCGACGCCATCCAGTCGGCCATCGGGTTGGCGTCCGGCTCCATCGGGTTGACCGAGACGTTGGACGAGATGCGCGGCAGGATCTGGTCGCCCGAGATCAGCAGCTTCAGCTCCGGGCAGTACAGGCAGCCATGCTCGGGCGAATGACCGTTGCCGGTGACGACCCGCCAGTCGTGCGCGCCGATGCGGATGACCTCGCCATCCTCGATGCGGCGAATGCTCTCGGGCAGCGCATGGATGTGCTCACCGAAGCGGCCGAAGCGGGCGCCGTAGTTCTCGATGGCGAGCTCGCTCCAGCCGGCCTGACGGTAGAAGCGCAGCGCATCATCCGGCGCCTCGCGGCCGGTGTCGGCGGCCATGATGCGGCAGGTCAGGTACTCAAGCCGGGTGATCCAGAGCCGGGCGTTGAACTTGCGCGTCAGCCAGCCGGCCATGCCGATGTGGTCGGGGTGCATGTGCGTGACGAAGATGCGCGTCAGCTTCGAGCCGTTCTGCGCGCTGGCGAAGATCCGCCGCCATTGCGCCACGGTGTCGTCGCTGCGCATGCCGGTGTCTACCAGGGCCCAGCCGTCGTCGCCATCTTCCAATGCCCACAGGTTGATGTGGTCGAGCTTCATCGGCAGCGGCATGCGGATCCAGTACACACCGGGCACCACCTGCTTCGAAGTGCCGGGTTCGGGGATGGCCCCGAGCGGGTATTCCAGCCGGGCCTTGCCGGACTCGTCGATCATGCCATCGGACATCGTGCTTCTCCTGATGGCCAATGTTGGCACAGGTCACCAACCAGGGTGACAGGGGCTGCGGCAACGCCCCGGCGCCGGTCAGGGCACGAAGCGGTAGCCGATGCCCGATTCGGTCACCAGATGGCGCGGCCGCGAGGCGTCGGCTTCGATCTTCTTGCGCAGGTTGGCCATGTGCACCCGCACGTAGTGCGTGTCCTCGGCATGCCCCGGGCCCCACACCGCCTGCAGCAACTGGCGGTGGGTGATGACACGGTCCGGCTGCGACGCCAGGTGCGTGAGCAGCCGGTATTCGATGGGTGTCAGGTGCAGCGGCTGGCCGGCCAGCGTCACCGTGCGGCGGGCCATGTCGACGACCACGTCGCCAAAGCGCAGCACCGGCTCACCCGATGCTGGCGCCTGGCCAAGGCGGCGCAGCTGCGCGCGCACGCGGGCCATCAGCTCGCCGGCCCCGAAGGGCTTGACCAGGTAGTCGTCGGCGCCGGCGTCCAGCGCGGCAATCTTGTCGGCCTCGCTGCTGCGGGCCGAGAGCACGATCACCGGCATGGCCGACCAGCCCCGCAGGTCGCGGATGAAATCGACGCCATCGCCGTCGGGCAGGCCGAGGTCGAGCACCACCAGATCGGGTCGGCGCGTGCCGGCATCGATCAGGCCACGCCGCACGCCATCGGCCTCGAAGACTTCGAAGCCCTCGGCTTCGAGCGCCAGGCGCACGAAGCGCCGGATGTCGGCTTCGTCCTCCACCACCAGCACACGGGCATGCAGTTCGGTCATCGCAGTGGGTCGTTGTCGGTCAAGCCGACGGCGCTGGCGCCATCATCCTGAGGGGGGTCACCCACCGGGAGCGTCAGCGTGAAGCGGGCGCCGCCCTCAGGCCGGGTCTCGCCCCGGATGGTGCCACCATGCGCCTGCAGGATGGCCCGGCAGATCGCCAGGCCCAGGCCCACGCCGGGCGTGGCACTTTCGCGGCTGCCGCGCTCGAACTTCTGGAACAGCGCCTCCTCGCGCCCTGGCGGCAGGCCCGGGCCGTGGTCGTCGACCATCAGCTGCACGGCATCGTCCTGGCATCGCGCGCGGATCTCGATGGCTGTGCCGGCCGGCGTGTACTTGGCGGCGTTTTCCAGCAGGTTGACCAGCACGCGTTCGATCAACACCGCGTCCAGGTGCAGCAGCGGCAGGTCATCGGCGAGCAGCACCGGCACCGCGCGCCCGGCCAGGCTGGGCGCACAGGCGGCCAGCGCGGTACCCACCACTTCTTCGAGCGGTTGCCATTGGCGGTTGAGCTGCACCGCACCGGATTCGAGCCGGGCCATGTCCAGCAGGTTGTTGACCAGCGCGCTCATGCGCAGCGCCGACTGGCGGATCGACGCTGCCAGCGCGCGCTGTGGTTCGGCCGGCGGCGGCTGGCCCAGCGCCAGCGCGTCGGCCAGCCCCACCAGTGCCGCCAGCGGCGTGCGCAGATCGTGCGAGATGGCCGACAGCAGCGAGTTGCGCAGCCGCTCCGATTCGATCTGCAGCGTGCTGCTCTGCGCCACGTCGATGTAGTGGATGCGCTCCAGCGAGATCGCCAGCAGCGAGGCGCAGGTGTCGAGCAGGCGGCGCTGCTCGGGCCCGAACAGCCGGGTGCTGCCCGGGTCCACCGCCAGCACGCCGCGGCAGCGCATCGGCGCCTTCAGCGGCAGCACCAGACAGCGGCTGGCGGGCAGCGTGTCGGTGCCGCGCCCGGCCGCCTCGCCGCGGTCGAAGGCCCACTGGGCCACGCCCGTGTCGACCTCGGCGGTGGCGCCAGGCAGGGTCTGCAGGCGGTCGTTGGCATCGGCGGCCAGCAGCGCGCTGCTGGCGCCGAACTCGGCGCGCAGGAAGCGCGCGCCAATTTCGGCCACCTGCTCGGGCAGCAGTGCCGCCGACAGATCGCGCGACATGTCGTACAGGCTGCGCACGCGGTGCTCGCGCTGGGTGGCCACCTCGGCCTGCGCCTTCAGCCCGGCGGTGAGCTGGCCCACCACCAGCGCCACCACCAGCATCACGCCAAAGGTCACCAGGTACTGCACGTCGCTGACGGCGAACGAAAAGCGCGGCGGCACGAAGAAAAAGTCGAACAGCCCGACGCCGACGAAGGCCGCCAGCACTGCCGGCCCGCGCCCGAAGCCCAGCGCCACACCCACCACCGCCAGCAGAAACAGCATGACGATGTTCGACAGCTCGAACACCGCCAGCAGCGGTGTGGCCAGCAGGGCCGTGGCCGCACACACGGCCAGCGCCGCGACGTAGCCGCGCCAGCGCCAGGGGGCGGTGGCTTCGGCAGATGCCTGCTCCCGCGCAGGCTGCGCACTTGCGCCGGCCGGCAGCGCCACCTGCAGCACGTCGAGGTCCTGCGCCTGCTGCGCCACGGCGTCGGCCAGCGTGCGCTGCCAAGGCCAGCGGCGCTGCGGGCGGCCCATCACCAGGCGCGCCAGGTTGTGCTCGCGGGCGTGGCGCACCAGTGCCGCGGCAACCTGCGGCGCCGATGGGATGGCGGTGATGGCACCCAGTTCCTGGGCCAGCTTCAGCACCCGCAGCGTGCGTTGGCGGCGGGCCTCAGGCGCATGCACCAGCGCGGGTGTTTCCACATGCACCGCATGCCACGGCACGTCGAGCTGCGCGGCCAGGCGGGCGCAGCTGCGCACCACCTTCTCGGCCGACTCGCCCGGGCCCACGCAGGCCAGCAGCGCCTCGCGGTTGGGCCACACCGAAGCGATCGCGCTTTGCCGCCGGTAGGCCTGCATCTCGTCGTCGACGCGGTCGGCGGTGCGCCGCAGCGCCAGCTCGCGCAGCGCCAGCAGGTTGCCCTTGCGGAAGAAGTTCTTCGAGGCCCGCTCCGCTTGTTGCGGGATGTAGACCTTGCCCGCCTGCAGACGCTGCAGCAGCTCCTCGGGCGGCAGGTCGACCACGACGACCTCGTCGGCCTCGTCGAAGACGCGGTCGGGCACGGTCTCCCAGACCCGCACGCCGGTGATGCCGCTGACGATGTCGTTCAGGCTCTCCAGGTGCTGGACGTTCATCGTCGTCCAGACGTCGATGCCGGCGCCCTGCAGTTCTTCGACGTCCTGCCAGCGCTTGGGGTGGCGCGAGCCGGGTGCGTTGCTGTGCGCCAGCTCGTCGAGCAGCACCAGCGCCCCGGGCCGATGACTGGCGCCGAAGGTCAGCGCCGCGTCGAGATCGAACTCCTGCAGCGTGCGCTCGCGGTGCGGCACGGCCTTGAGCGCCAGCCGCGGCAGGTCGCCGACCATGGCCTCGGTGTCCTTGCGGCCGTGGGTCTCGACCAGGCCCACCACCAGCGGCACACCCTGGGCCAGCGCGGCGCGGGCGGCGGCCAGCATCGCGTAGGTCTTGCCGACACCGGCCGAGGCGCCGAAGAAGATCTTCAGCCGGCCGCGCTGGGCGCGCGCCTCCTCGGCCTGCACGCGCTGCAGCAGGGCGTCGGGGTCGGGCCGTGCGTCGGTCATGGGCCGATCATCGCCGCACCGTTGCTGCGGGGTTCAGGGACGACCGGCGGCATCGAGCGCGAGGTTCAACGCCAGCACGTTGACGCGGGCTTCGCCGAGCAGGCCGAACAGCCGGCCTTCGGTGTGGCGGGTGATCAGCGCCTGCACGGCCTCGGGGGCCAGCCCGCGTACGCGGGCCACGCGGGCGGCCTGGTACTGCGCCGCGGCGACGCTGATGTGCGGGTCCAGGCCGCTGGCCGAGGCGGTGACCAGGTCCACCGGCACCGGCAGCGTGTTGCCGGGGTCGGCGGCCTTGAGCGCGTCGATGCGGCCCTTGACCGCCTCTACCAGGGCCGGGTTCAACGGCCCCTGGTTGGAGCCGCCTGAAAGGCTGGCGTTGTAGGGCATCGGGCCGGTGGCCGACGGGCGGCCCCAGACGTACTTCGGGTCGCTGAAGTTCTGGCCGATCAGCGTGGAGCCAACTGTTTTGCCGTCCTTCACGATCAGGCTGCCGGCAGCCTGGTCGGCGAAGGCCAGCTTGCTCACGCCGGTGACGGCCAGCGGGTAGAGCACGCCGGTGACCACGGTCAGCGCGACGAACAGGCTCACGGCGGGACGAATGAGTGTCTTCATGAAGGTCTCCAGGTCAGACCAGGCCGACGGCGCTGAGCACGAGGTCGATGGCCTTGATGCCGATGAACGGCACGATCATGCCGCCCAGCCCGTAGAGCGCCAGGTTGCGGCGCAGCAGCGTGGCGGCACCAACGGCGCGGTAGGGCACACCCTTCAGCGCCAGCGGGATCAGGAAGATGATGATCAGCGCATTGAAGATCACCGCCGACAGCACCGCCGAGGCCGGGCTGGCCAGGTGCATCACGTTGAGCGCCGCCAGTTGCGGGTAGGTGGTGACGAAGGCCGCCGGGATGATGGCGAAGTACTTGGCCACGTCGTTGGCGATGCTGAAGGTGGTGAGCGAGCCGCGGGTCATCAGCATCTGCTTGCCGGTCTCCACCACCTCGATCAGCTTGGTCGGGTTGCTGTCGAGGTCGACCATGTTGCCGGCCTCCTTGGCGGCCTGGGTGCCGGTGTTCATCGCCACCGCCACGTCGGCCTGGGCCAGCGCGGGGGCGTCGTTGGTGCCGTCGCCGGTCATCGCCACCAATTGGCCTTCGGCCTGGTACCGGCGGATCAATGCCAGCTTCTGCTCGGGCGTGGCTTCGGCGAGAAAATCGTCCACGCCGGCTTCGGCGGCGATGGCCGCGGCGGTGAGCGGGTTGTCGCCGGTCACCATGATGGTCTTGATGCCCATGCGGCGCAGTTCGGCAAAGCGCTCCTTGATGCCGCCTTTGACGATGTCCTTGAGCTCCACCACGCCCAGCACCCGCGGCACGAAGGTGCCGCTTGAATCGGGCTTGCCGTCGGCCACCACCAGCGGGGTGCTGCCGCGCCGGGCGACATCGTCGACCACTGCCTGCAGCGCGGGGGGGAACTGGCCGCCAAGGGCCTCGATGTGTTTGCGTACCGAATCGGCCGCGCCCTTGCGCACCATGCGGCCCTGCGGCAGGTCGAGCCCGCTCATGCGCGTCTGCGCCGAGAAGTGGATGAAGGTGGCTTCCAGCGACTGCAGGTCGCGCTCGCGCAGGTTGAACTTCTGCTTGGCCAGCACCACGATGCTGCGGCCCTCGGGGGTCTCGTCGGCCAGCGAGGCCAACTGCGCGGTGTCGGCCAGTTCGCTCTCCTTGACGCCGGGCGCCGGGAGGAAGCTGCTGGCCTGCCGGTTGCCCAGCGTGATGGTGCCGGTCTTGTCGAGCAGCAGCACATCCACGTCGCCGGCGGCCTCGA
>JBDTQF010000177.1:0-8550 GCA_039932275.1 Burkholderiales bacterium
ACCACGTCAACATCACGATGACGCAGGCCAAGGCGGTGTCGAACTACACCAACTCCATCCTGGCCAACCTCGAAGCCACCGAAGACGGCTATGACGAGGCGCTGCTGCTCGATTCGAGCGGCTTCGTCTCCGAAGGCGCGGGCGAGAACATCTTCGTGGTGCGCGGCGGCACGGTGTACACGCCCGATCTGTCGGCCGGTGCACTCAACGGCATCACCCGCAACACCGTGTTCGCCGTGTGCAAGGACCTGGGCATCCCGGTGGTGGAAAAGCGCATCACCCGCGACGAGATCTACATCGCCGACGAGGCCTTCTTCACCGGTACCGCCGCCGAAGTGACGCCCATCCGCGAACTCGACCGCGTCACCGTCGGCGAGGGCTACCGTGGCCCCGTGACCGAGAAGATCCAGGCTGCGTTCTTCGACGTGGTCAACGGCCGCAACCCCAAGTACGCCGAATGGCTCACCAAGGTCTGAACATCATGAGCACCCCGCAGCAAGGCGCCGTGGTCGAAGTGGGCGCCAAGGATCTCCAAGGCCCCGGGGCGGTGTGCTGCCCCAACCCCAAGATGGCGTTGTGGAGCAACCACCCCAAGGTTTTCATCGACGTGGCGACGCAGGGCGAAGGCAAGTGCCCGTACTGCGGCACGGTGTACCGGCTGGAGGCCGGCGCCAAGCTGGCCGCGCATTGACCGCTGCGCCCGGGCCTTGTTGCCGCGGCGCCGCGCCGGTGGTTCCGGCGGGGCGCAGGCCATGATGGAACGTGCGCTGGTCATCGCGCCGCAGTGGATCGGCGACGCCGTCATGAGCCAGCCGCTGGTGGCCGCGCTGGTGCAGCGCGGGGCGGTGGTGGCGGTGGCGGCGCTGCCGTGGGTGGCGCCGGTGTACCGGGCCATGTCGGGCGTGCAGCAGGTCATCGTGTTGCCATTTGCGCATGGCCGGCTCGATCTGATGGCGCGCGTGCGCATCGGTCGCTCGCTGGCGCGGCGCTTCGATGTGGCGTATGTGCTGCCCAACTCCTTCAAGTCGGCCCTGCTGCCCTGGTTTGCCGGTATTGCCCGCCGCATCGGGTACCAAGGCGAGGGTCGCCGGGCGCTGCTGACCGACCGCCTGCCCAACCCACGCGGTCGCCCACCGATGGTGCCGTTCTACCGGGCCCTGGCGCAGGCCGAACCGGGCGATGCGGTTGGCGCCACGCAGCCGCATCTGCACGTCGCCGATGACGCGATTGAACGCGCGCTGGCCGAGGCCGGCGGGCTGCCGCGGGCCGGCTACTGGGTCTTCGCGCCGGGGGCCGAATACGGCCCGGCCAAGTGCTGGCCGGCCAGCCATTACGCCGAACTGGCCCGTATGCTGCAGGCCAGATTGCCCGCGGGGGCAGCGCCCGGCGTGGTGCTGCTGGGCTCGGCCAAGGAAGCCGCCAGCGCGGCCGAGATCACGGCGGCAGCACCCGGGGCCTGCGTCAACCTGATCGGCCGCACCTCGCTGGATCAGGCGATGGCGCTGATCGCCGGCTCGCGTGGCGTGGTCAGCAACGACTCGGGCCTGATGCATGTGGCGGCGGCCTTCGGGCTGCCGCAGGTGGCGGTGTTCGGCTCGTCCAGCCCGATCCACACGCCGCCGCTGAATCCGCGGGCCCGCGTGCTGTGGCTGAAGGACGAACTGGGCCTGGACTGCGCGCCGTGCTTCGACCGCGTCTGCCGCTTCGGCCACACGCGCTGCCTGACCGGCGTGCCTGCCGACCGGGCGCGCCAGGCGTTGGTCAGCGCCTGCGAGACCACGCCCTGACACCGCGCTTCGCCGGGCGTGAAGGGCGCTGCCCGCGCCCACCAGCGCAGCACAACCCCGGCGAGCGTGAATCTGCGCGCTTGTGCACCGGCCCCTGCCCGATCCGGGGGCTCTGACGGTGCAGGGCGCTGCTTAGAATCCGCGCCACCATGCCCCAGTCTCCGCCGAACACCCGCGAATTCGTCCTGACGCTGTCCTGCCGCGATGCCAAGGGCATCGTGCACGCGGTGTCGGGCCTGCTGTACCAGGGCGGCTGCAACATCATCGACTCGCAGCAGTTCGGCGACTTGCACGGCGACGATGCCACCGGGCTGTTTTTCATGCGGGTGCACTTCGAGGCGCCCGAGCAACTGGCCGATGCATCGATGCTGGAGCGCATGTTCAGCAACGTGCGCACCCAGTTCGGCATGCAGGTGCGTTTCCACCACCTGGGCCGCAAGCCGCGGCTGCTGCTGATGGTGAGCAAGTACGGCCACTGCCTCAACGACCTGCTGTTCCGCTGGCAAAGCGGCCAGCTTGGCGTGGACATTCCGGCCATCGTCTCGAACCACCCGGATTTCGCCGGCCTGGCCGACAGCTACGGCATCGCCTTTCACCACCTGCCGTTGCCCACCGGCAGCTCGGCTGACATCAAGCGGGCGCAGGAGCGCCAGATTGAGGCCATCGTCGAGCGCGAGGGCATCGACCTGGTGGTGCTGGCGCGTTACATGCAGATCCTCAGCCCGGATTTCTGCAGCTTTCTGGCCGGCCGAGCCATCAACATCCACCACAGCTTCCTGCCCAGCTTCAAGGGCGCCAAGCCCTACTTCCAGGCCCACGAGCGCGGCGTCAAGCTGATCGGCGCCACCGCCCACTATGTGACCGCCGACCTGGACGAAGGGCCCATCCTCGAGCAGGACGTCGAGCGGGTGGATCACACGCTGAGCCCCGAAGACTTCACCGCCGTGGGCCGCGATGTCGAATCGGTGGTGCTGGCCCGCGCGGTGCGCTGGCATGTGGAGCACCGCGTGCTGCTGAACGGCCGCAAGACCGTGGTCTTCCGCTGAAGGAGAGTCGGTGCCGCGTCCCAAACCCCTGCAGGCCGCCCTGATGGCCACGCCCGACGACATCGAGGCGCAGTTCTACGAGGCGCTTCAGCAGGGTGACCTGGAAAAGCTCATGTTGGTGTGGGCCGATGACGAGGACATCGTCTGCGTGCACCCCAGCGGCGTGCGGGTGCAGGGCCACTACGCGGTAAGGGCCAGCTTCGACGAGATGTTCGGCCAGGCCAGCATCGACACCCGGCCCGCCAAGGTGCGCCGCACGCAGCTGGGCACCTGCGCCGTGCACCATGTGCTGGAGCAGATCCGCGTGGCCACGTCGTCCGGGCTTGAAACCGGCCACATCCTCACCACCAATATCTACATCAACACCTCGCGCGGTTGGCGCCTGCTGGTGCACCACGCCAGCCCGGGCGGCGCCCAGGACCTCGACGAGAGCCCCGAGCAGGGCACGCCGCTGCTGCATTGATGGGGTGGTCCGACCCGTCCGGGTGTGCCGAGTCGTCGCCTGCGCCCGCCGATGCAGGCCTTGGCCCGCCGCTGCGCTGGCTGCCGGGTGGCCATGCGCAGACCATCTGGCCGGCTTTGTTCGCCCGCCGCCACGCCGGCCCGGCACCGCGTTTTCGGCGCGAGCGCTGGGACACACCCGACGGCGATTTCGTCGATGCCGACTGGCTGGTCGCCGACCCGCTGTCGCCCACGCCCACGCCCACGCCCTCGCTGTCCGGACTGGGCGTCGAGCGTCCGCTGCTGGTGATGTTCCACGGCCTGGAAGGCTCTTCGGCCAGCGGCTATGCGCTGGCGTTCGCCGATTGGGCGTGTCGCCATGGCTGGGACTTCGTGATGCCGCACTTCCGCGGCTGCTCCGGGTCGGTGAACCGGGCACCACGCGCCTACCACTCGGGCGACTTCGAGGAGATTGGCTGGATGCTGGCGCGCGCACGCGGCGCGCGGCGTGGCCCGCTGGTGGCGGTGGGCATCTCACTGGGCGGCAACGCGCTGCTGCGCTGGGCCGAAGAGGCGGGCGATGCGGCTCGGCACACCGCGCAGGCCGTGGCGGCGGTGTGTTCGCCGGTGGACCTGATGGCCGGCGGTCTGGCCATCGGCGAGGGCTTCAACCGCTGGCTCTACACGCCGATGTTCCTGCGTACGATGAAACCCAAGGCGCTGGCCAAGCTGGCGCAGTACCCCGGGCTGTTCAACCGCGAGCGGCTGCTGGCGGCGCGCACGCTGTACGACTTCGACGATGTGTTCACCGCGCCGCTGCATGGCTTTCGCGATGTGCGCGACTATTGGACGCGCGCCTCGGCCAAGCCCACGCTGGCCGACATCCGCCTGCCGGCCCTGGTGCTCAATGCCCGCAACGACCCGTTCGTGCCGGCTCACAGCCTGCCGAGGCAGGAGCAGGTGGGCCGCCACGTCACGCTGTGGCAGCCCCTTGCCGGCGGGCATGCGGGCTTTGCCGGCGGCGCCTTTCCCAGCCATGTGATGGCCCTGCCGGCGGCGGTGATGGGCTGGCTCGCCGCCCGACTTTGAGTCACCATCGGCGCATGGACGACATCGTCAAAGCAGCGTTGAAGAAGTGGCCCGCGGTGCCGGCCGTGTATGGCTGGCTGGGCCTGGATGCACGCGGCGACTGGTACCTGCGCGACGACGCGGTGCAGGCCGCCGGGCCCTTCCCGCAGGCCAAGGGCAGCCGCATCGTGCACGAGAAGCTGCGCGACTTCATCCAGCGCAACTACGACAGTGACGATGGCCGGGCCTGGTATTTCCAGAACGGCCCGCAGCGGGTCTACGTCGAGCTTGAGGCGGCGCCCTGGGTGCTGGGCGTGCAGCGCCTGGCAAATGGCGCGTTCGCCGTGGCGACCCACACCGGCCAGCCGGTGCCGGTGGTCGAAGCGGCCTGGGTGGATGAACAGGGCCGGCTGTTCCTGGCCACGCCGCAGGGCCTGGGCCTGGTGCGTTCGATGGACATGGACGCGGCCGCCGATGCCGCCGAAGCGAACGGGTGGGACATTCAAGACGCCACCTTCGTGGATTTGCTGGCCCGTTATCGCCACCAGTTGAGCCCCGGCCCGCAGCCCGCCTGAGCCAGCGCGTGGCAACGAAAAAGGGCTGCCTCTGGCAGCCCTTGTCGCATGCGGGGAGGGGTTACTTCGCCGCGGCGACCGGTGCGGCGGCGGCAGGCGCCTTCGGCTCCTCGAACTTGGCGCCGCCGGCGTTGGCCATGTAGACCACGGCGCGGGCGATTTCGTAATCGCTGAAATCGCCGCCGCCCTGCGGGCTCATGGCGCCTTTGCCCTTCAGTGCCGAAGTCAGCAGCGCTTCGAAGCCGGTCTTGACACGCGGACCCCAGGCGGCGGCATCGCCGAACTTGGGCGCGCCAGCCAGGCCAGCGGTGTGGCAGGCGGTGCACTGTGCCTTGAAGACTTCCTCGCCGGTCTTGGCTGGGCCGCCCTCGGCCTTGATCACCACCTGGCCGACGGGCTGGATGCGCTCGGCCACCGCTTGCGCGCTCATGGCCTCGGTGCCGGCCCCTTCCTTGGTGTCGGTGGCAACGTTCTTGACCAGCAGCACGATGGCGAAGATGGGGATCACGAAGGCGAACACGATGGCCGCGATCAGCTGCTTCGGCGTCTTGATCGGCGTGTCATGACCTTCTTCTTGAGCGTCGTGGTCAGCGGGCGTGTGGCGAGCGTCGCTCATGGAATCCTCTGGTGTAAGCGGGCAAATGATCGTGGCTGCGCCTCGTCGATACCGAGGTGCGCAAAACCTGGGAATTATAGGGGGGCGCGAGCGTGCGGGCGGCTGGCAGCGGGTCAGCCGGCGTTGCCCAGCGGATGCGCCGCGAGATACGCCCGGGCGTCGCGGCAATCCTGCGCGATGGCATCGCGCAGCGCGTCGAGACCGTCGTAACGCTGCTCATCGCGCAGCTTGTGCAGCAGCTCCACCTTCACCACCCGGCCGTAGGCGGCCTCGCGACCCAGGGTGTCGGGCCAATCGAGGCAGTGCACCTCCAGTACCATGCGGCCGGCATCTTCGATGGTGGGGCGGTTGCCCAGGCTGGCCACGCCGTCGAGGGGCTTATCGGTCAGCCCGTAGGTGCGCACCGCGAAGATGCCGCGCGCCGCGGCGCGCCAGTGAGCGAAGCGCAGGTTCAGGGTGCGAAAGCCCAGTTCGCGGCCCAGCTTCTGGCCATGCACCACATGGCCGCTGATGCTGTAGGGCCGGCCCAGCAGCGTGGCCGCGCGGCCAATTTCCCCAGCGCCCAGCGCCTCGCGCACGGCTGAGCTCGAGACCCGCTTGCCATGCACCTCGTAGCTCATCATGCGGGCCACGTCGAAGCCGCGTTCGTCGCCAGCCGCGTCGAGCATGGCGTAGTCGCCGCCGCGCCGCGCGCCGAAGCGGAAGTCATCACCCACCAGCACATAGCGGGCGTTCAGGCCGCTCACCAGTACCTCGTCGATGAAGGCAGGCGCTTCCATCGCCGCCAGCCGCTCGTCGAAGCGCAGCAGCACTACCTGGTCGATGCCGCAACGCTCGATCTCCTGCAGCTTGTCGCGCAGCGTGGCGATGCGGGCCGGAGCCATCTCGGGCTTGCCGCTGCGCTGCGCGAAGTAGTCACGCGGGTGCGGCTCGAAGGTCATCACGCAACTGGCCAGGCCACGGTGACGGGCTTCGTTGATCAGCAGCGCCAGCATGGCCTGGTGGCCGCGGTGCACGCAGTCGAAGTTGCCGATGGTCAGCGCGCAGGCGCTTGCCAGGCCAGGGCGGTCGTAGCCGCGAAATACTTGCATGGCAGGATTATCGGGGCCAGGGCCCCGGCCGCGCTCAGGTGCCCGCTGCGGTCCGGCCCTCGATGGCATCGACCAACCGTGCTTCGCCCCGGTTCTGCGCACGGGTCAGCGCAATCCCGTCAACGGCGCGCAGCAGCTGGCCGGTGGCGCTCAGCACCGCCATCGCCGGGATGCCCTTGCGCGCGGGCCGGCCCAGCTCGCGGTCGAGGTCCATGTTGCGGTTGAAGTCACCCACGTCGACCTTGACCACCGCGTAGCCAGTGGCCAAGTGCTGCGAGAGCAGGCCCGCGGTCTTCATCGTCCTGTCGAGTGCCTGGCAGTAGCTGCACCAGTTGGCGCCGAAGATCACCAGCACGTGCTTGCCCTGCGCCTGCGCGATGCCGCGGGCCTGGGCCAGCTGCGCCCGTGCGTCGGCGTGTTCGTCATAGGGCCGGGGGCGGTTGGCGCGGCGCCAGACCCAGGCCCCGCCCACCAGCGCCACGGCGCTGGCCAGCACAGCACCGGTACGCAACAACAGGCGTCGTGAAGCGGCCATGGGCGTGACCTCAGTCGCGGAAGTTGGTGAAGCTCAGCGGCACCTCGGTGACGTCCTTGCGCAGCAGCGCGATGGCCGCCTGCAGGTCGTCGCGCTTGGTGCCTTGCACCCGCACCGTGTCGCCCTGGATGCTGGCCTGGACCTTGAGCTTGCTTTCCTTGAGTGCCTTCTGGATCTTCTTGGCGATCTCGCTCTCGATGCCGGCCTTGACCTTGACCAGCTGCTTGAGCTTGTCATGGCTGAGCTTCTCGGGCTTGGCGCTGGTGTCGAGAAAGCGCGCATCGACGCTGCGCTTGCTCAGCTTGGTCAGCAGCACGTCGGTCACCTGCTTGAGCTGGAAGTCGCTGTCGGCGTAGAGCGTCAGCTCCTTGTCCTTTTGCTCGACGCTGGCAGAGGAGCCCTTGAAATCGAAGCGTGTGCCGATTTCCTTGTTGGCCTGTTCGACGGCATTGCGTACCTCGACGAGGTTGGGTTCAAGCACGGTATCGAAGCTGGGCATGGCAGTCGGTGTCGAGGGGCTATCGAGGGGATGGGCGAAAATTCTGCCATGTCCCCCTCCAAAGCGCGACCCTCCGACCTTACCGATCCGGCGACATCGGCCGCCGCTGCCTTGCAGATCGAGCGCGGCGTGAACCTGCAGCCCTACAACACCTTCGGCCTGCCGGCCATGGCGGGCACGCTGGTGCGGCTGCGCGAACAGGCCGATGTGGGCCGAGTGGTCGAGCACCCGCGACTGGGCGGCATGCCCAAGGTGGTGCTGGGGGGTGGCAGCAACCTGGTGCTGACGCGCGACGTCGATGCCTGCGTGCTCAAGGTCGAGATCGGCGGCATCCGGCTGGTCGATACCAGCGCCGCCGCCTGGGTCATCGAGGCCGGCGCCGGTGTCAACTGGCATGAACTGGTGGCCTGGAGCCTGGCGCAGGGCTGCCCCGGCCTGGAGAACCTGGCGCTGATTCCCGGCACGGTGGGCGCCGCGCCGGTGCAGAACATCGGTGCCTACGGACTGGAGCTGGCCGACCGCTTCGACAGCTGCGATGTGGTCGACCTGGTCACCGGCCGCCAAGCCACCCTGGGGCCGGCGGCCTGCCGCTTCGGCTACCGCGACAGCGTGTTCAAGCAGGCCGGGGCGGATGGCTTGGCGGGCCGGAGCGTGATCACGCGCGTGCGCTTGCGGCTGCCGCGGCCCTGGCGGCCGTTGCTGGGTTATCTGGACCTGCAGCGCAAGATCGAGGAAACCGCCCAGATCCGCCCGGACGCGGCGCAGATCTTCGACTGGGTGTGCCAGATCCGCCGCGCCAAGCTGCCCGACCCGGCGCTGATCGGCAATGCCGGCAGCTTCTTCAAGAACCCGGTGGTCACACCCGAGCAGTGCCGCGACATCATTGCGCGCG
>JBDTQF010000178.1:0-8486 GCA_039932275.1 Burkholderiales bacterium
CGCTGGCTGCGCTGGTACTTGAGGTCGCCACCGGAGCAGAAGCTCTTGCCCTCGCCGGTGAGCACCAGCAACCGCACGGCAGGGTCCTGGTCGGCACGGCGCACGGCGTCGCGGCCCTCGTCCCACATCAACCCGTTCATGGCGTTGTGCAGGTCGGGGCGGTTGAGCGTGAGCGTGGCGACGCCGCGGGCGTCGACGGTGTACTTGATGGTTTCGTAGTTCATCGTTCGCGTTCCTTCAAACAGTCGCCTTGTTCTTGAAGCGCGCCAGACTGCCGCCCTTCATCACCTTGCCGGGCAACGAGTGGCCGACGATCTCCTCGGCCAGCAGCGCGCATTCGATCAGCCGATCGAGGTCGATGCCGGTCTCGATGCCCATCTCGTGGCACATGAACACCAGGTCTTCGGTGCAGATGTTGCCGGCCGCGCCCTTGTGCGCCGCAAACGGGCAGCCGCCCAGGCCAGCGCAGGAGCTGTCGAACTGGTCCACGCCCATTTGCAGCGCGGCCAGCGCGTTGGGCAGGCCGGTGCCGCGGGTGTCGTGCAGGTGCAGGCCGATGCGCATCTCGGGCCAGCGCTCGCGCACCGCACCGATGCGGCGCTGGATGTCCAGCGGGTTGGCCCAGCCGACGGTATCGGCCAGGTACAGGCCTTCGAGCTTGACGTCCTGCGCCTGCGCGATGTCGATCAGGCGCTCGAAGCGCGACAGCACCGTGGCGATCGGCATCTCGCCTTCGTAGTTGCAACCGAAGGCGGTGAACACCACGGCCCAGCGCACCGGCACGTTGTGCTGCTTGTACAGCCGCAGCGTCATCTCCTGGTCACGCAGCGCCTGCTCGGTGGTCTTGCCGGTGTTCTTGATGCCGAAGGTTTCGGAGCCCGCCACCATCAGCGAGCCGATCAAGTCCAGCGGCATGGTCAGTGCCCGCTCGAAACCGGCGGGGTTCAGCCACAGCCCGGTGTAGGCCACGCCGTCCTTCTTGCGGATGCCGCGCGCCACCTGCTCGGCGTCGGCCATGCCGGGCACACGGGCGGGGTTGACCCACGAGACGCAATCGATCTTCTTCAGCCCGGTCTCGGCCAGTGCCTCGATCAGGCGGATCTTGTCGGCCGTGGCGATGGGGCCCTTCTCGATCTGAAAGCCCTCACGCGGGCCTTCTTCCTGGATGGTGACGAAGCGCGGCAGGTCGGACATGGCAACTCCTCAGATCAATGACGACAGGTTGTCGCCGAGCCAGGTGGTGTGCGCCTTGCCGGCCACGAAGTCGGGGTGCGCGATCACCTGGCGCAGGAAGTCGCGGTTGGTCTCGATGCCCTCGACCACCAGGCTGGCCAGCGCGCCGTCCAGGCGAGCCAGCGCCTGGGTACGGTCGTTGCCGTGGGCGATGATCTTCATCAGCATCGGATCGTAATGCGGCGTGACCTTCATGCCCTCGCGGTAGCCGGTGTCGATGCGCAGGCCTTCACCCTGCGGCACGGTCAGCACGTTCAACGGGCCGGGCGACGGGATGAAGTTCTTCTTCGGCCGCTCGGCATACAGGCGCGCTTCGACCGCCCAGCCGGTGGCGCTGATGCGGCTTTGCGCCAGCTCGGTGGTCAGGTCTTCGCCCATGGCTTGGCGGAGCTGCGCGGCCACCAGGTCGATGCCCGTGACCATCTCCGTCACCGGGTGTTCGACCTGGATGCGGGTGTTCATCTCCAGGAAGAAGTAGCGGCCGTTCTCTTCGTCGTACAGGAACTCGACCGTGCCGGCGCCTTCGTAGCGGCAGGCCTCGGCCAGACGCACCGCCACGCCGGTGATGCCGGCGCGGGTGGCGTCGTCGAGCGCCGGCGACAGCGCTTCTTCGATGACCTTCTGATGGCGCCGCTGTACCGAGCAGTCGCGGTCCATCAAGTGCACCGCGCGGCCATTGCCGAAGCCGAACACCTGCACCTCGATGTGGCGAGCGCGGCGGATGAAGTGCTCGAGGTAGACCGAGCCGTCGCCGAAGGCCCGCTCGGCCAGCGAACGGGTGGTCGCGACCGCTTCAACCAGCCCCTCAGGCCCATCGACACGGCGCATGCCGATGCCGCCGCCGCCTGCGGCCGCCTTGACCAGCACCGGGTAGCCCACCGCCTCGGCCTGCGCCAGCACCGAGGCGTCGCTGCCACCGGCTTCGAGCTTGGGTGTGCCGGGCGACACCGGCACGCCGGCCTCGACGGCAATGCGGCGCGCCTGTTCCTTGTCGCCCATCGCCGTGATGACCGCGGGGCTGGGCCCGACGAAGCGGATGCCAGCATCGGCACAGCGCTGCGCAAAGCCGGCGTTCTCGGCCAGGAAGCCGTAGCCCGGGTGCAGCAGCGTGGCGCCGGTGCTGCGCGCCACCTCGATCAGCACGTCCTGGCGCAGGTAGCTCTGCGCCGCAGGCGCCGGGCCGATGGCAACCGCTTCATCGGCCATCTGGGTATGAGGTGCGCCGGCGTCGGCTTCCGAGTAGACGGCCACGGTGGGGATGCCGAGCGCCTTGGCAGCCCGGATGACACGGCAGGCGATTTCCCCACGGTTGGCAACGATGAGTTTGTGAGACATAGGCGGTTCCAAGAGCAGGTAGATGAATTATAGACCGACGCGTCGGTTTTTAACAACCGGGATAAACTAACGTTCGTTCGTAAGTTTAACGACCAAGCTGAGTCCTGCCAATCGTTCAGCCCGGGAACCGCGCATCTTCCACCGCCGTACCGCCCCACAGGACGGGCGGGTAGTAGCCGGCGAAGTCGCCCCACAGGCGGTCGTACGGGAGGTCTGACCAACTGCCATGGTCACGCAGGTAGCTGGTGTGGCGCTCACCACGCACATTGAGCTGCTGGAGCAGCGCATGCGACTTCCCATCGAACTCGGTGGGCGGCACGCCCATCACCGCGCACAGCTCACGGTTGAAGGCCGGCACCACCTTCAACCAGGCGCCCTCCAAATACAACACCGCATAGCCGTGGTTCAGGAAGATGTCGTTGCCGCCCATGGCTTCCAGCAGCTTGGGCGACGAGAAATGATTGACGACGTCGCTCAGGCCGATGGCCGCCGGGATGCCCGCGCGGCGCGCTGCCGCCGCCAGCAGCACCGCCTTGGGGATGCAAAAACCCCGGCCATCCGAGAGCACCGTGCTGGCCTTGAAGTAATGCGGGTTGCGGTGGAAGTGATACGGGTCGTAGCGGAACCCGTCACGCACTGCATAGAACAGCGCCACTGCACGCTCGCGCGCGCCGCTCAGGCCCTCGACGACCCGGTCGACGAACGCTGCCACGGCCGGGTGGTCGTGGTCGAGGAAGGCGGTGGGCTGCAGGTACGGCCCCTGCGGATCGGGGTCGCCGTAAGGGGTGTAGACGGGCGCAGCCGGCGCCGGGCCGGAAGGGGTTGTGACGGTCATGGATCCTCGCTTGCATCGGCCCTGCGCACAGGCCCGCCGATCGTTCAACGCCCGGCTTGCGCGTTCAGGTCTTGTAGGTCATCAGCGCCTCTTGCGACACCGTCGCGACCAGCTGGCCCGTCGAATCGAAGTAGCGCGCGAAGGCCAGGCCCCTGCCCCGCTCGGCCACGGCGCTTTCGGTGTCGAAATGCAGCCACTGGTCGGCCCGGAACGGGCGATGGAACCAGATGGCGTGGTTGAGGCTGGCGACGTAGAGGGAGCGGTTCGCCGCCAGCAGCTCGGGCACATGGGCACCGATGGCGCTGAAGTTCATCCACCAGTCGGACGCGTAGGCGAAGGCCCCCTCGTGCACCCGCGCATCGTCGGACTGCATCTTGCAGCGCAACCAGAACCGCCCGCGCGGCGCCCCCAGCCCGCTCGACGAAAACCCTTCCGGGCGCACGATGCGAAAGTCCAGACAGGCGACCTGGTTCAGCGCATAGCTGCCCACGGCATTCAGCGGCTCCGCATAACTGCGCGGCAGGTCGGTCAGCGCGGGCAGGTCCTCGGGCTTTTCCATCGCGGTGCTGGGCACCGTGTGGGATGGCGACTCCAACGGCACGGCGTAGGTCACATGGGCGTCGAGCACCGCCCGCCCACCCGGGTGGGCTGCCCGCACATGGCGCGAGGAAAAGCGCTTGCCGTCCTGCAGCACGGTGACGTCGAACTCGAGTGGCACGTCGCAGAAAGCACCCTGCAGAAACAGGAACTGGATGGCCGTGACCGGCCGATCATCGGGCACCGTCTGCGATGCGGCCATCAACGCCTGGGCCACCAATTGCCCGCCGTAGGAACGACCGTTGTTGTTGGGGTCGCCGAACCGGTTGCGGTACCGCAGCGGACCGATCGGTTCGAGTTGCAGCAGACCCGGCAGGTCGGTGGGATCCCAGGGTGGCAGTCGCTCAGTCATGCTCACTGTGTGAGGTGCTCCGGCTCAAGTGTTCTGGCCCACCGCGCGCGGCGCAATGCCGGGCTTGAGGCGCCAGTCGGGACCGAAGTCGGAAAGGGGGTGGAAGAACATCGGCGGCATTGTCTCCAACTGCTCCAGCCGGCGCTCGTAGTCGTCCAGGTACTGCTTGCGCTGCTCGTCCGACGTGTAATGGATCGACCAGGTCATGTACGGCGGCAAGACCTGGAAGCCGGTGTAGGCCAACGTGCCACTGTTCAGGTGCCACAGGCTGACCTCCAGGTGGCCCAACAGGCCCTTCTTGTCGACCATGTCGGGATAGCAGCCGGTCGAAATGGTCATCATCGCCTTGCGGCCCTTCAGCCCGCCGGTGTCCATGCGCCGGCCCTTGCCGTAGGTGATGCCGTTGACGAAGACGCGGTCGATCCAGCCCTTCAGGATGGCCGGTGTCGACCACCACCACAACGGGAACTGCAACAGCAGGAAATCGCACCACACCACCTTGTCGATCTCGGCCTGGATGTCGGGCGAGAAGGTGTGGCGCTCGGCCGAGTACTTCTGCTCGCGATCGTATTGCAGGGCCTCTGGGAAACGCCGCTCCTGGAAGTCCTCAGGCCCGGCCACCGGGTCGAACTTCATCGCATACAGATCCGACACCTGCACCTCATGCCCAAGCCGCGTCAGCGTCTCGATCGACCGCTGCAGCATCGCGGCATTGAAGGACTGAGGCTCATGGTGAGCGTAGACGATGAGGACTTTCATGGGTCGATTCCTGAAGGTGGATGACCAAATAATAGACCGACGCGTCGGTTTTTACAAACGACAGGCAAACCAACCGGATTCAATTGACGGATTTGCCTTTACCGGCCCAGTAGGGCGCGCGCAGCTGGTGCTTCATCAGCTTGCCCGCACCGGAGAGCGGCAGCGCATCGCGGAACTCGACGCTGCGCGGGCACTTGTAGCCGGCGATCTGCGTGCGGCAATGGTCGATGAGCCCGGCCTCGTCCAGCACCTGACCGTCCTTGAGCACCACCACCGCATGCACGGCCTCGCCCCAGCGTTCACTGGGAATGCCGATCACCGCGCACTGGCTCACGCCGGGGTGGCTGTGGAGGGCGTTCTCGACCTCCTTCGAGTAGACGTTCTCGCCGCCGCTGATGATCATGTCCTTGACGCGGTCGACGATGAAGACGAAGCCGTCCTCGTCCATGAACGCGGCGTCGCCGGTGTGCAGCCACTTGTTGCGGATCACCGCCGCAGTGGCCTCGGGGTTACGCCAGTAACCCAGCATCACCTGTGCGCCGCGGATGGCGATCTCACCGGTCTGCCCGCGCGGCACTTCGCGTCCCTCGGGGTCGACGATGCGCACATCGATGCCATAGGCCGCGATGCCCGTGCCCTGGCGCTTGCTGGGCAGGGGATGGCAGTCGAAGTGATTGCGCCAGGGCAGGCTCAGGTTCAGCGCGGATGACTCGGTCTGGCCATAGCCCTGAATGAAGGTCCAGGTCGGCAGCTTCTCCATTGCCAATGCCAGCACCGCATCGGGCATTGGCGATGCACCGTACTCGCAGTACTTCACGCTGGTGAGGTCGTGGTCGGAGAACGCCGGATGATTGATCAGCATGTTGACCATCGTCGGCACGAACAGGCAGTAGTTCACCTTGTGCCGCTCGATGGCTTCGAACGCCGCCACCGGGTCGAACTTCGGCAGCAGCACATGCGTGCCGCCAGCCAGCGTCAGCGCATAAGCCGGTGACGTACCCGCCAGGTGAAACAACCCGGCGCTGTGCAGGTACACCGTGTCCTCGTCGAAATGCAGCGTCGCGACCCAGTTGATCGAGCCCATCAACAGGTTCTTGTGCGACAGCATCACGCCTTTGGGATGGCCAGTGGTGCCGCCCGTGTAGCACAGCGCGCACAGGTCGTTGTCGCTGCCGCTGTCGTCGTCCATCGGCGCATGGGCACGCACCAGCGCTTCGTAGTCTTCCCAATCCTGCGGCGCCGCGCCCTCCCCCATGTACACGACGCGGCGCACCGGATGGCTCTTGATGAGTTCGCGCGCCTGGCCAACGAACTCCTCGTCCACGAACAGGATGTCGCAGTCGGCATTGCGCAGCGCGTAGAGGTTCTCGGCCAGGGCCCAGCGCGTGTTCAGCGGCGCCAGCACGGTGTTGGACCAGGCGGTGGCGTAGAGCATCTCGATGTAGCGGTCGCTGTTGAGCGCCAGCACCGCCACGCGCGCCCCCGGCTCGACGAACGCGCGGATGGCTGCGGCCATGCGCGGCACGCGCTCGCCCAGTTCACGCCAGGTGCGGGTGCGCTCGCCGAAGATGGTGGCAGTGAAGCGCCCGCGCGTCTGCACGGCACGGGTGAAGGTCTGGGTCAGCTGCATGGGGGTCCATCCTCGAAGTTACGCGCGACTGGCCGCCACGGCTCTCTCACCTGCACCCGCCCGGCCCTCGGGCAACGGCATGATCTCAATCGATCCTTCGCCCGCGCCCCATGGCTGTCAAGTCAGGCCGGCTGATCCGGCTCGCGACCGGTCGAGATCTGCGCCAACATCGAGCGGGGCGACAGCTTCACTTCCATGGTCGCCAGATCGCGGGCGCAGGCACGCCCGGCTTCTTCGATGCGGACGATCAGGTCGGCCGGCAGCTGCGGCCGCGCCCGCTCCAGCCACTCGAACAGGCTGCTCAACCACTCGTCGCCCTGGTCACGCAGGGTCCGCAGTTCACTGCCGCTGAGGCACGCGGCCAGATCACCCCGTACCTGCGGTGCGGCAGGTGCATCGGTGCCCTCGCACAGCGCCGTCAGCGCCGCCGCCGCTTCGCGCTGGCGTGCCACCTGCGCCGCCATCGACGCCACCGACCAATCGAGTTGCAGGCCGAACTGCTGCAGCAGCGAGATCAGGCCATAGGCCTGCCCGCGCGCGAAGTCGTCGTCCAGGCGGGGCAGGATGTGCTCGCGAATGACAGCGGTCATCGCTTCGAGGGTGCGGTCGAGTTCGGCTTTCATGGCCGGGCTCCTATCAATTTATCGAGCGCACGGACCATCGAGGCCATCTGCGCCCCCATCGACAGCAGGCGCATGTCGTCAAAGCCGCGCCGCATGTACGAATACCCGCCGGCCTGGGTGATGACGATGGACTTGAACATCGCCAGGCATTCGAAGTAATGCACGCTGCTCGCGTCCACTGCAATGCCGGACCGGGCGGTGTACCGCGCCATGGCTTCGTCGCGCGGCATCACGCCGAAGAGCTCGCGCGAGCCCTTGTTGTAGATGGCTGAGAGCAGCCAGCCCAGGTCTTCGTGCGGGTGCCCCACATGCGCCAGCTCCCAGTCGAGCATCGCCGTGATGTGGCCCGCCTGCTGCAAAAAATTGCCCAGCCTGAAATCACCGTGCACCGCCACCACGCGCGGCGCGGCTGGCGCATTGCGCAACAGCCAGTGCCCCGCCCAGGTCAGCGACGGATAGGACCGGGTGCGCCATGCAGTGGACTTGTCGATCCAGGCCTGCACCTCGGCGGTGGCGGCATTCGCCACCGTCACCTCCGGCTGCAGCGTGCCCAGCGCCTGCGCTGCCGCATCGGAGCTGTGCAACGCACCGAGGATGTCCATCATCTGTTCGGCCATCGACCGACGCTGCGGTACCGGGATACGGTCCTGGTCCCATGGCACGATGGCATCACCCGCCACCTTGCGGCAGACGAAGAACGGCGCACCCAGCGCCGATTCGTCGTCCGACCAGGCCACCAGTTCGGCCACCGGCACGGCGCTGCCGCCCGGGGCCTTCTGGACCAGCGCCTTCAGCACCAGCGCCTGTGGCCGGGCGGAGTAAGGGGCCAGCAAACCGGTCTGCGGCCCCACCTGCAGGATCAGCTCCTCTGCACCGCGTGAGGGCGAGCGCGCCAACAAAGAGAACGTCATCCAGGAGAAGCCGGACGAGCAGCGGCGGAACTCGCTGACATCCACCGGCTCGCCAAAACTTTCGCTGAGGAACCGGACCAGGTTGGATTGAATGACGCCCTCGGAGAGGTCGGGCGCGGGAGAAGAAGTGTCAGCCTTCATAGCCGGCCACCATATCACCCGAGTTCGACACCAAACCGCTGTTTCGGGCCGTTTTCTGCAATCGAACTCA
>JBDTQF010000179.1:0-8480 GCA_039932275.1 Burkholderiales bacterium
GCAGCGGCACGCGGTACTTGCCCGCGAACTCGACCGAGCGGATCTGCAGCACCTTGGAGCCCAGGCTGGCCATCTCAAGCATCTCTTCGAAGCTGATCTTCAGCAGCCGCTTGGCCTCGGGCACGATGCGCGGGTCGGTGGTGTAGACGCCGTCCACGTCGGTGTAGATCAGGCACTCTTCAGCCTTCATCGCCGCCGCCACGGCCACGGCAGAGGTGTCCGAACCACCGCGACCGAGCGTGGTGATGTGCCCGTCGCGGTCAATGCCCTGGAAACCGGTGATCACCACCACCTTGCCAGCGGCCAGATCGGCGCGCACACGCACATCGTCGATGCTGTCGATGCGGGCCTTGGTGAAGGATGAATCGGTCTTCACCGGCACCTGCCAGCCGGCGTAGCTGACGGCCGGCATGCCCTCGGCCTGCAGGGCCAGCGACAGCAGGCCCACCGAGACCTGTTCGCCGGTAGCGGCGATCATGTCGAGTTCGCGCCGCATGGCGTCGGTCTGCGCGGCGGGCGAGACCTCCTTGGCCAGGCCGAGCAGGCGGTTGGTCTCGCCGCTCATGGCCGAAGGCACCACGACCATCTGATGGCCCGCTCGGGCCCATTTGGCCACGCGCTTGGCGACGTTGCGGATGCGCTCGGGCGAGCCCATCGATGTGCCGCCGTATTTGTGAACGATCAAGGCCATGGGATTCGGCGTCTTTGGTGAGACCACAGCCGAAGGCTGCAGCGAAAAGCCCACGATTTTAACCGCCTGCCCTCACGCACCCGCCAGGTCGGAATCCGAGCGCCAGTGCAGCGTCCACTGCGCCGCGCCGAGCGGTGCGCGCTGCCGCGCATCAATGCCCAGGCCAGGCACGTAGACCAGGTTGTCGCCCTGATAGAGCAGCGGGCCACCACGCTGCCAGGCCGGCACCGCCGCCTGCTGGTACTGCTTCTTCAACGCGCGCGGCGGGGTGGCAGGCTCGCGCTGGAACTGCTCACCACCTTGGCGCTCGCGCAGCTCGATGCGACCCAGCAGCGCAGGCGCCACACCCCCGTGGCGAACGGCGCGGACCTGCAGCACACCATGCCACGCCGGCACGGGGTAGGCGCCAGGGGCCGCGATGGCCAGTATGACGGGCACGCTGGGCTCGCGGCCGCTGTCCGATGCAACGGTCAGGCTGGGTGGCAGCCAACGCACCACCCCCCGAAACAACCGCAATTCGCCATGCGGCAGCAGCCAGCGGCCGGTACCGCGCGCGTCGCACAACTCGGCACTGAGCCGAACCAGCAGCGCCCGGGTGACGGTGCCGTCGGCCTGCGCCGCCAACCACAGGCGCAGCACGTGGCGGGCCCGGCCGCGCGGCAACGCCAGCCACGGTTCGAGGCTCAGCTGCGCACCCGCAGCCACCTGCGACAGATCGGCCTGCGCCTGGGTATCGAGGCCCTCGCAGGCATCCTGCGCCTGGCGCGCCACATCGCCCAGGGCGGTCGCTGCGTCCGGGAAGGCGGCCACCAACGCCGGCCAAACCGACAGCCGCAGGCGATTGCGGGCATGGCGCGGGTCGGCATTGCTGTCGTCGTCCACGAAGCTAAGACGGTGACGCTTCACATAGGCCTCGATGGCCGCACGCGGATGGTCAAGCCAGGGACGCACCCACAACAAGCCGTCGCGTTCAGAAGCTCGCGGCATCGCTGACAAGCCTTTGGGCCCGGCCCCACGCAGGGCCTGCAACAGCACGGTCTCGGCCTGGTCCTGCTGATGATGCGCCAGCAGCACCATGGCGCAGCCCTGTGCGCGGGCCATGCGGGCCAGGGCCGCGTAACGCTGCTGCCGGGCTGCGGCCTCGATGCTGACACCGGCCCCGCGAACCACCTCCACATGCTCGGCGTGGAAGCGCACCGGCAGCCCTCGCTGCGCCCAGCGCGCGCACTGCGCGCGGCCATGCGCCAGCCAGCCATCGGCATGGAGACTCAGTCCATGGTGCACATGCAGGGCATGCACGACATGCCCACTGCCTTGCAGGGCCCGGGCACAGGCGTGCAACAACGCTGTGGAGTCGCGGCCGCCGCTGAAGGCCACCGCGATGTCTCGGGGGGTGGACGACGCCGGGCGTCGGCCTGGGGGCACGCTCAGGCCTTGGTTTCGTTGAACCGGCCGTAGTTGCGCAGGCGCTCGTAGCGGTGATCGAGCAGAGCCTTCGGCTTGAGGTCGGCCACCTGGCGCAGCGCATCGTTGAGACCGCGCTTGAGGTACACCGCCATCTGTTTCGGATCGCGGTGCGCACCGCCCACCGGTTCGGTGACGATCTTGTCGATCAGGCCCAGCGCCTTCAGCCGATGAGCGGTGATGCCCAGGGCCTCGGCCGCGTCGCTGGCGCGCTCGGCGGTCTTCCAGAGGATGGAAGCACAGCCCTCGGGCGAGATGACCGAGTACACCGAGTACTGGAGCATCAGCACCTGATCGGCCACGCTGATGGCCAGCGCGCCGCCGGAGCCGCCTTCGCCGATGATGGTGGTGATGATGGGCACCTCGAGCTGCGCCATCTCGAAGATGTTGCGGCCGATGGCTTCGGACTGGCCGCGTTCCTCGGCACCGATACCCGGGTAGGCCCCGGGCGTGTCGACGAAGGTGAACAAAGGCAGGCCGAACTTCTCGGCCAGCTTCATCAGCCGCAGGGCCTTGCGGTAACCTTCGGGCCGAGCCATGCCGAAGTTGCGCGCGGCGCGCTCCTTGGTGTCGCGGCCCTTCTGGTGGCCTAGCACCATGCAGGCCTGGCCGTTGAAGCGGGCGAGGCCACCGACGATGGACAGGTCGTCGGCAAACGAGCGGTCACCGTGCAGTTCCTGGAAGTCGGTGAACACCTCGGCCACATAGTCCAGCGTGTAGGGCCGCTGGGCATGGCGGGCGATCAACGTCACCTGCCACGGGGTCAGGTGGGAGTAGATGTCCTTCGCCAGCTGCAGGCTCTTCTTCGAGAGCCGGTCGATCTCTTCCGAGATATCCACCGACGATTCGTTCTGGACATAGCGCAGTTCTTCGATCTTGGTTTCAAGCTCCGCAATCGGCTGCTCGAAGTCGAGGAAGTGTCGTTTGCTCATGCGCGAAATCTCTCCTGCCCGGGATCTGGGCGAGGCCCGTAGTCTAGTCGAGCCGCCCGCCGCAGGGCCATTCAGCGAGCCGGGCCACTGCCTGAGCACATCAGTACTCGACCGGCAGCGGATCGAGGCTGCGCCAGAGGTACCAGGTGGCCACCGAACGATACGGCGCCCAGGCGTCGCCGAGCTCGCGCGCTTCGGAGCGCGACACCGGTTCGCCGCTGAAGTAGTTCAGGCTGATGCCCTTGAGCAGCCCGAGATCATCGAGCGGCAGCACGTTGGGCCGCATCAGGTGGAAGATCAGGAACATCTCGGCCGTCCAGCGGCCGATGCCGCGAATAGCCACCAGCTCCTCGATGATGGCCTCGTCCTCCATCTGCACCCACAGCGGCACGTGCACCGTCTGTTCGACGAAGTGCCGGGCCAGGTCGCGCAGGTAGTCCGCCTTGCGCGCCGACAGGCCGGCGCCACGCATCTCGGCCACCTCCAGCGCCATCACGGCGCTGGGGGCCAGCGCATAGCCGGGCCCGCCAATCAGCGCCGCGAAACGTTCCCACACCGATTGCGCCGCCTTCACCGAAATCTGCTGCCCGACGATGGAGCGCGCCAGCGTCGTGAAGGCATCGCCGCGGCTCTGCAGACGGGCCTCGCCGAATTGCGGGATCAACTTCTTCAACACCCGGTCGCGACGCGACAGATGCCGGCAGGCATCGTCCCAGTAACCGGGCGTGATCAGGGAGGCTGCAGCGTCGCTGCCCATGGCCGATTCGTTCACAGGTTCTCAGGCCTTGACCCAGGTGGTGCCCTGGGGCGTGTCCTTCAGCACGATGCCGTCAGCCAGCAAGGCATTGCGGATGCGGTCGGCTTCGGCGAAATTCTTGGCCTGCTTGGCCGCGGCGAGGGCGGCGATCGCCGCCTGGATCGCCACCTCATGCACGGCTGAGCCGCCCTGCAGGTAGGCGCGCGGCGCCTGCTGCAGGATGCCGAGCACGCCGGCCAGATGTTTGAGCAGACAGGCTGTTTCGGCCGACTGGTTGCGGTTGACCTCGGCCGCCAGGTCGAACAGCACCGACACGGCGATGGGCGTATTGAAGTCGTCGTCCATCGCCGCCTTGAAGCGCTGCGCGGCCGGGTGGTTCCAGTCCAGCGGGGCATCGAGGGGCGCCACCGCATCCAGTGCGGTGTAAAGCCGGGTCAGCGCATTGCGGCCGTCGTCGAGGCCGGCATCGCTGAAGTTGAACGGGCTGCGGTAGTGCACGCGCAGCATGAAGAAGCGCAGCGTCTCGCCGTCGTACGACTTGAGCACGTCGCGGATGGTGAAGAAGTTGCCCACGGACTTGGACATCTTTTCGTTGTCCACGTTCAGGAAGCCGTTGTGCAGCCAGTAGCGCACGAACGGCTGGCCGCTGGCGCCTTCGCTCTGCGCGATCTCGTTCTCGTGGTGCGGGAACTGCAGGTCGAGCCCGCCGCCGTGGATGTCGAAGGTGTCGCCCAGCAAGGCGCAGCTCATGGCCGAGCACTCGATGTGCCAGCCCGGCCGGCCAGCACCGAAGGGCGAGTCGTACTTGGCGTCGGTGGGCTCCTCGGGCTTGGCGGCCTTCCACAGCACGAAGTCCAACGGGTCTTCCTTGCCTTCGTTCACGGCCACGCGCTCGCCGGCACGCAGCTGTTCGATCGACTTGCCAGAGAGCTTGCCGTAGCCCTCAAAACGCCGCACCGCGAAATTGACATCGCCGCCGCCGGCCCGATAGGCCAGCCCCTTGGTTTCGAGCTGGCTGATCAGCCCCAGCATCTGCGGCACGTACTCGGTGGCACGCGGCTCGTGCGTGGGCCGCTCAATGCCCAGCGCACCGATGTCGCGGTGCATGGCATCGATCATCTCGTCGGTCAGCGCGCGGATCGAGATGCCACGCTCCACCGCGCGGCGGATGATCTTGTCATCGATGTCGGTGATGTTGCGGACGTAGTTCACTTCGTACCCACTCGCACGCAGCCAGCGGTAGACCACGTCGAAGGCCATCATCATGCGGGCATGGCCGATGTGGCACAGGTCGTAGATGGTCATGCCGCAGACATACATCTTCACCTGGCCGGCCTCCATCGGACGGAACTCTTCAAGCTGGCGCGTCAGGCTGTTGTGGATGTGCAGGCTCATGACGGGTACGGGCAAAGGAAGGGGAATCTGGGGCAGATGCCGCACGGGCCAGAGCCGGCGGCCATCTGAATCTGACATGGCACGACCGTCGGTGCGGGGCACCGACGGCCTAACCTTTCGGGGATGGATCAGTATAGCCCGCACCCCTTGGCGCTCGGCGCCCCACGCAGCGTGGCGCAGTGCGCAACTCTGCAGGAGTTTGCAGGGTGCAGCGTTGTCAGACAATCAGCGCCCTCGCACCCAAGGAGTGACTGCATGAGTTTCACCGCGCCCCTGCGCAAACGTCTCGTCGTCGGCCTCGCGCTACTGTGTGCCGCCGGCGCCAGCATGAACGCCTGGGCCGAGCGTGCCCGCCTGAGCACCAGCCTCGGTGACGTGGTGATCGAGCTCGACACCACCAAGGCGCCCAAGACCGCGGCCAACTTCGCCCAGTATGTGAAGGCTGGGCACTACGACGGCACCGTGTTCCACCGCGTGATCGACGGCTTCATGATCCAGGGCGGCGGCATGACGGCCGACCTGCGGGAAAAGCCGACCCGCCCGCCCATTGCCCCGGAAAGCCGCAACGGCCTGTTCAACCAGCGCGGCACCGTCGCAATGGCCCGCACGATGGACCCGAATTCGGCCACCGCGCAGTTCTTCATCAACCTGAAGGACAACGCCTTCCTCGACCAGGCCAATGCGCGCGACGGCGTGGGCTACACCGTGTTCGGCAAAGTCGTCGAGGGCATGGACATCGTCGACAAGATAAAGTCTGTGCGCACCGGCTCGCGCGGCATGCACCAGGATGTGCCGCTGGAGCCCATCACCCTTAAAAAAGCCACGCTGGAGCAATGACATGGCCGCACCCCAAGTTGATCTGACCACCACCGCTGGCGTGATCCGCCTCGAACTCGATGCCGAGCACGCGCCGCTGAGCACGCAGAACTTCCTCGACTACGTGAAGAGCGGGCACTACGACGGCACCGTCTTTCACCGCGTGATCAAGAGCTTCATGATCCAGGGCGGCGGCTTCGAGCCTGGCCTGAAGCAGAAACCCTGCGGCGCGCCGATCAAGAACGAAGCCAACAACGGCTTGAAGAACAACAAATACACCGTGGCCATGGCACGCACCAACGTGCCCGATTCGGCCACCGCGCAGTTCTTCATCAGCACGGTTGACAACGACTTCCTGAACTTCCGCTCCGAAACCCCGCAGGGCTGGGGCTACGCCGTGTTCGCCAAGGTGGTGGCGGGCAGCGACGTGGTCGACAAGATCGCCGCGGTCAAGACCGGCCGCAGCGGCTTCCACGACGACGTGCCGGTGGAAGACGTGGTCATCACCAAGGCGGTCGTGGTCGAGTGAGCGCACTGGCCGTCAGCGCCGCAGGGCCGGCGGCGGCAACGCTTCACCGCCTGCAGGCGCCGCCAGCGTGGCGCTGCATCGAGTTCACCTCCGACATCCATCTCTGCGCCGACAAGCCTCGCACCGCCGAGGCTTTTTTTGCGTACCTCGACCGCACCGATGCGGATGCCGTCTTGCTGCTCGGTGACGTGTTCGAGGTCTGGGTGGGCGACGACGTCATCGACCTGCCCGGCTTTGAAGCCGACTGTGCGGCACGGCTGCAGCAGGCCGCACAGCGGCGCACGCTGGGCTTCATGGCCGGCAACCGCGACTTCCTGGTGGGGCAGCGGCTGCTGGCGCACTGTGGCCTGCGGGCCCTCGACGACCCGACGCTGATCGAAGCCTGGGGCCAGCGGCTGCTGCTGACGCATGGCGACGCCTGGTGCCTCAGCGACGAGCCGTACCAGGCCTTCCGCGCCCAGGTGCGTTCGCCGGCGTGGCAGCAGGCCTTCCTGGCCCAGCCGCTTGAAGAACGGCTGCGTCTGGCCCGCCAGATGCGCGACGCCAGTGAGCACCGCAAGGCCGACCAGGGCCTGGCCGCCTACCCCGACATTGATGCAGCGCATGCGCTGGCATGGGCCGATGCGGCACAGGCCACCACGCTGGTGCACGGTCACACCCATCAGCCTTCGAGCGGGCCACTGGGCCGCGACAGCTCCGGCCGGGTTGTCACCCGCCATGTGCTGGCCGACTGGGAGGCCGACCTGCCGCCTCACCGCGGCGACGTGCTGCGCTGGACAGCCGACGGTGGCCTGCAGCGCCGGCTGATCCACTCCGCACCCGAACAAAAGCCATGCTAGGCCGCTGGTGGCGGCAGCGGCGCGAGCAGCGCGCGCTGCAGCGCCGCGCCATGTCCGACGAGCTGTGGCTGGCCACACTGCGCGCCCACCCCTTCCTGGCCCGCCGGCCGATGATTGATCTGCTGCGGCTGCGCGAGATGAGCGCCCTCTTCCTCGACCGCAAGGAGTTCACCGCAGTCGGCGGCCTGGTGCTGACGGACGCGATCGCCGCGTCGATCGCGCTGCAGGCCTGCGTGCCGGTGCTGCATCTCGGCCTGTCTTGGTACGACGCCTTCGTCGGCATCGTGGTGCAGCCCGATGAAGTGGTGGCGCAGCGCCATTGGATCGACGAGCACGGCATCGCCCACGAAGGCGAAGAGCTGCTGGCCGGCGAAGCCATGCCGGGCGGGCCGGTGATGCTGTCGTGGCCAGACGTGCAGCTGGCGGGCGCCGACGCCAGCCAGCCCTACAACGTCGTGATCCATGAGTTCGCCCATGTCATCGACATGTGCGACGGCCGCGAAGCCGACGGCATGCCGCCGCTGCCGAGCCGCGAAGCGGCAGCGGAGTGGACCCGCGTGATGGGCGATGCCCACGCCCGGTTGTGCGCGGCGCTGGAGGCCGGCCATCCCACCGTGATCGATCCCTACGCCGCCAACGGTCTGGAAGAATTCTTCGCGGTGGCCAGCGAAGCATTCTTCGTCGCGCCCGGCCCGCTGCACGAGGCCGAGCCGGCGGTCTATCAACTGCTCAAGACCTTCTTTCAGCAGGACCCGGCACGCTACCTGCGCTGACCGCCGACAAAAGAAACGGGGCCCGAAGGCCCCGTCTTGATGCGTGGTGCAAACGGTTGATCAGGCCGTCGCAGCCGGCTCCGAGCGCGGCGGCTTGTCACTCTTGCGCGGCTCGATCTCCAGCTTCACCTCGCCCTCCTTCTCGGGGTCGATGTCCAAGGACATGAATCGGGCGAACGCGGGAGCGAGGATGTTGATGGCGACACCCGAGATGATCTGGTCGACGCCGAACTGCACCGTGACGATGGCGTGCAGAAGGCCGCCGAGCGCGCCGCCGATGATGC
>JBDTQF010000180.1:0-8445 GCA_039932275.1 Burkholderiales bacterium
CCAGGACGATTTCGATCTCACCATCGTGAACCGGATGGACGTCGACCACGGCCTCACCGTCCCGCTGTCGCTGATGTGCGACCAGCCCACCGCGTGGCCGTGCCCGGTGATCCCCTTCGCCGTCAACGTGGTGCAGTACCCGGTGCCGTCGGGCCGGCGCTGCTTCATGCTCGGCCAGGCGATCCGCAAGGCCGTGGAGTCGTTCGACCAGGACCTGAAGGTGCAGATCTGGGGCACCGGCGGCATGAGCCATCAGCTGCAGGGTGCACGCGCCGGGCTGATCAACAAGGCCTTCGACAACGCCTTTCTCGACCGCCTGATCAGCGACCCGGCCGGCCAGGCCGCGGTGCCGCACATCGACTATGTGCGCGAGGCCGGCAGCGAAGGCATCGAGCTGGTGATGTGGCTGATCGCACGCGGTGCGATGGCCGATGTGGCCGGCGGCAAGGCACCCACGGTGCGGCACCGCTTCTACCATGTGCCTGCGTCGAACACGGCAGTCGGCCATCTGATTCTGGAGAACAACGCATGAGCAAAACGATCAAGGTCGCGCTGGCCGGTGCCGGCGCCTTCGGCATCAAGCACCTCGACGCGATCAAGCTGATCGACGGCGTGGAGGTGGTGTCGCTGATCAGCCGCGAGCTGGCCAAGACGCAGGAAGTGGCCGACAAGTACGGCATCAAGCACGTCACCACCGAGCTGGCGGACAGCCTGGCGTTGAAGGAGGTGGACGCCGTCATCCTGTGCACGCCCACGCAGATGCATGCGTCGCAGACGCTGGCTTGCCTGGCCGCCGGCAAGCATGTGCAGGTGGAGATCCCGCTGTGCGACGTGCTGAAGGACGGCGAGGCGGTGGTGGCCAAGCAGAAGCAGACCGGTCTGGTGGCCATGTGCGGCCACACCCGCCGCTTCAACCCCAGTCACCAGTACGTGCACAAGCAGATCGAGGCCGGGGCTTTCAATATTCAGCAGATGGATGTGCAGACCTACTTCTTTCGCCGCAGCAACATGAACGCGCTGGGCCAGCCGCGCAGCTGGACCGACCACCTGCTGTGGCACCACGCCGCGCACACGGTGGACCTGTTCGCCTACCAGTGCGGCAGCCCCATCGTGAAGGCCAACGCGGTGCAGGGGCCGATCCACCCGGCGCTGGGCATTGCGATGGACATGAGCATCCAGCTGCAGGCCGCCAACGGCGCGATCTGCACGCTGTCGCTCAGCTTTAACAACGACGGCCCGCTGGGCACCTTCTTCCGCTACATCGGCGACAGCGCCACCTACATCGCCCGCTACGACGACCTGGCGCAATCCACACAAGCGGGCAAGGAAGAGAAGCTCGATGTGTCGAAGGTCGATGTGTCGATGAACGGCATCGAGCTGCAGGATCGCGAGTTCTTTGCCGCCATTCGCGAGGGCCGTGAACCCAATGGCAGCGTGGCGCAGGTGTTGCCCTGCTACCAGGTGCTGCATCAGTTGGAGCGGCAGCTGGCGGCCGGCTGAATCCCTACACTGTGCGGATCGCGGCCCCACCCTCGTGGCTGGGGCCGCTTCGCTTTTCAGGAGCCCTGTGATGCAACAACGCACGATCGGTCCTTTACAGGTGTCCGCCGTCGGCCTGGGCTGCATGAGCATGAGTCACGCCTATGGCGTGCCGCCGCAGCCCGAGCAGAGCCGCGCGGTGTTGCTCAGAGCCTTGGACCTGGGCGTGACCTTCTTCGACACCGCGGCGCTGTACGGCTTCGGCGCCAATGAGACGCTGGTGGGCGAGGTGCTGAGCCCGCATCGCTCGAAGTTCACATTGGCCAGCAAGTGCGGCATGCAGGGGGTCGATGGCAAGCGCGTGATGGACGGCCGGCCAGCCACGCTCAAGGCCACCTGCGAGGCCTCGCTCAAGCGCCTGCGCACCGATGTGATCGACCTGTACTACCTGCACCGCTGGGACAAGCGGGTGCCGATCGAAGACAGCGTCGGTGCGTTGAGCGACTTGGTGCGGGCCGGCAAGATCCGCGCGGTCGGGCTGTCGGAGGTGTCGGCCACCAACCTGCGCAAGGCCCACGCAGTGCACCCGATCGCGGCGCTGCAGACCGAGTACTCGCTGTGGACGCGCAACCCCGAGATCGCCGTGCTGCAGGCCTGCTGCGAGCTGGGGGTGGCGTTCGTGGCGTTCAGCCCGGTGGGGCGCGGCTTCCTCACCGGCGCGCTGCGGGACGTGGCCACGCTCGATGCCAAGGACCTGCGCCGCGGCATGCCGCGTTTCCATCCGGAGGCTTATGTCGCCAACCTGAAGCTGCTCGACGGCATGGCGCCAATCGCGCGCGAAGCTGGCTGCACAGTGGCCCAGCTGGCGCTGGCCTGGCTGCTGGCGCGCGGCGACCACATCGTGCCGATCCCGGGCACGACCCAGGTGGCGCACCTCGAAGAGAACTGCGGCGCAGCCAACGTCCCGCTCTCGCCCGACGTGATGCAGCGGCTGGAGGCGCTGATCAACCACCGCACAGTGCAGGGCCCGCGCTACAACGCGACGACACAGGCCGAAGTCGATACGGAAGAGTTCTGAGCCATGTCAGCCGTGCCTTCCTCGCCGCCGCTGCCTTGGCGCGCCGCCATCATCGACCTCGACGGCACGCTCGTCGACACTCTGGACGACTTCGTGCTGGCGCTGGGTGGCACGCTGGCCGCCTTGGGCTTGCCGGGCGTGAGCCGGCGCTTTATCGCGCGCACGGTGGGCAAGGGTTCCGAGCACCTGCTGCGCACCACGCTGGCCGAGGTGGGCGCCGACGCGGCGCGCTATCCGCAGGCCTGGGCCACTTACCAGGCGCAGTACGCGGCCATCAACGGGCAGGCGGCGCAGCTCTATCCCGGTGTGCTTGAAGGGCTGCAGGCACTGCGCGCGGCCGGCCTGCCGCTGGCCTGCGTGACCAACAAGCCGGGTGCGCTGGCGCGCGCGCTGCTTGAACGCAAGGGGCTGGCCGGCTTCTTCAGCCAGGTGCATGGCGGTGATGCCTTCGCCCGCAAGAAGCCCGACCCGCTGCCGCTGATCGAGGCCTGCCGCGCGCTGGGCAGCGCGCCCACGCTGACGCTGATGGTGGGTGATTCGCGCAACGATGCCGAGGCCGCGGCGGGCGCCGGCTGCCCGGTGGTGCTGATGACCTACGGCTACAACCACGGCGAGCCCATCCACGAGGTGCCCGCGCTGGCCCATCTCGACCGGCTCGACGAACTGTTCAGTGCGCTGCCCGGTTGATGGGGCACCCGGTGCCTGCTGTGCCGGGCTCCCCCCGCTGAGCGGGTACTCAGTCACCGGGTTGCCGATAAAAGCCCTGCGCTACACTCGGTCCACCATGTTCATGTCGCGCGAACGTCGCTTCGAAAGCTGCCTTGCACGCCTGCCCAGGTCTTCGGACCGGGGAGCCTGGCCCTGGCGACGGTGAGCCTTCACCGCTGACGTTTGCCGCGCGCGCTGGCGGCCCTGGGCTTCGAAAGTTGCAGGGCTGACCGCGTGGCTCCAGCCGGGCTGACCGGCACCCCTCATGTTCCCGTGGCCGCACCCCCTGGTGGCCGCCGGTGAACCCAGGAGCTTTCACACGTGATCACCGAACCCGAATTCCAACGCCTGGCCGAGACCGGCCACAACCGCGTGCCACTGGTCAGAGAAGCCTTCGCCGACCTGGAGACGCCGCTGTCGCTGTACCTGAAGCTGGCCGGCGGCCGGCGTTACAGCTTCCTGCTCGAATCGGTCGTGGGCGGCGAACGCTTCGGCCGTTACTCGATCATCGGCTTGCCGGCGCGCACGCTGCTGCGGGTGCGCGGCTGGGTCACCGAGGTGGTGAGCGACGACCGTGTGGTCGAGACGCATGACGGCGACCCGCTGGCCTTCATCGAGGCCTACCAGGCGCGCTTCAAGGTGGCCCTGCGCGAGGGGCTGCCGCGCTTTTGCGGCGGGCTGGCCGGCTACTTCGGCTACGACACGGTGCGCTACATCGAGCCCAAGCTGGCCAGCTTCGACAAGCCGGGCGGGCTCGACACGCCCGACATCTTGCTGCTGCACACCGAGGAGCTGGCGGTCATCGACAACCTGTCGGGCCGGCTCTACCTGATCGTCTATGCCGACCCCACACAGCCGGGGGCGTACGCACAGGCGCGTGGCCGGCTGGCTGAGTTGACCGCGCAGCTGCGGCAGTCGGTGGCCGCGCCCGAGGTGCAGCCGGGCGAGGCCCAGCCGGTGATGCGCGAGTTCGCCAAGGACGATTTCCTCGCCGCGGTACTGCGCAGCAAGGAGTACATCGCTGCCGGCGACATGATGCAGGTGCAGATCGGCCAGCGGCTGAGCAAGCGCTACACCGCCTCGCCGCTGGCGCTGTATCGAGCGTTGCGGGCGCTGAACCCCAGCCCGTACATGTACTTCTACGACCTGGGCGACTTTCAGATCGTCGGCGCCTCGCCCGAGATCCTGGTGCGCCACGAGCGCACGCCCGAAGGCGACAAGATCACCATCCGCCCGCTCGCCGGCACCCGCCCGCGCGGCGCCACGCCCGAGGCTGACAAGGCCGCCGAGGCCGAGTTGCTGGCCGACCCGAAGGAGCGCGCCGAGCACCTGATGCTGATCGACCTGGCGCGCAACGACATCGGCCGCATTGCCAAGACCGGCTCGGTGAAGGTGACCGAGGCCTTCGTGGTGGAGCGCTACTCGCACGTGATGCACATCGTCAGCAATGTCGAGGGGCTGCTGAAGGACGGCATGAGCAACATGGACGTGCTGCGCGCCACCTTCCCGGCGGGCACGCTGACGGGTGCGCCCAAGATCCGCGCGATGGAGATCATCGACGAGCTGGAGCCTGTCAAGCGCGGCATCTACGGCGGCGCCTGTGGTTACCTGAGTTATGCCGGCGACATGGACGTGGCCATCGCCATCCGCACCGGCATCGTGCAGCAGCAACGGCTGTACGTGCAGGCTGCGGCCGGCGTGGTGGCCGACTCGGTGCCCGAGATGGAATGGGCCGAGACCGAGCACAAGGCGCGTGCGCTGATCCGCGCGTCCGAGTTGGTCGAAGCCGGTTTTTGAGCGAAGGAGAACACGATGCTGCTGATGATCGACAACTACGACTCCTTCACCTTCAACCTGGTGCAGTACTTCGGTGAGTTGGGGGAAGAGGTGCGGGTGCACCGCAACGACGAGATCACTCTTCAACAGATCGAGGCAATGCAGCCCGACCGGCTGGTGCTGTCGCCGGGGCCCTGCTCGCCGGCCGAAGCGGGCATCTGCATCGAGGCCATCCGCCACTTCACCGGCAAGCTGCCCATCCTCGGCGTGTGCCTGGGCCACCAGGCCATGGGCGCGGCCTACGGCGGGCGGGTGGTGCGGGCACAGGTGCAGATGCACGGCAAGGCCAGCACCCTCACCACCGACCAGCAGGGTGTGTTCAAGGGGCTGCCCAAGCAGTTCAGCGTGATCCGCTACCACTCGCTGGCGATCGAGCGGGCCACGCTGCCGGCCGATCTGGTGGTCACTGCCACCAGCGAGGATGGCGAGATCATGGGCGTGCGGCATCGATCGTTGCCGATCGAAGGCGTGCAGTTCCACCCCGAGTCCATCCTCAGCGAGCATGGCCATGCGCTGCTGAAGAACTTTCTGGAGATGCGCTGATGATCACCGACACCGAGGCCCTCACCCGGGTCATTGACCACCGCGAAATCTTCCACGACGAAATGCTGGCGCTGATGCGCCGCATCATGAGCGGTGAGATGTCGGCGCCGATGATGGCCGCGCTGCTGGTGGGCCTGCGGGTGAAGAAGGAGACCATCGGCGAGATCAGCGCTGCGGCGCAGGTGATGCGCGAGTTCTCGGTCAAGGTCTCGGTGGCTGACCGCACACACCTGGTCGACATCGTCGGCACCGGCGGCGACGGCTCGCACACCTTCAACATCTCGACCTGCAGCATGTTCGTGGCGGCGGCGTGTGGTGCCCGGGTGAGCAAGCATGGCAACCGCAGCGTCTCCAGCATGTCGGGCAGTGCCGATGTGCTCGAAGCCCTGGGCGTGAGCCTGGCTTTGTCGCCGCAGGCCATTGCACGCTGCGTGGCCGACACCGGCATCGGTTTCATGTTCGCGCCCAGCCACCATCCGGCGATGAAGAACGTCGCGCCGGTGCGCAGGGAACTGGGGGTGCGGACCATCTTCAACATCCTTGGACCGCTGACCAACCCGGCCGATGCGCCGAACATCCTGATGGGCGTGTTCCACCCCGACCTGGTGGGCATCCAGGTGCGGGCGTTGCAACGCCTGGGCGCCGAGCATGCCCTGGTGGTGTATGGCCGCGATGGTATGGACGAGATCTCGCTGGGCGCCGCCACCCTGGTGGCCGAGTTGAAGGACGGTGTGGTGAGCGAGTACGAGATCCACCCGGAAGACTTCGGCCTGCCGATGGCCAGCAGCCGGGCGTTGAAGGTCGAGACGCCCGAGCAATCACGCACGATGCTGCTGGCGGTGCTGGACAACCAGCCCGGCCCGGCGCGCGACATCGTCGCGCTCAATGCCGGCGCGGCGCTGTATGCCGCCAACGTGGTGGCCAGCATGGCCGAAGGCGTGGCGCTGGCGCGCGAAGGGCTGGCCAGCGGCCAGGCCAAGGCGCGGCTGCAGCGGTTTGTTGCGGCGACCAACGCGCTGGCGGCGGGTTGAGCGGGGCGCACACGATGAGCACCATCCTCGACAAGATCAATGCCACCAAGCACGAAGAGGTGGCTCAGGCGCTGGCGCAGCGCAGCCTGGCCGACTGGCGTGCTGCCGCCGAGGCGCGCCCGGACCGGCGCGATTTCATCGGCGCGCTGCGCGCCAAGGGGGCCGCGGGCAGGCCGGCGGTGATTGCCGAGGTCAAAAGGGCCAGCCCCAGCCAGGGCGTGATCCGCGAGCACTTCGTGCCCGCGGACATCGCCGCGAGCTACGAGCGCGCCGGTGCGGCCTGCCTGAGCGTGCTGACCGACCGGCCGTATTTCCAGGGCGCACCCGAGTACCTCGAACAGGCCCGTGCCGCCTGCGCCTTGCCCGTGCTGCGCAAGGACTTCATGGTGCACGAGGTGCAGGTGCACGAGGCGCGTGCGATGGGCGCGGACTGCATCCTGCTCATCGCCGCCAGCCTGGACGATGCGCAGATGGCCGATCTGGAAGCCTGTGCCCGTGCCCACGGCATGGCGGTGCTGGTGGAGGTGCATGACCGGGCCGAGCTGCTGCGCGCGCTGAAGCTGCGCACGCCGCTGGTCGGCATCAACAACCGCGACCTGCGCAACTTCGAGGTGCACATCCAGACCACGCTCGACCTGCTGGCCGAGGTGCCGGCCGACCGGCTGCTGGTGACGGAGTCGGGCATCCGCACGCCGGCCGACGTGCAGCGCCTGCGCGCCGCCGGCGTGCCAGCCTTCCTGGTCGGTGAGGCGTTCATGCGTGCGACCGATCCTGGCGCCGAGCTGGCGACGCTGTTCGCGTGAGCGCTCCTGCCCAGCCGCCCGAAGGGAGCGCCCTTCCTGCCCTTGGGAGGTGGTCAGGCAGTAACCGGAGGGCCGTCCAGTGACTTCTGCCCGGCCGTTGTACGGCGACGACGCGGCGCGATCGCTGCCGGACAACCGGCTGCAGCAGCCGCTGGCCGTGTCGGCGCAGGGGCTGCCGGCGGGGTGGGCCGGACCGGTTGAGCAATTCCTGCGCAGCGTTGACGGCCTGGCGCTGTGCCGGGCCATCGACGCCCAGGTCACGGCTGGCCACGACATCTACCCCACCGACCCGTGGCGGGCGCTGCGCCACACCGCTCCGGCCGATGTGCGGGCGGTCATCCTCGGCCAGGATCCGTACCACGGCCCGGGGGAGGCCGAAGGCTTGGCGTTTTCGGTGCCGGCCGGCGTGCGCATCCCAGCCAGTCTGCGCAACATCCGCAAGGAGTTGGTGGCCGATCTGGGTTTGGCGCTGCCAGTTTCGGGCAGCCTGCGGCCGTGGGCGGACGCGGGCGTGCTGCTGCTCAACACCAGCCTGACGGTGGCGCGCGACCGGCCCGCCAGCCACGCCAAGCTGGGCTGGGCGCTGCTCACCGACGCGCTGATCGCGGTGGTGGCCGAGCAGGCGCGGGCCTGCGTCTTCCTGTTGTGGGGCGCGCATGCTCAGGCCAAACAGGGGTTGATCGAGACGCGCGGCGGCGGGCGCCATGCCGTGCTGATGTCGAATCACCCGTCGCCGCTTTCGGCCATGCGCCCGCCAGTGCCCTTCCTGGGCAGCCGGCCGTTCTCCCGGGCCAATGCCCATCTGGCCGGGCAGGGCGGCGCCGCAATCGATTGGCGGCTGGTGCGTTGAAGGCGAGCCGGCCCACGGGTCTGGCGCAGACATCGAGCTGTGCTAAACTTTTGGGCTCGCTCCGGAGGGGTGCCCGAGTGGCTAAAGGGGGCAGACTGTAAATCTGTTGGCTTACGC
>JBDTQF010000181.1:0-8423 GCA_039932275.1 Burkholderiales bacterium
AACCACTGGTCGGTCAGCATCGGCTCGATGATCTGGCCGGTGCGGGCGCAGCGCGGCACCATCAACTTGTGCTTCTTGACCTCGACCAGCAGGCCCTCGCCGTCGAGTTGCGCGACGATGGCCTTGCGGGCCACAAAGCGGTCCAGGCCGCGGTATGCCTCGGGGATCTCCGGCAGGTCGACCCGCACGCAGGCATCGAGCATGAAGATCGTGATCATCGGCAGGCCGTGCCGCAGGCCCACCTGGTAATCGTTGGTGTCGTGCGCGGGCGTCACCTTGACCACCCCGGTGCCAAAGGCCTTGTCCACATAGTCATCGGCGATCACCGGCACCAGGCGGCCGGTGATGGGCAGGCGCACCTGCTGGCCGATCAGGTGGACGTAGCGCTCGTCTTCCGGATGCACCATCACCGCGGTGTCGCCCAACATGGTTTCGGGCCGCGTGGTGGCCACCACCAGCGATTCGCTCGATCCCTCGATGGGGTAACGGATGTGCCAGAGCGAGCCGTCTTCCTCTTCGCTCTCCACCTCCAGGTCAGAGACCGCCGACTTCAGCACCGGGTCCCAGCTCACCAGCCGCTTGCCGCGGTAGATCAGGCCTTCGTCATATAGCTTCACGAAGGTGTCGGTCACCACCTTGGAGAGCTTGTCGTCCATCGTGAAGTACTCGTGCTGCCACGACACCGAATCGCCCATGCGGCGCATCTGCTGCGTGATGGTGGCGCCCGACTGCTGCTTCCACTCCCACACCTTGGCGACGAAGTTCTTGCGGCCCAGGTCGTGGCGGCTCTGCCCCTGCTCCTGCAGTTGCCGCTCCACCACGATCTGCGTGGCGATGCCGGCATGGTCGGTGCCCGGCACCCACAGCGTGTTGTGGCCCAGCATGCGGTGGTAGCGCGTCAACGAGTCCATGATGGTCTGGTTGAACGCATGGCCCATGTGCAGCGTGCCGGTCACGTTGGGCGGCGGCAGCTGGATGCTGAAGCTGGGCTGGGCCGGGTCGAGCGTGGGCGCGTAGACGCCGCTCTGCTCCCACAATGGCCCCCACTTGGCCTCGACGGGGGCGGGTTCGAAAGACTTGGACAAAGCGTCGCTCATGGTGCGGGGCAGTCGGGATGGGAATCAGGGCTCTGCGCCGGCCACCGGCCGGTGCATGAAAGGCGGGGCGCTGGGACTCAGCGTTTGGTTCAGCGCGCGAAAGGTCGATTTTAGGGAGTCGCCCAAGGAGCCGCGGCTCGCCGCCCGGCTGCCGGGCTGCCACGCGGCCACCGGCTCGCACACAATGGGTTTCAATCCGCGCCCGAGCGGCTGCGCTGCCAGCAACCTCACCTGCCATGCAAGACCCCGCCATCGTGCTGCTCAACCCCGTGGCCGGCCAGGGCCGGGCCGCGGCGTTGCGCCGGCCGATCGAACAATGGCTGGCCAAGCGCATGCCGCAGGTGCCGCTGCTGGCGCCTTCATCGGCCGATGCGGCGCTGGCCACGCTGATGGTCATCGCCCCGCGCACGCGGGTGGTGGTGGTGGGCGGCGACGGCTCGGTGCAGGCCATGCTGCCGGCCTTCCTGCGCTGCGGCCACCGGCTCGGCCTGCTGCCGGCCGGCACCAACAACCACCTGGCGCGCGCGCTGGGCGTGCACGGCGTGGGCTGGCCCAAGGCGCTGGCCTATGCGCTCAAGGCGGCCGTGGCGCCGCTGGACATCGGCCAGGTGCAGACCGAGGACGACACCGCCCACTTCGTCGCCAGCCTGCATGCCGGCTTCGACGCCCAGGTGGCAGCCCGGCTGCAACGCGCACCGCGGCTGCTGCGCGGGCTGCCGCGCCGGCTGTGGACGGTGCCCGCCGCCTGGCTCCAGCATGCACCCACCGAGGCCCGCATCTGGGTCAATGGCGAGTTGGAGTACGAGGGCCGGCTGTCCAGCGCCAATGTGCTGAACGCGCCCACCCCGGGCACCAGCCTGCCAGCGCATGCGATTGCCGCCGAACCGCGCTTCGACGACGGCCGGCTCGACGCCCTGGTCGTGCCGGCGCTGGGCCTGTGGTCGGTGCTGCGGCTGCTGGCCGGCCACCCGGCTCACCCAGCCTCGCTGTACCAGCTCTGCGGCCAGAAGCTGGTGATCGATGCCGGCCGGCCGCTGGCTCTGGCGGCCGACGGCGACCCGCTGGCGCCCGCCTCGCGCCTGACGGTGCAGGTGCTACCGCGCGCGCTCTATGCCGCCGGGCGGCATGCGGCGCGGCCGCGCCGCTCATCGGCCAGCGCCACCACCCTCCCGCCGCTGCGCTGAATCTGCGGCGTCACAGCCTCCGCAGCCGCCAAACGGCGCGGCCCCAGTAGGGCTTCGCAGCGCGCCAGGGCCTCGAACACCTCGCGCGCGGTCGCTGCCAACAGGCGCGCTTCGGCGGTGGGCACCAGGTGCTTGCCGCGCCGCTCGAACAGCCGCACATCGAGCGCTTCGCCCAGCTTGCGCAGGTGGCCCGACAGCGTGGGCTGCGCCATGTGCAGCGCCTCGGCGGCCTCGGTCACGCTGCCCAGGCGCAGCACCGCCTCGAACGCCGCCAGCTGCGGCAGCGTGCCATGCCGCAGGTAGCGTCGGATCGGTTGCATGGGGTTGTTCGCTTGCATCGGGACGCACCTTCGCCATGTGAGGCAAAGGTCTTGCTCATCACCCGACAGGTGACCCGCGCGCCGGGGTTTCGCAACCCGTACTGACGACCACGCGGACCCGCCGCCCGGCGCCGGGCGCCGGGCGGCTGGCGAACTACTCCCACTTTGCGGGATGCCACGGCCCCTTTGGCCGCTGCTGAGCGGGTTCTACCATGAACCTGACGGCCCTCCCACGGCACCCGCATTCATCGCGAATCTCGACTGGTCATCTCCCACACCGAGGCAAACAATCAAAACGCTCCGCGGCCCAGCGCTTCGCTCCGACTGTCTGCACCCATGGACCCGACCCAATTCCTCTCCGCCCTGCTGGCCATCATCGTCATCGACCTCGTGCTGGCGGGCGACAACGCCATCGTCATCGCGCTGGCCGCCCGCAGCCTGCCTACGCACCTGCAAAAACGCGCCATCATCTGGGGCGCGGTCGGCGCGATCGGCGTGCGCAGCCTGATGACGGTGATCGTCGTGTGGCTGCTCAAGATCCCCGGGCTGCTGCTGGCCGGCGGCCTGCTGCTGGTGTGGATCGCCTACCGCCTGCTGCTGCCGGACGAGGACGAAGGCGGCGAGCACGGCCCCGCCGCCACCACCTTCTGGGGCGCGATGCGCACCATCGTCATCGCCGATGCGGTGATGGGCCTGGACAACGTGCTGGCGGTGGCCGGCGCGGCGCACGGCAGCTACCTGCTGGTGGTGACCGGGCTGGTGATCAGCGTGCCCATCGTGGTGTGGGGCAGCACGCTGGTACTCAAGGTGGTGGAGCGCTACCCGGGTGTGGTGTACATCGGCGCCGGCGTGCTGGTGTGGACGGCGGTGAAGATGGTCAGCAGCGAACCTCTGCTCAAACCCTGGCTGCAGGCTTGGCCGGTGGCGGGTGTGCTGGCGTTCCTGGCCATCCCGCTGGTGTTGTGGGGCGGCTTCGTGAAGAATCATCGGCAGCTCGAATCACGCATCCATGCCCGCCTGGCCAAATTCGCCCCGCAGTTCCCAGCCGGCGTGAGCGGCCGGGCCGACCCCTCCCCGGTTCTTGCAGGAGACAAAGCCATGTTGAAAGTCCTCGTGCCAGTCGACGGCTCCGACAACGCGCTCGGTGCGGTACGCCACGTCGTCAACGAATACCGCCGCGACCACACCCTGGAAGTGCATCTGCTCAACGTGCAGCCGCGCCTGTCGCGCCACATCGCGCGCTTCGTCAGCCGCACCGACCGGGCGGCGTGGCACGAAGACCAGGCCAACACCGCGATGGCCGGTGCCCGGGCGCTGCTCGGCCAAGCCGGCGTGCCGCACGAGGTTCACCGTGCGCTGGGTGACCGCGCCGAAGAGATCTGCCGCGGCGCGCAACAACTGGGCGTGCACCACATCGTGATGGGCACGGCGCGCAAGAACTCGCTCACCCGCATGCTCGAAGACTCGGTCACCAACCGCGTGCTCGAAGCCACCCCGGTGCCGGTGGAGGTGATTGCCGGCGAAGCGGTCTCGCGGCTGGAGCGCTGGGGCTGGCCGGCGGGCCTCGTGGGCCTGGGCGGGCTGCTCTGGCTGGCGTTGGATTGAACAGGCCCCCAGGCTTGGCGCTCCGCGCCAGCGCCACCCCCCGAGGGGGCTGAACCCGCCTTGGGGCGGCCCGGCGGCGGGTTCCTCGTGTCCGTCTTGACGCAGCGTGACGCGTCACAATGGCCGCATGAGTTCACCGACGCTGATCACCACCCAGAGCTTCTCCGATGCAGCCTCGGCGCACGCGCATGCGTTGGCCATCTACGAGAGTGGCATCGCCTACCTGCGGCAGAGCTTGGCTGATTTCGTCGCCGGCAAGGAACCCGAGGGCCGGGTGCGGGCCCGCTACCCGTTCGTGCGCATCCGCACCGAGACCGTGGCGCGGGCCGATTCGCGCCTGGCCTATGGCTTCGTCGCCGGCCCGGGCGTGTTCGAGACCACGCTGACACGACCCGACCTGTTCGCCGAGTACTACCTGGAGCAGTTCGACCTGCTGCTGCGCAACCACGGCGTACCGCTGGAAGTGGGGCTGAGTTCGACACCGATCCCGATCCATTTCTCGTTCGCCGAGCACGACCATGTCGAAGGCTCGCTCAGCCCCGAGCGGCGCGAGCGCCTGCGCGACCTGTTCGACCTGCCCAAGCTGGCTGCCATGGACGACGGCATCGCCAACGGCACCGACGAAGTGCGCCCCGGTGAACCGCGGCCGCTGGCGCTGTTCACCGCGCCGCGGGTGGACTACTCGCTGCACCGCCTGCGCCACTACACCGGCACCGCGCCCGAGCACTTCCAGAACTTCGTGCTGTTCACGAACTACCAGTTCTACATCGACCAGTTCATTGCGCTGGGCCACCACCTGATGGCCGATCCGGCCGACAGCGCCGGCAACGGCTACAGCGCCTTCGTCGAGCCCGGCAACATCATCACCCGGCGCGTCGGCAGCCCGGCCGAGCCGGGTGACGCACTCGGCGTGCCGCCGCCGCGCATGCCGCAGATGCCGGCCTACCACCTGATGCGGCCCGACCGGACCGGCATCACCATGGTCAACATCGGCATCGGCCCCAGCAATGCCAAGACCATCACCGACCACATCGCCGTGCTGCGCCCGCATGCCTGGCTGATGCTGGGCCACTGCGCCGGCCTGCGCAACACCCAGCGGCTGGGCGACTATGTGCTGGCGCACGGCTATGTGCGCGAGGACCACGTGCTGGACGAGGAGCTGCCGCTGTGGGTGCCCATCCCGGCGCTGGCCGAGGTGCAGCTGGCGCTAGAGGAGGCGGTGGCTGAAGTGACCCAGTTGCAGGGCTTCGAGCTGAAGAAGATCCTGCGCACCGGCACGGTGGCCAGCACCGACAACCGCAACTGGGAGCTGCTGCCGCACCCCGGCCCCGAGCGCCGCTTCAGCCAGAGCCGCGCAGTGGCGCTGGACATGGAAAGCGCCACCATCGCCACCAACGGTTTCCGCTTTCGGGTGCCCTACGGCACGCTGCTGTGCGTGAGCGACAAACCGCTGCACGGCGAGATCAAGCTGCCCGGCATGGCCGACCGCTTCTACCGCGAACGCGTCGACCAGCACCTGCGCATCGGCATGCGTGCGCTCGACATCCTGCGTCGCCGCCGCCTCGAAGAACTGCACAGCCGCAAGCTGCGCAGCTTCGAGGAGGTGGCGTTCCAGTAGCCCAGCGCCCGCGCGTGCCCAGCCCCTCGCCCAGCGGCCTGAGTAGCGCCGACGCCCAAGCCCGACTCGCCGCCGACGGCCCCAACGAGTTGCCCCAGGCACGCTCACGCGGCTGGCTGACGATGGTCGGTGCCGTGCTGCGCGAGCCCATGCTGCTGGCCTTGTTGGCCTGCGGTGCGCTGTACATCGTGATCGGCGACGCCGCCGATGCGCTGCTCCTGATGGCGGCGGTGCTGGTGGTCATCGCCATCACCGTGGTGCAGGAACGCCGCACCGAAACCGCGCTGGCCGCCCTGCGCGTGCTGGCCGCACCGTTGGCCACCGTGCTGCGCGACGGCCAGCGCCGCCAGGTGCCGGCCCGCGAGCTGGTGGCGGGCGACTGCATCGTGCTGGGCGAAGGCGAACGGGTGCCGGCCGATGTGCGCGTGCTCGACGCCACGCTGCTGGCGGTGGACGAATCGCTGCTCACCGGCGAATCGGTGGCGGTCAACAAAGCCGCTGGCTCATCCGCTGAGCCAGACGACAGCCAGCGCCTGTTCGCCGGCACGCTGGTCACCCGCGGCCGGGCCACCGCGCTGGTCGAGGCCACCGGCCCGCGCAGCCAGATGGGCCGCATCGGCGAGGCACTGGCCACGGTGCAGGGTGGCAGCAGCCCGTTGCAAGCCGAAGCCGCGCTGCTGGTGCGCCGCATGGGCCTGGCCGGCCTGGTGGTGTGTGTGCTGGTGGCCGGCGTGTACGGCCTGCAACGCGGCGATTGGTTCGGCGCTCTGCTGGCCGGGGTATCGCTGGCCATGGGCATGATGCCCGAGGAGGTGCCGGTGGTGATGGCGGTGTTCACCGCGCTGGGTGCCTGGCGGTTGGCGCGCCAGCGTGTGTTGGCCCGCAACCTGGCCAGCGTCGAAACCCTGGGCTCGGCCAGCGTGCTGGCGGTGGACAAGACCGGCACACTCACCGAGAACCGCATGCGCCTGCAGCGCCTGGTCACGGCGCAGGGCGAATCGGTGCCGGTGGGCAGCACCCGCCTGCCGCCCAGCGTGCACCGGCTGGCCGAGGTGGCACTGCTGGCCACGCCCACGGGCTCGGCCGACCCGATGGAGCGCGCCATCGAGCGCCTGGCGCTGGACGATCTGATCGACGCCGCGCATCTGCACAACGACTGGCAACTGCTACGTGAGTACCCGCTGGCGCCGGAGCTGCTGGCCATGTCGCGCGTGTGGCAGGCCGGCCCCGGCGGCCCACGGCTGATTGCGGCCAAGGGCGCGCCCGAGGCCATCGCGCAGCTCTGCCACCTGCCCGCGGCTGACTGGGATGCCCTGCGGGCCCAGATCGACACGCTGGCCGACCAGGGCCTGCGTGTGCTGGCCGTGGCCAGCGCACGCCTGACCCATGCGCAGGCCGAGCTGCTCGACGGCGCCGCGCCGCACGGCGACGGCCAGCATGCCTATGCCTTCGAGCTGCTGGGCCTGCTGGCGCTGGCCGACCCGCTGCGTGCCGGTGTGCCGCAGGCCTTGGCGCTGGCACGCGACGCCGGCATCCGCGTGCTGATGATCACCGGCGACCACCCCGCCACCGCGCGCGCCATCGGCCGCGAGGCCGGCTTCGGCAATGCCCCGGGGGTGCTCACCGGCACTGAGATCGACCAGCTCGACGACGACGCGCTGGCCACCCGCCTGCTCGGGCCGGTACAGATCGTTGCCCGTGCCGTGCCGGCACACAAGCTGCGCATCGTGCAGGCCCTGCGCGCGAAGGGCGAGGTGGTGGCGATGACCGGTGATGGCATCAACGATGCCCCGGCACTGAAGGCCGCCGACATCGGCCTGGCGATGGGCGCGCGCGGCACCGACGTGGCGCGCGAGGCCGCCGACCTGGTGATCGCCGACGACGATTTCAGCTCCATCGTGGCCGGCGTGCGCATGGGCCGGCGCATCGACCGCAACCTGCTGCGCGCCATGGCCTTCGTGATCGCGGTGCATGTGCCACTGGCGGGCTTGACGCTGCTGGCCGTGCTGGCCGGCTGGCCGCTGCTGCTGCTGCCGGCCGACGTCGCGCTGCTGGAGCTGATCATCGACCCGGCCTGCTCCATCGTCTTCGAAGTGGAACCGGTGCCCGACGACGCACTGCGCCAGCCGCCGCGGCGGCGCGGTGCAGCGCTGTTGAGCGGCCGCATCCTGTGGATCAGCCTGGCCATGGGCCTGCTGGTGTGTGTCGTCATCGCAGCCGCTGCGGCCTGGTCGCGCCAGCATGGCTGGTCTGAGCAAGCCACGCGGGGCCTGGCCTTCGGGCTGTTGGTGAGCGCCGACCTGGCGCTGATCGGCGCCCTGCTTCGCCCGCAGGGCAGCCTGCTGGCGCTGCTGCGTGGTGGCAACACGGCCTGGTGGGTGGCCCTGGCCGGCACCCTGCTCGGCCTGGCCCTGCTGCAGGGTATCCCCGCCGCCGCCGGGTTGTTCCACATGGCCACGGCCACACCTTGGGAGGTGCTGGTCATCGCGGCAGGCAGCCTGTGCCTGCTGGTGCCGCTGCGCTGGCTGTCGCGCCGGCTGGGCCAGTGACGGCAAGAACCTGCGCGGGCGCGTGTCGATTCCGACCGAAGCGGTCGCCC
>JBDTQF010000182.1:0-8370 GCA_039932275.1 Burkholderiales bacterium
GGCACCGCGGCGTTCTTCAGTGTCAGGTGCGCGGGCTGGTTCTCTTCGTGGTTGGTGTTGCTGATGAACACCGAGGAGAGCCGGTCGAAGGTCAGCTTGCCATCGGGCTTGGGGTAGCTGATGGGCTGGCAGTCGGCCGCCGGCTTCAGGTAGGTGTGGTCGGCGGCGGTGCGGTGCAGGGTCCACGGCGGGGTCTTGATGCCCAGCTTGGGCAGCAGCCATTGCTCGATGCCGGTCATCAACGAGCCGACGTAGAAGCCCTTCTTGAACCACTGCTTGAAGTTCTTCGAGCCCTGCAGGTCCTCGTGCAGCCAGCTCTGCTTGAAGGCTTCGGGGTAGGCCGACAGTTCGTCCTGCGAGCGCCCGGCCTGCAGCGCGTCGAACGCAGCCTCGGCCGCCAGCATGCCCGACTTGATGGCGGCATGGCTGCCCTTGATGCGCGCGGCGTTCAGGTAGCCCGCATCGCAGCCCACCAGCGCACCGCCGGGGAACACCTGCTTGGGCAGGCTCAGGATGCCGCCGGCGGTGATGGCGCGGGCGCCGTAGCCGATGCGCTTGCCGCCTTCGAGCACCGCGCGGATGACCGGGTGGGTCTTCCAGCGCTGCATCTCCTCGAACGGGCTGAGCCAGGGGTTCTTGTAGTCCAGCCCGGTCACGAAGCCCAGCGTGACCTTGTTGCCTTCGAGGTGGTAGAGGAAGCCGCCGCCATAGGTCTGCGTGTCCATCGGCCAGCCGGCGGTGTGCACCACCCGGCCGGGTTTGGCCTTGGCGGGGTCGATCTCCCACAGCTCCTTCACGCCGATGGCGTAGCTCTGCGGGTCCTTGCCAGCGTCGAGGTTGAACTTGGCGATCAGCTGTTTGCCGAGGTGGCCGCGCGCGCCCTCGGCAAACACGGTGTACTTGCCCAGCAGTTCCATGCCGAGCTGGAAGTTGTCGGTGGGCTCACCGTCCTTGCCGACACCCAGGTTGCCGGTGGCCACGCCGCGCACCGCACCGTGTTCGTCGTACAGCACCTCGGCCGCGGTGAAGCCGGGAAAGATCTCCACGCCCAGCGCCTCGGCCTGCTCGCCCAGCCACTTGGTGACGGCACCCAGGCTGATGACGAAGTTGCCTTCGTTGTGCATGCACAGCGGCACCAGCGCATCGGGCGTGCGCAGTGAACCGGTCTCGGTGAGGATGAGCACGTCGTCGCCTGTGACCGGCTGGTTCAGCGGCGCGCCGAGGTCCTTCCAGTTGGGGAACAGCTCGGTGATGGCGCGCGGGTCCATCACTGCGCCTGAGAGGATGTGCGCACCAGGCTCCGAGCCCTTTTCGAGCACCACCACCGAGACCTCGGCGCCCTTCTCGGCAGCCAGCTGCTTCAGGCGGATGGCGGTGGCCAGGCCACCCGGGCCCGCACCGACCACCACCACGTCGTATTCCATCGATTCGCGCGGGCCGAACTGGGCGAGGATTTCTTCGGAGGTCATGGTGTTCTCGACAGGGAAGGGTGGAAATCGCCGTCAACGCGGCGTGGACACAACCGCCGCATTTTAGGGACTGCGCCGGGCCAGGCTGCCGGATGGTGTGCGCCGTCATGCCCCGGCGATGTCAGGCGCGGTCAGAGGTGCGTGGTATCTTCGTTCGAGCCATCCCCGGGCCGCTGGCAGTTGGTTCACCCGGCCCATAGCAAGCAGGAGCAATATGGCGTACAGCATCGATCTATCCGGCCGCGTGGCGCTGGTGACGGGCGCCTCCAGCGGCCTGGGTGAACAGTTCGCCCGCACATTGGCACAGGCCGGCGCTGCGGTGGTGCTGGCCGGCAGGCGCATCGAGCAGCTCAAGACACTGCGCTCGGCCATCGAGGCCGCGGGCGGCGATGCCCATGTGGTGTCGCTGGACGTGACCGACCCCGACAGCATCAAGTCCGCCGTGGCCCATGCCGAGACCGAGGTCGGCACGCTCGACATCCTGGTCAACAACTCCGGTGTCAGCACCACGCAGAAGCTCACCGAGGTGACGCCGGACGACTACGACTTCGTGATGGACGTGAACGTGCGCGGCGCCTTCTTCGTGGCGCAAGAGGTGGGCCGGCGCATGATCGCCCGGGCCCAGGGCTCGGCGCCCGGCACCTACACCGGCGGGCGCATCGTCAACATCGCCTCGGTGGCCGGGCTGCGGGTGCTCAACCAGATCGGCGTCTATGCCATGAGCAAGGCCGCGGTCATCCACATGACCAAGGCGATGGCGCTGGAGTGGGGCCGCTTCGGAATCAACGTCAATGCGTTGTGCCCGGGCTACATCGAGAACGACATCAACGAGCACTACTGGCACACCGAGGCCGGCCAGAAGCTGGTGAAGATGCTGCCGCGCAAGCGCGTCGGCAAACCGTCCGACCTCAACACCGCGCTGCTGATGCTGTGCGCCAACGAGAGCAGCTTCGTCAACGGCGCGGTGCTGCAGGCCGACGACGGGTTTTCGCTCTGATCCGCCGTGCGTGAATTGACTCCGGTCGAGGCCCGCATCGTCGCGGTGCTGGTCGAAAAGCAGGCCACGGTGCCCGACACCTATCCGCTGTCGCTGAACGCGCTGGTGGCCGGCTGCAACCAGAAGACGGCGCGCGAGCCGGTGTTGCAGCTCGACGAGCCGTCGGTGCTGGCAGCGCTGGACGACCTCAAGCGGCTGGCCCTGGTGGTGGAAGTCAGCGGCAGCCGCGTGGTGCGCCATGAGCACAACCTGGGCCGCGTGCTCGGGGTGCCCAGCCAGGCCGTGGCGCTGCTGGCGGTGCTGATGCTGCGTGGTCCGCAGACGGCGGCTGAACTGCGCCTGCACAGCGAACGCCTGCACCGCTTTGCCGACGTGTCCTCGGTGGAAGGCTTCCTGGATGAACTGGCCGGCAAGCAGCCGCCGTTCGTACAGCGGCTGGAGCGGCTGCCCGGCGCCCGCGAGCCGCGCTGGGTGCACTTGCTCTGCGGCGCCGTGGACGCCGCCACGCTCGGCACGGCCGCGGCACCACGCGACCATGGGCTGGACGGCCTGCTCGCGGAGCAAGCCCAGTTGCGCGAGGAAGTGGCGCAATTGCGCGCCATGGTGCAGCGCCTGGCCGAGGCGCTGGGCGTCGATGTGGAGAAACGGACCGACTGATGCTGCGATTTGACCTGCCAGAACAGAAGAAGCTGGTGCACGAGACCGTGATCCCCATCCGTTGGGGCGACATGGACGCGATGCGCCATGTCAACAACACGATCTACTTCCGCTACATGGAGATCGCCCGGACCGAGTGGCTGGACACGCTGGGCAGGATCGACGGCATGCAGACGGTGGCTCCAGTGTTGTTGAATGCCTTCTGCAACTTTCTCCGGCAGCTGAGTTACCCCGGCGACGTTCGGGCCAGCGTCTATGTGTCCAAGATCGGCACCAGCAGCGTCGACACCTACTACACGCTGGAGCGCACCGATGAACCGGGTGTGGTGTATGCCACCGGTGGCAGCAAGCTGGTCTGGACACTGGTGGAGGAGCAACGCTCGACGCCCATCCCGGCTGCCGTGCGGGAACGCCTGCGCTGAGCGCGTTGCGCAGAGCGCCGCGGCCTCTCGTGGTGCATGGCGTGGGGCATGCGCACGGTGCGAGAATTGCTTGAATCAACTTGGTGATCGACCCACCCCGGGTCGGACGTAGTACGCCGAGAATTGATGGAACCACCGCCGGAGCCACTCTGATGAACAAGGTTTACCCAAGTGCAGCCGCCGCGCTGCAAGGCATCGTGCACGACGGCCAGACGGTGGCAGTCGGCGGGTTTGGCCTGTGCGGCATCCCCGAGGCGCTGATCGACGCGCTGATGGACAGCGGCGTCCAGCGCCTCACTGCCATCTCCAACAACGCCGGGGTTGACGGTTTCGGCCTGGGCAAGTTGCTGGCGACACGGCAGATCAAGCAGATGATTGCCAGCTACGTGGGCGAGAACAAGGAGTTCGAGCGCCAATACCTCAGCGGCGAGTTGGCACTGGAGTTCACGCCCCAGGGCACGTTGGCCGAGCGGCTGCGTGCCGGCGGCGCCGGCATCCCGGCCTTCTTCACCAAGACCGGCGTCGGTACCCTGGTGGCCGAGGGCAAGGAGATCCGCGAGTTCGACGGCCAGAAGTACGTGATGGAACGCGCCTTGTTGCCCGATGTCTCGCTGGTCAAGGCCTACATCGCCGACAAGAGCGGCAACCTGGTGTTCCGCAAGACCGCGCGCAATTTCAACCCGGTGGTGGCGCAGGCCGGCAAGATCACCGTGGTGGAGGTCGAGAAGATCGTCGAGACCGGCGAGATCGACCCCGACCAGGTGCACCTGCCGGGCATCTTCGTGCACCGCATCGTGCTCAACGCGACGCCGGAAAAGCGCATCGAACAACGCACCGTCCGCAAAGCAGCCTGAGGAGAATCGGATATGGCATGGAACCGCGATGAAATGGCTGCCCGCGCGGCGCAGGAGTTGCGCGACGGCTACTACGTGAACCTAGGCATCGGCCTGCCCACGTTGGTAGCCAACCACGTGCCTGCGGGCATGGAGGTGTGGCTGCAAAGCGAGAACGGCCTGCTGGGCATCGGCCCGTTTCCCACCGAGGACGAGGTCGATGCCGACCTCATCAACGCCGGCAAGCAGACCGTCACCACGCTGCCGGGCTCCAGCCTGTTCAGCAGCGCCGACAGCTTCGGCATGATCCGTGGCGGCAAGATCAACCTGGCCATCCTGGGTGCCATGCAGGTCAGCGAAAAGGGTGACCTGGCCAACTGGATGATCCCGGGCAAGATGGTCAAGGGCATGGGCGGGGCGATGGACCTGGTGGCCGGCGTGGGCCGCGTCATCGTGCTGATGGAGCACGTGGCGACCAAGAAGGACGGCACCACCGACCTGAAGATCCTGCCCCACTGCACCCTGCCGCTCACCGGGGTGGGCGTGGTCAACCGCATCATCACCGACCTGGGCGTGATCGACGTGACCCATGTAGGGCTCGAACTGGTGGAGCTGGCACCCGGCGTCACGCGCGACCAGATCCAGGCCGCCACCGGCGCAGCACTGAGCTGACCGATCAGGGCGTTTCGGCGCGACGCCGCCACTGGGCGTCGGTGAGAATCTCGTGCGGCCTGAACAGGGCCTTGTAGGCCATCTTCTGGCTCTGTTCGATCCAGTAGCCCAGGTACACATGCGGCAGGCCCAGGCTGCGGGTCTGCTCGATCTGCCACAACACGTTGTAGATGCCGTAGCTGGTGCCGTCTTCGGGCTCGTAGAAGGTGTACACGGCCGACAGCCCGTCGTTGAGCACGTCGAGGATGGACACCATTTTCAGCGTGCCCGGCCCGGTGCCGTCGGGTGAGGGCTCGCGGAACTCCACCAGCCGCGAGTTGACCCGGCTCTGCAACAGGAACTGGGTGTACTGGTCGATCGAGTCCTGGTCCATGCCGCCGCCGGCATGGCGGCCGTTCTGGTAGCGCAGGTAGAGCTGGTAGTGGTCGGGCAGGAAGGCCAGCCGCATCACGCGCGAGACCAGCCGGCGGTGCTGCTTCCAGGCCCGGCGCTGGCTGCGGTTGGGCTGGAAGTCGGCCACCGGCACGCGCAGCGGCACGCAGGCGGCGCAGCCGTCGCAGTGCGGGCGGTAGGTGAACATGCCGCTGCGCCGAAAACCCGCGCTGACCAGCTCCGAATACGTCTCGGCCTGGATCAGGTGGCTGGGCGTGGCCACCTGCGAACGCGCCTGCCGGCCCGACAGGTAACTGCAGGCATAAGGCGCTGTCGCGTAAAACTGCAACTGCGCGAGCGGGAGGTCCTTGGGGTAGGTCACGCGGGCTCGTCCGTGGGGCGCTGGCCTGATGACCGACCGTGCCGTTCAGCCCAGATCGGTGAACGGCGCGGTGAACTGCTCGGTCAGCTGCGCCCACAGCGAAGGATCATAGGACCAATCAACAGGGGTTGGCGCCGGCACCACCTGGGCGAGGTGGGCTTCGAAGGCTTCGCGCGTGACGGCTGTGGCGCCCAGGCTGGCCAGGTGCCCGGTCTGCTGCTGGCAGTCGATCCACTCGATGCCCTGCGCGCGGCAGAACGCCACCAGCCCGGCCAGCGCGATCTTCGAGGCATCGCTGGCGTGGCTGAACATCGATTCGCCGTAGAACATGCGCCCGAGGTTGACGCCGTACAGCCCGCCGACCAGCTCGCCATCGATCCAGGTCTCGAACGAATGCACCGCGCCGGCCCGGTGCCAGGCCCGGTAGGCCGCCACCATGGCCGGCACGATCCAGGTGCCGCCCTGGCCCTCGCGCGGTGTGCCGGCGCAGGCGTCGATCACGCGGTCGAAGGCGCTGTCGATGCGCACCTCGCAACCGGGCGTGACGATGAAGCGGCGCAGCGTCTTCTTCAGCGAACGGTGCAGCCGGAAGTGCCTGGTCTGCAGCACCATGCGCGGCGCCGTGCTCCACCACAACACCGGCTCGCCCTCGCCGAACCACGGGAAGATGCCCTGCGCATAGGCTGCCCGCAGCCGGGCGGGGCGCAGCGAGCCGCCGGCGCAGAGCAGGCCTGGCGCAGGCGACTCAGGCCTGAGGGCCAGGGCAGTGGACGGAAAGGGTGCGGTGTCGGCCGGGTCCGACGCCGGGTCGGGCAGCCAGGGGATCATGGCGCGATGGTGAGAGGGGCGCTCAGCGCAGCTGCAACGCGTCGTCGCCGTACTCGATGCCCAGCGGCTCGATGATCAGCCGCTTCGGCCCGGCTTCGACCCGGCCGGCCACCCAGGCGTCGATGCCCTGCGCGCGGGCGACCTCGACGGTGCGCTCGGCGTCACCCGCGGCCACGTACAGCGCGAAGCCCGCGCCCATGTTCAGCGTCGAGTAGGCCTCCTGGTCGTCTTGCCGGGCTTGCTCCTGGATGAACTTCAGCACCGGCGGCACCGGCGGCACCTGCGTGATGCGGTAGGTCAGCGCCTTGGGGTGGCGCAGCAGCTTGCGCCAGCCGTGGCCGGTGACGTTGGCGGTGTAGTGCGGCGTGATGCCGGCGGCCCACAGCGCCTCGGTGACGGGCGAGTACAGCGCGGTGGGCGCCAGCAGCGCGGCGCCGTACGTCAGGCCGGGGGCGATCTCGGTGAGGTAACCCTGCGGCAGCCGCTCCACCAGCTTGCGCGCCAGGCTCAGGCCATTGGCATGGATGCCGCTGGAGGCCAGCAGCACGATGGCGTCGCCGGCACCCAGCTTGTCGCCCACCGACAGGCGTTGCTTGGGGTTGATCAGCCCGGTGCACGACGCTGCCAGGTCGATGCGCCCGCCTTCGACGATGCCGGCCAGTGCCGGCGTCTCCCCACCGCCCCAGGCCACCCGGCACACTTCGCACGCCTTCTTCCAGCCGGCCACCAGCGCCTGGGCGCGATCAGCATCGCCAAACCAGTCGGAGCCGCCGGCCGCCCAGTACGCCTGCACCACCAGCGGCGTGGCGCCCACGGTGATCAGGTCGTTCACCGCCATCGCGATGGTGTCCTGCGCAATGCCGTCGTAGAAGCTGCGGCCGGTGAGCGTGGCCATCTCATCGGCCACCAGGGTTTTGGTGCCCAGGCACTCGACGATCGAGGCCAGGTAGAACGGCCCCACATCCACCACATAAGCCGATTCACCGCGCGACGCCGTCACCTCGGTGAAACCATGCGTGGCCAGCTGCGAGGCCGTGGCCGCCGCGGCGCGCTGCGCGGCAATCTTCAGCGGATCGATCAGGTCGTAGTTGACGCCGGCCTGGTCGTAGCTGAGCGTGGTGGTGTTGAGGCTGGGGTTCTGGGCTTGCATGGGGGCGGATTATCCCGGAGTCGACCAGGAGAGCACGCGGTGCAGGCGGACGGTGTTGGTGGTCGGGGTGGACATGGCGCTTGCTCCAAAAGGTGGGGCGCACCATTGGCAAGTTCCAACGCGTGATGCCGGCCCTTCTCAGGCCGTGGCCAGGCCCTTGCGCTCCACATGCCGCGCGAAGTTGTCCAGGATGGCCTGCCAGCCTTGCTGCTGCTGCTCGACCGGGTGGGTGTCTTCGGCATCGAAGGTTTCGCGCACCGTGATGCCCCCCGGTGCAGCGATGAACTCGACACGCATGGTGCGATCACCGAACGAACTCACGATCAACTGGTGTTCGATGATCTCGGTGTAGATCCCCTCGAAGTCAAAACCCATGCTGCCGTCCTTGGCCTCCATCCGCGACGAGAACTTGCCACCGACGCGCAGATCCACCTCCGAGCGGGTGGTGTGCCAGTCGGGCGAAGCGGCGTTCCATTGCACGATGTCGGCGGGCGTGGTCCACGCCTGCCAAACGGTGTCAATGGGCGCATGGACGCCCGAGTTCGACACCAACCGCTGTAAGTGCTTGATCCGTATAGGTCAGCCCTA
>JBDTQF010000183.1:0-8363 GCA_039932275.1 Burkholderiales bacterium
TCGCATATCTTCGCGGGCGGCTACTCGGCCGGCTACTACAGCTACAAGTGGGCCGAGGTGCTGTCGGCCGACGCCTGGAGCGCCTTCGAGGAAACTGGCGTGTTCAACCCCGAGACCGGCCGCCGTTACCGGCGCGAGATCCTGGAGGCCGGCGGTGCGCGCGACGCGATGGACAACTTCAAGGCCTTCCGCGGCCGTGAACCGCGCATCGACGCGCTGCTGCGCCATCAAGGCATGCAGACCGAAGCCTCGCCCGCCTGATCCTCCTCACCCGCAAGAGGCCCACATGACTGCTCGCATGATCGGGAGCGGCCATGCGCGCGCCCTGACCCTCAGCCTGACCTTCGCCGTGCTCACGGCCGCGGCGCAGACCGTGCGCCTGCCCCCGGGCACACCCGACGCCCGCGGCCCGGGCAACACCGGCACCGACATCGAGGCCGCCTGCAAGCAGCTGCAGCCTGGTGGCTGGCGGCCGGCCGAGGGCAGCTATTACGCCCCCATCGTCGAGACCCCGCGCCCCGCACAGGCCCAGCCGCTGATCGACCCGGTCTACCGCGCCTGCGTCGTACGCATCTCCGCGCACGACCAGGACCCGGTGCGCGGTTTTGCCCGCAATGACTACTCACGCCGCCAAGCCTTCAACGCCGATGACAGCCGTGTCATCGTGGTCTCAAACGACGGGTACTGGCATCTCTACGATCCCAAGCGGGCCACCTACGTCAAGCAGCTTCATGGCATCGGGGGGGACGCCGAGCCGCAGTGGCACGCCAAGAACCCGGACCTGCTGTACTTTTTTCCGAACAACGGCGTCGGCATGAAGCTGCTGGAGCTCAACGTCAAGACCGACGCCGTGCGCACCGTGGCCGACTTCGCCTCGCGCATCCAGCCGCTGTGGCCGCGGGCGATGACGGCCTGGACCAAGTCCGAGGGCTCGCCCTCGGCCAACCAGCGCTACTGGGCCTTCATGGTCGACAGCGACAAATGGCAGGGCCTGGGCCTGTTCGTCTACGACCTGCAGGAAGACAAGATCGTCGGCACCTACGACTTGGCCAAGAACGGCAAGGACCGGCCCGACCACGTCAGCATGAGTCCCAGCGGCGAGTTCATCGTGGTGTCGTTCCTCGACAGCGTGGTCGCCTTCAAGCGCGATTTCAGCCAACCGCGGGTGTTGCAGAAAAAGAGCGAGCACTCCGACCTCGCCTTGCTGGCCAACGGCCACGATGCCTATGTCGCCATCGACTACGAACGTAGCGGCGGCCCGGTGTTCATGATCGACCTGCAGACCGGCGACAAGACCACGTTGTTCGACACCTACATCGACCGCACCGCCACCGCAGTGCACTTCTCGGGCCGGGCCTTTGACAAACCCGGCTGGGTGCTGATGAGCACCTACGGTGACTATTCGAACCGCGGTGGCAGCGACCCGAAGTGGCTACATCGCAAGATCTTCGCGGTGCAGTTGCAGGCCAACCCGCGCATCGTGCACCTGGCTGCTCACCACAGCTACCCCAACGAGTACTTCACCGAACCACACGCCTCGGTGAACCGCAGCTTCACGCGGGTGATGTTCAACTCGAACTGGGGGACCAAGAGCAAGAACGACATCGATGCGTTCATGCTCGTGTTGCCGCCGGAGCTGCTCAGCGCCACCGCTGCGAAGAAGTGAGGCCGGCCCGACGGGGCCGCTCAACGCTCAGTGGTCAGTGGATGGCGCCCACCGGGATCTGGATCATGTAGGTGTCCAGATCGGTGTAGTCGCCGTTGGCATCGGTGGCGGTGCCCCGGTTGTTCCAGTTGCTGGTCCAGACGATCTTCGTGAAGTCGCGGTTGACGCTGGCTTGGGGCTCGCTCCAGTAGCCGCCATTGACGGTGCGGGTGAAGCCCAGGTTGTAGATGGTGGGGCTGGCTGCCATCTGCACGGCAAAGATCTTGCGGTCCATCCACAACTGCGGTGACGTGCCGCCCACTGCGCTGTAGTCGGCATAGGTGCTGATCACCACCCAGCCCGGCTTGTTGAAGGCCTTCGCCGAAAAGTGCATCGCGGTGGCCTTGCGGCTGATGTAGGTCGGAAACAGGTCGGTGCGAACGCCAGTGTTCAGATTGGTCATGAACACAGCACCGTCACCCGACTGGTAGTCGATCGACACGAACATATCGTTGCCTGCGGCATCCAAACCGAGATCGGAGTGCTCACTGGAGCCGTGGATCGTCCTCGGGTTCTGCAGGTTGCGGTCATAAGCCACCACGCGGTCCAACCAGGAAACCACCACATAGTTGCCGGAGGCACTCATGCTCAGATGATCAGGCCGCTCAGTGTTGTTCAGCGTGCTGACGATGGTGTTGTTCACCCGGTCCCACACCACGATGCCACGCGATGCAAAGCCGTCGGTCTCGGCCATGAAGGCCCAGTAGCGGGCATCTGCCGAAGGCGATCCTTCGCTCTTGGTCCACAGGCGCCGCACATCCGACCAGGGCAGCTTGCCGGTGAAGTCGCCCACGGTGCGGGCCGTGTTGGTGGACACGTTCAACTCGCGCACCTGCAGGCCGCCGTTGGTCGGCAGGTAGTACAGCAGGTTCGGATCGGTGGGATGCCACTGCGGTTCGGCATCACCCGCCGGGCCCGAGAGGCGCTTGAGATGCGCATAGGTCGAGGCGTCGTACAGGCGCCAGGAACCATCGAGTGCATAGACGATGAGTTTGCTGCTGTCGGCGTTGAAGGCCTGCCGCCGCGAGTAGTCGTTGCGGGCGAAGCCGGGCACGCTGTCGGCCGCATGGTCGGTGGCGCGAACGATGCAGGTGCCCCACGCCGGGTCAGCCACTGCCACACCTCTTGCGGGCCGGCCGCTGCCGTCGAAGGGCTGCACCACCTCGCCGGTGGTCAGCGCAAAACCAGACCCATAGAAGCTGGCACAGCTGCCCGAAGGTACCGCTGGCAATGCCGCCGCACCGGCGGGTGCCTGGGGGGCGCCCGTCGAAGTACCCACCCCGCCCGCTGAACCCGCCGTCCCCGTGTCGCCGGTGGACCCGCCGCCGCCACCTCCGCAAGCAGCCAGCCCAACGGCCATCAGCCACGCACAAAGGTGGGCGTGCAGCCCGATCCGCTTGATGGCCAGCCCTCGACGCAAGCGCGAACCACTCCGGATAACCGGCATGGTGAACTCCTTCTATTTTTTCAGCTCGGGCAGGCCCCTCCTGCCGTGCTCGACATGCTCGTTGATGCGGCCCGTGTTGCTGCAAACCGATGTAGCCAGAACGTGCAGGCCTGCTCGACCTGCGAACAAGGCTGTTGCCCGCGCGATGCCCTTGCTGCAACAGCGTGTGTGCTGCCGTCAACCAGCTTCGCCCCCCGGCGTTGTGGTGTGTGAGGCATCGCCAGCGCTTTCAGTTCCTCACACGCGGATGCCCACCTTGTCCACCTCTTCACACCGGAGCGCTTCATGAAGGTTCGTTATCTCAAGCCCGCCATCCTCACCGCCACGCTGTGCTGTGCCACCGGCTTGGCCGCCGCACAGCCCGCCTCGGGCCCCGCCACGCCAGGCATCGACAAGCGCCAGGCCAACCAGGAGAAGCGCATCGAACAGGGCGAAGCATCCGGCTCGCTTACCCCGCGTGAAGCCAACCGGCTGGAGCGCCAGCAGGGCCGCGTGGAGAAGGTCGAACAAACCGCCAAGGCCGACGGCACCGTGACCGCCAAGGAACGCCGCACGCTGCACCGCATGCAAGACCGCGACAGCGCCCGCATCGCGCGCCAGAAGCACGACCGCCAGCACCAGTAACAGGGCGGGCCGGTGCGTGCCGACTCAGTCGGCCAGGCCCTCGCCGCTGTCGTCGACGGCGGCAGCGTCTTGAGCAGCCTTCCAGGCCAGCGCCTGGTCGTAGAGCACGTTGCGCGCAGCGCCGGTGGCATCGGCGCACAAAGCCACCGCCTGCTTGAGCGGCAGGCTCGCCAGCAAGGCCTGCAGCATGCGCTCGGTGGCGGGGGCCAGCGCCGCAGTGGCCTGAACCGGCTCGACCGCATGCAGCACGAGCGCGAATTCGCCCTTCAGGCGCTGGGCGTCTGCCGCCAGCCAGGCGGGCAGATCGCGACAGGCCATCACATCGATCTGCTCGAACTGTTTGCTGAGTTCGCGGCACAGCGTGAGGGTCCTGGCCGGGCAGCGCTCGGCCAGCGCGGTCGCAAGATCGGCCATGCGGTGCGGCGCCTCGAACAACACGGTGGTCTCAAAGCGTGCCACCAGGTCGTCCACCGCCTGTTTGCGTTCGCGGCCCTTGGCCGGGGCGAAGCCCACGAAGGCGAACGCGCCACCCTGCGCCGCAGCAGCGCCATCGCCCGCCACGCTCAAGGCCGCGGCAACGCTGCTGGGCCCTGGGACCGGTACCACCCGCAAGCCGGCAGCGTGCACCGCGGCCACCAGCCGCGCACCGGGGTCGGAGACCGCCGGCGTGCCGGCATCGCTGACGTAGGCGATGCGCTCACCCTGGCTCAGCCGCGCGACGATCTCGGCCGCCGCGCGCTGCTCGTTGTGCTGATGCACCGCCAGCAACTGCGCCTGCAGGCCGATGCGGTGCAGCAGCCCGCCGCTGACCCGCGTGTCCTCGCAAGCGACGGCGTCGACCAGGCCCAGCACATGGATCGCCCGCAAACTCAGATCCGCCAGATTGCCGATCGGCGTGGCCACGACATACAGCGTGCCTGGCGGATACTGCTGCCCGCCAGCCGCGTGCGCAGCCGCCTGGCGCAACAACGTGGGGAGCGTGGCCGTGTCCGAACTCACATCGCGGGATACAGACAAACCGGGCTCCAACAAGTCGATCATCGGCAGCGCGGCGGAGGCCACCGCGCTGGCTCATTTGCAGCGTCACGGGTTGACGCTGCTGGTGCGCAATTATCGAGTGGCGCGCGGCCCCTCGGCCCGCGGCGGCGAGGTCGACCTGATCCTGCGCGATGCCGATGGCACGGTGGTGTTCGTGGAAGTGCGCGCGCGGCGCAATGCCCGCCACGGCGGTGCAGCGGCCAGTATCGGCATGGCCAAGCGGCGGCGGCTGGTGCTGGCGGCACAGCACTACCTGCTGCGCTTTCGCTCGCCGCCACCGTGCCGTTTCGACGTGGTGGCGGTGGAAGGCCACACCATCGAGTGGCTGCGTGCCGCGTTCGACACCCACGAGTGAGCCCGCAGCCCGACCCATACGTGCGCCACGGGGCGGGGCTTGCGCTGCCGGTAACGGCCCGTTCGGTGGCCTCGCATATGATCCCGGCCATGCTAGAACAGCGCATCCAACAACAGTTCTTCGACAGCGCGGACCTCAAGTACGCCGCGGCTGAAACGCTCACCCGACCCATCGCCCAGGCCGCACAGGCCATGCTGGGTGCCATCACCGCGGGGGGCAAGATATTGGCCTGCGGCAACGGCGGCTCGGCCGGCGACGCGCAGCATTTCGCCGCTGAACTGGTGGGCCGGTTCGAACGTGAACGGCCCGGCCTTGCAGCGCTCTCGCTGACCACCGACACCTCGATCATCACTGCCATCGCCAACGACTACGCCTACGACCAGGTGTTTTCCAAGCAGGTGCAGGCGCTGGGCCAGCCCGGCGATGTGCTGCTGGCCATCAGCACCAGCGGCAACTCAGCCAGCATCCTGGCAGCGGTGGAAGCGGCGCATGAAAAGGAAATGACCGTCGTGGCCCTCACGGGCAAGGGCGGCGGCAAGCTCGGCGAACAAATGGCCGAGACCGACGTACACATCTGCGTGCCGCATCAGCGCACTGCACGCATCCAGGAAGTTCACCTGCTGGTGGTGCATTGCCTGTGCGATGCCATCGACCTTCAATTGCTCGGAGAACATCAAGAATGACTTCACTGCCTTCCCGCCCCGTGGCCACCTGGCTCTGCGCGGCCGTGCTCGCCACGTTGACCGCGGGGTGCGCCGCACCATTGCTGTTGGGTGGTGCGGCCTTCGGCGGCGCCGCCATGGTGGCTTCCGACCGGCGCACCGCTGCCACGCAGATCGAAGACCAATCGATTGAATTCAAGGCCAACAACCGCGTGCGCGACGCGTTGGGCGACAAGCAGCACGTCAGTGCCACCAGCTACAACCGCCTGGTGCTGCTGACCGGCGAGGTGCACACCGATGCCGACCGCACCGCGGTGGAACAGACCGTGGCCAAGGTGGAGAACGTCAAGAACGTCGTCAATGAACTGGTGGTGGGTTGGCCGAGTTCGATGTCCGCCCGCAGCAGCGACTTGGTGCTGGCCGGCAAGGTGAAGGCCACCTTCATCGACGCCAAGGCGCTGCCGGCCAATGCCTTCAAGGTGGTGGTCGAGCGCAGTGTGGTCTACCTGCTCGGCCGCGTGACCGAAGCCGAAGCGACCCGGGCGGTCGACCTGACCCGCACCATTTCCGGCGTGCAGAAGGTGGTTCGGCTGCTGGATGTGGTGACCGAGGCCGAGTTGCAGGAAACCAAGCCGAAGTAAGCGGCTGCGGGTTCTGACCCGCCGCCTGGCTCAGCGCAGCCGGCGGATCAGGCTGGAGGTGTCCCAGCGCCCGCCGCCTTGCGCCTGGATGTCGGCATAGAACTGGTCCACCAGCGCCGTGACAGGCAGCCGTGCACCGTTGCGGCGCGCCTCGTCGAGCAGCAGGCCGAGGTCTTTGCGCATCCAGTCGACCGCGAAGCCGAAATCGAAGCGGTCGTCCACCATGGTCTTGCCACGGTTGTCGAGCTGCCAGCTCTGCGCCGCGCCTTTGCCGATGACGTCGAGCACCTGGTGCATGTCGAGGCCAGCGTGCTGGCCAAAGGCAATGGCCTCGCTCAGGCCTTGTACGAGCCCGGCGATGCAGATCTGGTTGACCATCTTGGCCAGCTGGCCGGCGCCGCTTTCGCCCACGCGCGTCACGGCTTTGGCGTAGGCCATGACCACCGGCCACAGGGTCTCGAACGGGGCCGCGTCGCCGCCGCACATCACTGTCAGAGCGCCGTTCTCGGCACCGGCTTGACCACCCGAGACAGGCGCGTCCACAAAGTGCAGGCCGCGTTCACGGGCGGTCGCGTGCAGTTCGCGCGCAACCTCGGCCGACGCCGTGGTGTGGTCCACCAGCACCGCACCCGGCGCCATGCCCGCCAGCACACCAGAGTCACCCAATACCACCGAGCGCAGATCATCGTCATTGCCGACGCAGGTGAACACGAGTGCCGCCCCCTTGACCGCTTCACGCGGCGTGGCCGCGGCCGAACCGCGGTGGCGCTGCACCCACTCGGCCGCCTTGGCGGCGGTGCGATTGAAGACCGTGACCGCGTGGCCGGCCGCGGCGAGGTGGCCCGCCATCGGTGCGCCCATCACACCCAGGCCGATGAAAGCCACCGGCTGCGCTGCGACAGGTTCGTAGGCCTTGGTAGGCATGCTGCGGCCGGCGCTAGACGATCTGCAGGTGCTCGGTGCCCGCGCCCAGGTCGGCGCCGCGGGCGCGTTGGCTGTGCAGCTTGATGTTCAGGCGCAGGTCGTTGACCGAGTCGGCGTTGCGCAGCGCATCTTCGTAGGTGACGTAGTGCCCTTCGTACAGGTCGAACAGGGCCTGGTCGAAGGTCTGCATGCCGGCCTGCCGGCTCTTCTTCATGATCTCCTTGATCTCGGAGACCTCGCCCTTGAAGATCAGGTCGGCGATGAGCGGCGAGTTCAGCATGATCTCCACGGCAGCGACGCGGCCGGCGCCCTCCTCCCGCGCTAGCAGGCGCTGCGATACCAGCGCCTTGAGATTGAGCGACAGGTCCATCAGCAGCTGCGGCCGACGGTCCTCGGGAAAGAAGTTGACCACCCGGTCAAGGGCCTGGTTGGCGCTGTTGGCGTGCAGCGTGGCCATGCACAGGTGGCCGGTCTCCGAGAACGCGATGGCATGGGCCATGGTCTCGCGGTCACGGATCTCGCCCATCAGGATCACGTCCGGCGCCTGGCGCAGCGTGTTCTTGAGCGCGGCGCCCCAGTCCAGCGTGTCAAGCCCGACCTCACGCTGCGTGACGATGCTGTTCTTGTGCGGATGCAGGAACTCCACCGGGTCTTCGATGGTGATGATGTGATCGAAGGCGTTCTCGTTGCGGTAGTCCACCATCGCCGCCAGCGACGTGCTCTTGCCCGAGCCGGTGGCGCCGACCATGATGACCAGGCCGCGCTTGGCCATGGCAATGTCCTTCAGCACCGTCGGCAGACCCAGTCCATCGATGGTGGGCAGCTGCTGCGGAATCGTCCGCATCACCATGCCGACCTGCCCCTGCTGCACAAACGCATTGACGCGAAACCGCCCCACGCCCGGCGGCGAGATGGCGAAGTTGCACTCCTTGGTGCGCTCGAACTCGGCCGCCTGCTTGTCGTTCAT
>JBDTQF010000184.1:0-8241 GCA_039932275.1 Burkholderiales bacterium
GAGCTTCTTCAGCAGCTCCGACTTCTTCGCGCTGAACTCTTCGTCGGTGAGGATGCCCTTGGCCTTGAGGTCGGCCAGCTTTTCGAGCAGCGCCATCACCTCCTCCGGCTTGACGCCGACAGCCGCCGCTACTGCGGCCGGTGCAGGCGCCTGCAGGCCCTGCTGGAGGTTCTGCGCCAGCACCTGGCCCAGCGCGACGCCGGCGCCCAGGCCGATGGCGTCGCCGGCCACGCTGCCACCGCCGCCCGCGCCCTCGGCCAGCTTGGGGATGGCCTGGCCGGTCTGGTACTGCATGAAGCGGCCCATGTCGTTGCCCACCATGCCCATGCCGATCTTCTGGTCGAGCACCTTCTGCAGCTCCTCCGGCAGCGAGACGTTCTGCACCGTCACCGCGTCCACCGCCAGGCCCAGCTTGTCGAAGGCCGGCGTCACCGCGGCCTGCAGCTGCGCGGCGAATTCCACCTGGTTGGCCGCCAGGTCGAGGAAGGGAATGCCGGCCGAGGCCACCGCGTCCGAGATGTGCTGCAGCATCAGCGCACGCAGCTGGCCGTCGAGCTCGGCCGCGGTGTAGGCCTCGCGCGTGCCCGACACCTCGGCCATGAAACGCTTCGGGTCGGCCACCCGGTAGCTGTAGTTGCCGAAGGCGCGCAGCCGCACCGCGCCGAAGTCCTTGTCGCGGATGGTGACCGGCTGCTGGGTGCCCCAGCGCTGATCAATCTGCTGGCGGGTGCTGAAGAAGTACAGGTCGCTCTTGAACGGCGACGCAAACAGCTTGTCCCAGTTCTTCAGGTAGGTCAGCACCGGCAGCGTCTGGGTGGTGAGCTTGTGCATGCCGGGGCCGAACACGTCGGCCACCTGGCCTTCGTTGACGAACACCGCCACCTGCGACTCGCGCACCGTGAGCGAGGCGCCGTTCTGGATCTCGTTGCCCGCCATCGGGTAGCGCCAGGCCAGCACGCCGTCCTGGCTCTCGGTCCATTCGAGGATGTCGATGAACTGCTTCTTGATGAAATCCATCAGGCCCATGGCTGCTCCTTCGCTGTCGGCGATGCGGGCCCGATGATAAGCACAGGCCCCGCTCCTGCAGAGCTCGAAACCTACAATCGCGCCGTCCGCCTCCAGCGGGGCTGCAGCCCCCGCCACCCGCCCTCACCTGCCGTTTGAGCGCGCCCACCACGCGCCCCGTTGCCATGACGATTGCCACCATCTCCGCCCTGTCCCCGCTCGACGGCCGCTACGCCGCCAAGGTCGATGCGCTGCGCCCGCTGCTGAGCGAGTACGGCCTGATGCACCGCCGCGTGCAGGTGGAGGTGGAATGGTTCATCGCGCTGTCGGACGCCGGCTTCAAGGAGTTCACGCCGCTGACCGAAGCGTCGCGCGGTCTGCTTCGTTCGCTGGTGCTGCGGTTCTCGGAGGCCGACGCCCTCGCGATCAAGGACATCGAAAAGCGCACCAACCACGACGTCAAGGCGGTCGAGTACTGGATCAAGCAGCGTTTCCAGGGCCATGAGGAGCTGCAACGCGCCAGTGAGTTCGTGCACTTCGCCTGCACCAGCGAGGACATCAACAACACCGGCCACGCGTTGATGCTGAAGGCCGCGCGCGAAGAGGTGCTGTTGCCCATGCTGGACAAGCTCATCGGCAAGCTCGGCAGCATGGCCAACGACTTCGCCGACATCCCGATGCTCAGCCGCACCCATGGCCAGACTGCCAGCCCCACCACGGTGGGCAAAGAGGTGGCCAACGTGGTGGCGCGCCTTCATGGCGCGCGCGAACGCATCGCCGCCGTCAAGCTGCTGGCCAAGATGAACGGCGCCGTCGGCAACTACAACGCCCACCTGGCGGCCTACCCCGACACCGACTGGGAAGCCTTCAGCCGCAGCGTGGTCGAAGCGCGCCTGGGCCTGACCTTCAACCCGTACACCATCCAGATCGAACCGCACGACTACATGGCCGAGCTGTTCGACGCGATCACGCGCACCAACACCATCCTGATCGATTGGTCGCGCGACGTGTGGGGCTACATCAGCCTGGGCTACTTCAAGCAGCGCACGAAAGAAGGCGAGATCGGCTCCAGCACGATGCCGCACAAGGTCAACCCGATCGACTTCGAGAACGCCGAAGGCAACCTCGGCCTGGCCAACGCGCTGCTCACCCACCTGAGCCAGAAGCTGCCCATCAGCCGCTGGCAGCGCGACCTGACCGACTCCACCGTGCTGCGCAACATGGGCGTGGCGCTGGGCTATGCGCTGCTGGGCTTCGACAGCCTGCTGCGTGGTCTGAACAAGCTGGAGCTGCACCACGAGACCATCGCCGCCGACCTCGACAACGCCTGGGAAGTGCTGGCCGAAGCCATCCAGACCGTGATGCGGCGCTACGGCCTGCCCGAGCCGTATGAACAGCTCAAGGCCTTCACCCGCGGCCAGCCGATGACGGCCGAGCTGATGCGCGGCTTCGTCGCCAAGCTCGACCTGCCCGCGGCCGAGAAAACCCGCCTGCTGGCCATGACACCTGCCAGCTACGTCGGCAAGGCGGCCGAACTGGCGCGGCGGGTCTGAGGCCGCGATGGCCACCTTCATCGAGACCCTGCAAGGCGCCACCGCGCGCAACCAGTCGATGCTCTGCGTCGGCCTCGACCCCGAGCCCGGCAAGCTGCCCGGCGCCTGGCGCGGTGATGCCGGGCGGCTGTACGACTTCTGTGCCGGCATCGTCGATGCCACCAAGGACCTGGTCTGCGCCTTCAAACCGCAGATCGCCTACTTCGCGGCGCATGCCGGCGGCGAGGCGCAGCTGGAGCGGCTGATCGCGCACATCCAGCGCGTCGCGCCCGAGGTGCCGGTGATCCTGGACGCCAAGCGCGGCGACATCGGCGCCACCGCCGAGCAGTACGCCAAGGAGGCCTTCGAGCGCTACCGGGCCGATGCGGTGACGTTGTCGCCGTTCATGGGCTTCGATTCGATCGAACCCTACCTGCGCTACCCCGACAAGGGCGCCATTTTGCTGTGCCGCACCTCCAACCCCGGCGGCAACGACTGGCAGATGCAGCGGCTGGCCGATGTGCCGGGCCAGCCGCGGCTGTTCGAGCACCTGGCCGCGCTGGCCCACAGCGAGTGGAACCGCAACGGCCAGCTCGGCCTGGTGGTGGGTGCCACGTACCCGGCCGAGATCGCGCGGGTGCGCGAGCTGGCGCCCACGCTGCCGCTGCTGATTCCCGGCGTGGGCGCGCAGGGCGGTGATGCCGAGGCCACAGTGCGAGCCGGGCTGCGCCGCGGTGCCGATGGAGCGCCGACGGGCCCGATCATCGTCAACTCCTCGCGCGCCGTGCTGTATGCCGGCAGTGGCGACGACTGGCGCGACGCCGCACGCCGCGCCGCGCTGGCCACACGCGACCTGCTCAACGTCGCCGCCAGCGCCGCACCCTGATGGACCGCCGCACGCTGCTGCAGGCCGCCGGTGCGCTGGGGTTGCTGCCCAGCGCGGTCCCGTCCACGGCCGAGCCGCTGCAGCGCGGCGACGAGCGCGTGCTGCGCTACGCGCTGCGCACGGCCGAGACCGGGTTCGACCCGGCGCAGATCAGCGACCTGTACTCGATGATCGTCTGCGACCATCTCTTCGAAGGCCTGTACGAGTACGACCACCTGGCCCGGCCCTTCAAGATCAAGCCCTGCACCGCGCAGGCGCTGCCCGAGATCAGCGACGACTTCCGCAGCTGGACCATCCGCATCAAGCCCGGCATCCACTTTCAGGACGATCCGGCCTTCGGTGGCTCAGCGCGTGAGCTGGTGGCGGCCGACTACGCCTACACGCTGCGTCGCTTCTACGACCCTGCGCTCAAGAGCCCGGCGCAGAGCGCGCTGGAAGAACAAGGCATCGTCGGCCTGCGCGAGCTGCGCGACGAGTCACTGGCCAGCAGGCGCCCGTTCGACTACGACAAGCCAGTGGCCGGGCTGGAGACACCCGACCGCTACACGCTGCGCATCCGCCTGCGCGAACCCAGGCCCCGGCTGCTGTACACGTTGACCAGCCTGGGCGCAATGGCGCGCGAGGTGGTCGAGCGCTACGGCGACCAGATCATGGCGCACCCGGTCGGCACCGGGCCGTTCCGGCTGCAGGCCTGGCGGCGCTCGTCACTGATCACGCTGGTGCGCAACCCGGGCTACCGCGAGCGCTTCTTTGATGCCGAACCGGCCGCCGACGATGCCGAAGGCCAGGCCCTGCTGGCGCGCTTCAAGGGCCGGCGCCTGCCGATGCTCGACCGGGTGGAGCTGTCCGTCATCGAAGAGGCCCAACCGCGCTGGCTGTCATTCCTCAACAAGGAGCACGACTTCCTGTTCCAGCTGCCGCTGGAGTTCGTGCGGCTGGCCATCCCCGGCGGCAAGCTGGCGCCGCATCTGGCCAAGCAGCACCTGCGTGCCTACCGCGAGGCGGCCTCGGACATCACGCTGACGGTGTTCAACATGGACGACCCAGTGGTGGGCGGCCTGCAGCCCGCGCAGGTGGCGCTGCGTCGCGCCATCGGCCTGGGGCTGAACATCCGCCGCGAGATCACGCTGGCACGCCGCGGCGAAGCCATCCCAGCCCAAGGCGCCGTGGTACCAGGCACCTACGGCTACGACCCGGCCTTGCGCAGCGAAGCCGGCCTCTACGACCCGGCGCGCGCCCGCGCCCTGCTCGACACCTACGGCTACACCGACCGCAACGGCGACGGCTGGCGCGAGCGGCCCGACGGCTCGCCGCTGGTGCTGCGGATGCTGTCGCAATCCGACCAGACCTCGCGTCAGCTCGACGAGCTGTTCAAGAAGGATCTCGACGCACTGGGCCTGCGGCTGGAGCTGGTGGTGGGCCAGTGGGCCGAGAACCTCAAGGCCACGCGCAACGGCCGCTTCATGATGTGGCGGGTGGGCTCCACCGCCAACTCGCCCGATGGCCAGGACGCGCTGGAGCGCGGCTTCGGCGGCTCCGTGGGCAAGGCCAACCTCGCACGTTTCCAGTTGCCGGCCTTCGATGCGGTGTACCGGCAAATGACTGCGCTGCCCGACGGCCCCCAGCGCCTGGCCCTGTTCGGCCAGGCCAACAAGCTGCTGCTGGCCTACGAACCCTACCGGGTGCATGTGCACCGCATGGTCACCGACATCGCCCAGCCCTGGGTCATCGGCTACCGCAAGCCGCTGTTCTGGAACGGCTGGTGGCAGTTCGTCGACGTGCTGCCGCGCGGCTGATGCGGGCCGCGATCCTGCGCTGCCGCCGTCAATGCGCCGCGTCGGCGACCGGCCCGTCGGACACGGCCCCGCCGCCCGGCTTGCGGATGAACAGCAGCAGCGGCAGGGCCGCCAGCGTGACCAGCATCATCACGTGGAAGTCGGCCACGTAGGCCATCATCGCGGCCTGTCGCGTGACCTCGATGTTCAAGGCCGCCAGGCCCGCGGGCGTGGCGGCGTCCAGCATGGGCGGCAGGCCCTGCAGCACCGGGTTGTAGGGTGTGATGTCACTGGCCAGGCCGGCGTGCGAACGCGCCGCGCCTTCGGTGTAGAGCATCTGCACGAGCGAGATGCCAACGCTGCTGCCGATGTTGCGCATCAGGCTGTAGATCGGCGTGCCGCCGTTGCGCAGGCGCGGCGCCAGCGTGGCGAACGCGATGGTTGTCAGCGGCACGAACGACATGCCCAAGCCGATGCCCTGCACGAAGCCGGAGAGCACCACCAGATCGGTGTCCATGTCCAGCGTGATGTGCGTCATCTGGTACAGCGAGTAGGCGTTGAGCGCAAAACCGCAGGCCATGAGGGCACGACCGTCCACCCGGTGCATCACGCGGCCGACCATGATCATGGTCAGCATCATGCCCAGGCCACGCGGTGCCGTGACCTCGCCCACCACCACGACCGGGTAGCCCAGCACGCCCTGTAGCAGGCTCGGCAGCAGCGCCATCGTGGCGTACATGATCGCGCCGAGCACGGCCACGCACACACAGCCAGTGACGAAGTTGCGATCGCGCAGCAGCTCGCGGTCGAGGAACGATGCGCCGGTGCTCGTCCAGGTGTGCACCACGAAGTAGGCCAGCGCGACCACGCAGCCGGCCGCTTCAAGGCGGATCTCGATCGAGTTGAACCAGTCCAGCTGCGCGCCGCGGTCGAGGCACAGCTGCAGCAGCCCGACCCCCAGGCTCAGCATGGCAAAGCCGAACAAATCCAGCCGCTCACCGGGCGGCCGGCTCTCGGGCAAGTAACGCGCGATGCCGTAGAACGCCAGCACCCCCACGGGCAGGTTGATGAAGAACACCCAGCGCCAATCGGCATGCTCGGTCAGCCAGCCGCCGAGGATGGGGCCGAAGATCGGGCCCACCATGATGCCGGCGCCCCACACGGCCATGGCCTGACCGACCTTCTCCTTCGGGTTGATGTCCAGCATCACCGCCTGCGACAGCGGCACCAGCGCGGCGCCGAACACGCCTTGCAGCAAGCGGGCCGACACCATCTCCCACAGGTTCATGGCCAGCCCGCACAGCGCCGACGCCGCCGTGAAGCCCACCACCGCCACCAGGAACACCCGCCGCCGGCCCCAGCGTCCGCACAGCCAGCCGGCCAGCGGTGTGGCGATGGCCACGGCGACGATGTAGGAGGTGAGCACCCAGGCGATCTGGTCCTGCGAGCTCTGCAGGCTGCCCTGCATGTGCGGCAGCGCCACGTTGGCAATGGTGGTGTCCAGCGCCTGCATGATCACCGCGAGCATGGTCGAGACGGTGATCATGCCGCGGTGCGGCACGGGAGGCGCGGCCGCGTTCACGAACGCTGGACGGCAGCCACGCTCAAACGGTGGCCACCGGCATCGGCGGCGAGCCCACCGCGCCCGGCAGGCGCAGCGGTGGCGCGGTCAGCAGGAAGCTGCTGCGCTGGTGTTCACGCAACCATGCGGCCAGTTGGCCGAAGTACCACATCTCGCCCAGGAAGATGCCCTGCTTGAACAGGCAGTGCTCATGCAGCGGCATCATCGAATGCTTGTGGAGAACGCCGATGCGCGGCGACAAGGTGACCGACTCCACGCCGAGGTTGTCGGCGCAGATGGCGACGATGCCGCTGTCGGTGATCCACTGCAGCAGCGCCTTGTCGTTGCCATCGAGGATGGGGCAGGCAAAGCGCAGTCGGTCGAAGTCGGGTTGCTTGTTCATGGCCAGCACCAGGTCGGCCCAGCCGGTGTACAGGCACAGGATGTCGCCCGGCCTGACTGCCAGCTTCTGGCGTTCGAGCGCCTGCATCAGCCCATCAAAGCCCACCCGCACATGCTCCTGCCCATGCAGGGCCGCCAGGTCCACCATCACACCGCGACCTTGCATGCAGGTCTCGGCGACGGTTTCGAGGCCGAGCTTGCGGGCGAACGGGCCACCTGGGTCGTCGACGCCCAGCACATCGGTGCCGGCGCGGTAGCCGTTGTAGTAGACGATCTCGGCCACGCCGTCGCCATCGGCATCGAACTCCTGGCCCCAGTGCGCCAGCGAGTCCCACTGCGTCGAATACTGCGTCCAGATGGTGACCTTGTCGTCGGACACCACGTCGCAGGCCAGCGGGATCGAGCGCGAGAAGGCGTAGTTGTAGCTGATCTCGCCGGTGGCCCGGATGGTGGCCTCGATCAGCGGCGGCCGGCGGCTGGGGATGAGGTTGGCACCGCCCGGAAAGTCGAGCGGCAGGCTGAGCGGGAAGGCGATGCCCTCGCACACTTCGCGCACCGCCGCCAGGCGCCGCTCGGGGGTCAGCAGGTTGAGGCGGCCAAGCTGGTCGTCCTTGCCGAAGTCGCCCCAGTTCGAGCCCTCGGGCCGGTGCTTCCAGCGCATCGTGTGTCTCCTGGTGCTCAACCAAATTCGACCGATCCAACCTATTGGATGGATGATTCAATGGTAATACATTTAGCCGGCCGGCCGCTCCTCGCGGCCGCCAGGGTGCTGCGCAAAACGGGCCGGGTCGCGGCCGTGCACCGGCGCTTCGTCGGTCCAGGGCCAGCCGCCAAACTGGGTGCGCCGGTAGTCGGCCATGGTCTGCGCGATCTCGGCCTGGGTGTTCATCACAAACGGGCCGTATTGCACCACCGGCTCGCCGATCGGGCGGCCTTGCAACAACAGACATTCGCTCTCGGCATCGCCGTTGACAAGTTCCACCGCGCGGCCGGCCTGCAGCTCGATCGCGGCATGGCGGTCGATGCGCTCATCACCCACGTTGATGGCGTCGCCCTTGAAGAAGTACAGGCTGCGGCGGG
>JBDTQF010000185.1:0-8239 GCA_039932275.1 Burkholderiales bacterium
GAAGCGCGCCGGCGAACAAGTTGGCCTCCTGCTCACGTCCTTGGGTGGCCCCCAGATCCGCTTCATCATCGATCCAACTCGCCTTGTTCAGCAGCACATGCGCCAGCTCATGCATGAGGGTGAAAGACTGCGGCGCGTCAGACGCCATCTTCTTCACCACGATCACCGGGCACTGCTCGTCATACAACGCGAAGCCCGCCACCGGGCTTTCCTTGGCGATCTGCCAAGGGCCGTTGTAGCCATTGGTGCGAAACACCAGCAAGCCCTTGGCCTCGACGGCCTTGCGGTAGCTTTCGAAGTCATTCTTGTCGTCGCCCAGGCCCAGCCACTGGCGCGCCTGCTTGGCGGCGGCGGCCACCTGTCCCTCAGGCAGGTCCGGTGCCTGAAAAGGCGTCCACAGCGCATCGTCAAGATCCTCGCGTAGGCTGAGGAACACCGCCCGCTGGCGCTCCACCCGCTCGATCAAGAGCTTGAGCCGATGCGACAGCTCGGGCTTCTGCTGCGCCAGGGTACGGAACTGCGGCGTGTGCACCTGCTCGGGCATGGCCGGGCCGGGCTCCAGGAAGAACAAGACGCCACGGCCAAAATAGTCGGCGAGCTTGCGCAACTGGTTGAAGGTCAGGTCCGCGTCGTCGGCCCAGAATGCTTCCCAGCGATCTAGCGACACATCCAGCACGCCGGCCAATGCATCCGGCGCCAGGCCTTGCTCGGCACAGCACCACTCGATGCGCTCGCGGTTGATGGCCTGAAGGCGGTCCATGAAAGTGATTCTATAGACGGGTGGTGGGGCCCGGCGAGCTGGTCACGGCGGGCTTGACAGCTGCCCAGCGGGCCTGGGTCATATCAACGATTTCTGACCGCCCACGTACTTGGCCGTGCCGTCGGGCACGAGATTCTTCTGCCGGATTAGCGTGATAGCCGTTCGGAACTTCTGTTCGGGAATCTTGAGCTTGTCGGCGTGCCAGTCTTCGCGAGCAGCCGACACGATGGCGTCGTCCGTGATGGCCGCGCCATCGATCAGCAGGTTGTTCCAGGCGGCATGCACCGTCGTGAAGACCTCGGCCTCTTGCGTGTCCATCGGCACCAGAAGGTCGATGAGGCTTTCCAGCCTCGCCAAGTGAGGCGCCAACGCCTTGCGCGCGCGCGATAGGTGTTCATCGAACCCACTGAGCTTCCTGAACTCGTAGCCTTCACCGCGCTTGACCATGTCGAAAAAGCCTTGCGCCTTTGCCCATGCCTCGGCCTTGAGCATGTGGGGGAAATCGTTCGGCCCGGCAGCGTCTTTCATCGGCTGGCGATCCAGCTCAATGCCGACGATGGACTCGGCCAAGTGCAGAAGCTTCTGCGCCTTGACGTGGCCAAAGGTTCGTTCCCGCTTGTGCAGTTCATGTCGCGCAAAACACACCGCGATGACGTTGCTTGTGGCTTCTGGTACCGCGACTGGGACGTGCGAAGGCTGGACCACGCTGAATGGCTTGGCCGATGCGAGTTGGCCGGTGAAGGCCTGGTGAAGCAAGGACCTCTTCAACTCGTCAAGCGCGGCGAGCTTGCGCAAGATTACATCGGCCAATCGTGTCGTTTCCAACGACATCGACTCGATCTTGGCGACCACCTCACGCTGCTTACCAATTGTCGGAAGCGGGACCATGATTTCCGAAAGCATGCCTTGATTGAGGCTCTTGATATTCAGTCCGTTGCCACCGTCGATCAGTTCGCGCCGGATCGACCGAGACCGCAGGAACTGGCAAACGTACGTGGGCAGCGAGGTCGCGCCTGTGAGCCTAATCCTGATCGTGAATCCCGAATGCGTCACCGGCGCCCCAAGTTCGCCGACGACCATGCAACGGCCAATCAACTCGGGATTTCCGTTGGATCGGACCGTGAGGATGTCGTCCTTAGCCACCCGGTCGGCGTCGCCAAGATCGCCGTCCAACGTGACGCTGTCGAGGTCATCCAGTGGTGCCCAGAAGTGGTTCTGGAAGTCCTTGACGCCGATGATCTGGACGGTTCGCCCGGTGCTCTGCTTCGTATAGTTAATGCCGTTGCGGAAAGTCGCGAAGTCGCCAAGATGCTGAGCGACAGCTTCTTCGCCCACGCCTGCGAAGACAGCTTGATGGTGTCGCTCAAATAGCTCCCGAGCGTTCTGCAGGTTCTTCTCAGCGTTGGCCTTGGCGGTGGCGATGCCCTCGAAGGCTTCGTCGAGGATGGCGACGATGCGGCGCTGTTCCTCAATAGCAGGCATCACGACCGGCAATTCGGCCAAGGTCGTGTTGCTCATGTTCTTCATTGTGGCGCCGGTCGACGCTCGTTCGAGTTGGCCTCTGTACTCCGGCGAACGTAGCAGCCATGCCAAGAATCGTGGGTCCGTGTTGGGCAGCGGGCGGATAAAGAAGCAACCAGTGCCGCAAACCCAACCTGCTTCTGACTCGCCAACAACGGCACATCTTCCAATTTCGCCTCGCCGACCCACCACCACATCGCCGGCTTTCAAGACGTAACTTGCGAGGCGAGTAAGCGCCTCACCGCCAACCTGCTTCTCGGTGTCAGGCACGATGGACTCACCGATGATGTTCGTCGGATTGATCAGTGGCACCCCAGCCGACACGTAGTCGGATTTATGCAGCATTGATCCGAACGGCCCGGTTGAAACCAGCTCCGCGAAATTGAGCAGCGGTCCGCGTTGCCAGCCCTCCGTCACACCAAGCTCCGGATGGTCGCCAGAACCTCAGCGCTCTCAGCATCCAACGCCTCAATATCCTCCAGGATCTCCTGCGGCGAGCGCAGCGCCACTTCGTCACCACCGTTCGGGTTCTTGACTGACAAATCCCAGGTCGAGGGGTCGAAGTCCTCAGCAGCCACCGACCAGCTCTGCGACGAGTCAGCAAAGGTCTTCTGCCGCTCGATGAAATCGACCATGTCATCGTCGTTCAGCGGGTTGGTCTTGCCCATGTTGCGCCCCGGGTTCAGCTGGTAGTACCAGACCCGGCGCGTCGGCGCACCCTTCTCGAAAAACAGCACCACGGTCTTGACACCAGCGCCCTGGAAGGTGCCGCCGGGCATGTCCAGCACCGTGTGCAGGTTGCAGCTTTCCAGCAGCAGCTTGCGGATGCTGGTGCTGGCGTTGTCGGTGTTGCTCAGGAAGGTGTTCTTGATGACGATGGCCGCGCGCCCGCCGGCTTTGAGCGACTTGATGAAGTGCTGCAGGAACAGGAAGGCTGTCTCGCCCGTCTTGATGGGGAAGTTCTGCTGGACCTCCTTGCGTTCCTTGCCGCCGAAAGGCGGATTCGCGAGGATCACGTCGTAGCGGTCGCGTTCCTGGATGTCGTTGATGTTCTCGCCCAGCGTGTTGGCGTGCACGACGTTGGGCGCCTCGATGCCGTGCAGGATCATGTTCATGATCGCGATCACGTAGGCCAGGCTCTTCTTCTCCTTGCCATAGAAGGTGCGCGTCTGCAGCGTCTTCAGGTCCGACGTGGTCAGCCCAGGCCGGTTGCTGAGGTACTCGAAGGCCTCGCACAAAAAGCCGGCCGAGCCACACGCTCCGTCATAGATGCGCTCACCAATCTTCGGGTCGAGCACCTTGATCATGGCGCGGATCAGCGGGCGCGGCGTGTAGTACTCGCCGCCATTGCGCCCGGCGTTGCCCATGTTCCGGATCTTGGCTTCGTACAGGTGCGAGAGCTCGTGCTTCTCGGTCTGCGAGCCGAAGCGCAGCTCATCCACCAGGTCGATGGCGTCGCGCAGGTTGTAGCCGCTCTGGATCTTGTTCTTGATCTCGCCGAAGACCTCGCCGATCTTGTACTCGATGGTGTTGGGCCCGCTCGCTCGCTGCTTGAAGCCGGCAAGGTAGGGGAACAACTTGCCGTTGACGAAATCGCGCAGGTCGTCGCCGGTCATCGCGGCGTTGTGGTCGAGCCTGCCGTCGACCGTTTTCGGCGCCGCCCAGTGCTCCCAGCGATAGGCATCGCCAAGGATGAAGGCGTAGGGCTTGCCCTCCAGCTCGGCCTCTGCGGCCTTGTCCTGCTCCAGGGCGTCCAGGTACTTCAGGAACAGCAGCCACGACGACTGCTCGGTGTAGTCGAGTTCACTGGTGCAGCCCGCGTCCTTGTGCAGGATGTCGTCGATGTTCTTGAAGGTCTGCTCGAACATGAGGGGCTGAGGCCTTTGGGCAAAAAATCAAACGATTTTCGCTTGATCGGCGAGCACGCTCGCAAAAGCTACCCACGCCCGCCCGTCCGACCAAAAGGTCGCAGTTTGCTGATGCCTGGGCCTCGATGCGCCCAGGGATCAGATGCGTTCACCCTGCCTGACGCGGTAGCTCGGCGCGTACATCGTGACCAGCTCTTCCGCCGCGGTGGGATGAACGGCCATGGTGCGGTCGAAGTCGTCCTTCGTGACGCCGGCCTTCAAGGAGATACCGAGCAGTTGCGCCATCTCGCCGGCCTCATGCCCGAGCACGTGGGCACCCACCACCTTGCGGCTCGCGGCATCGACGATGAGCTTCATGATCATCTTCTCCGCACGGCCTGACAGCGTCGCCTTCATCGGGCGAAATTCGGCGCGGTAGACCTCGATCTCGGCGTAGCGCTGGCTGGCCTGTTCTTCCGAAAGCCCCACCGTGCCAATCTCCGGCTGCGAGAAGACGGCGGTGGCGATCAGGTCGTGATCGGGTGAGGTTGGCTTGTTCCTGTACTCGGTTTCGATGAAGCACATGGCTTCGTGGATCGCGACCGGGGTCAGCTGCACCCGGTCGGTCACGTCGCCCAGCGCGTAGAGGCTGGGCACGTTGGTGCGGGAATAAGGGTCGACGATGATCGCGCCGCGCTCGTTCGTGGCCACCCCGGCCGCTTCCAGCCCGAGGCCCTTTGTATTGGGATCGCGGCCGAGCGCCAGCATGACGGTGTCGACCGCCAGCGACTCAGCTTTCTTCGTCGTCGCCACCAGGCCACCGTCGGCCGCCTTCTCAACGCGTTCGATGACGTCGCTCAGCAGGATGCGGATGCCTTTGGCCACCATGGCCTTGTGCAGGCCCTGGCGCATGTCGCTGTCGAAGCGCGACAGGATTTCCTTGCCGCGATAGATCATCGTCACCGCCACGCCGAGCCCGTGGAAGATGTTGGCAAACTCCACGGCGATGTAGCCGCCACCGGCGATCAAGATCGAGCCCGGCAGTGTGGGCAGATCGAAGGCCTCGTTGGAAGAGATGCACAGCGCATGGCCCGGCAGCGCAGCGTGCGGGTTCGGTACCGCGCCCGTGGCGATGATGATCTTCTCGGCCGTGACGGTCTTGCCATCCCGTAACAGGCGGACGGTGTGCGCATCGACCAGTTCCGCGCGGCTGTCGAAGATCTCGGCACCGTTGTTTGCGAGGCCGCTGCGGTAGAGGCCTTCGAGCCGGGCGACTTCCTTGTTCTTGGCGGCGATCAACCTGTTCCAGTCGAATGTGGCGGCGCCCACCTCCCATCCGTACCCGGCGGCATCTTCAATGTGCTCACGGTACTGCGAGGCATAGACGAGCAGCTTCTTCGGCACACAGCCGCGGATGACGCAGGTGCCGCCGAAGCGGTGCTCTTCGGCAATCGCCACCCGCTTGCCCAGCGATGCGGCGACGCGGCCGGCCCGGACCCCACCCGATCCGCCTCCGATGACAAACAGGTCATAGTCATAAGCGGTCATGGCAATTCTCATGGGTTGGCGATGGGCGCTGCGGGCGCCACTTACAGCGGCGCACCGCGTGCATCGTAGCGAGAACGACCCGCCGCCGGCCAGCCCACGCTGGCCGCGCGCACCGACATCCTGGCGTTCTTCGCCCGGCGGTTGCCGCGGTGGTGGCGGTGGCGGTGGCGGTGGCCGGCTACCGCGTGCCCGTCAGCGCAAACATCGCGCCTTCGGGATCGAGGCCATTGACGATCCAGCCGCCGCCCGGCACTTCCATCGGGCCGTTGATCACCTGGCCACCCGCGGCCTTGATGCGCTCGGCGGCGCGCTCGATGCCATCGACACGGAAGTACACCAGCCAGGCCGGCCGCGGGAACTGGCTGTCGGTCATGATGCCGCCGAACTCGCGCTCGCCGATGGCGATGAGCTGGTAGGTGCCCATCGGCCCCATGTCGACGGCCCGCGGCTGGCCCCAGCCGAACTGGGCGGCGTAGAAGCCGGCGGCTACCGCGCCATCGGCGGCGTGCAGTTCGTGCCAGGCACCGTGGCCGGTGCGGTCGGCGTCGCAGGCGGTGCTGTTCTCGTCGCTGGCGCCGCGCATCACATAGAACGGCGCGCCCTGCGGGTCGGCCACCATGGCAATGCGGCCGACGCCGGGGATGTCGAAGGCCGGCATCAGCACGCTGCCACCGGCAGCGATGAGGCTGGCCACGCAGGCATCGACGTCATCCACACCGATGTACATCATCCAGCATGGCGACGCCCCCTGGCTGCACATCTCGGCGGTCAGCGTGAACACGCCGCCGACCATGCCGTCGCCGGCGTTGATCATGCGGTACTCCATTGCGGCGCCGGGCGGCGGCGCGGCGTCGATGGTCCACCCGACCACGGCCTCGTAGAAGCGGCGGGCGGCCAAAGGGTCCTTGCACATCAGCTCGTACCAGATCGGCGTGCCGTGGCGGTTGCTCATGGGAAGCTCCTTGTGAAGACAGGGCTGTCGGAAACGGTCATTCTGCGGCAACGCCAGGCCGGCCTCGTTGGTGCGGCGATCGGCCAGAAGGGTCTGGCCGGATTGGCGCGAACCCTGTCCAATCCGACACTCGACCTCGAAGGCGCGGCACGGTTGAATGTGCCCCGCCAGACCACGTCGACACCCTTGCCCACGATGCGCCAGCCCCTCACTGCCCGCCCCTGCCATGCATGACTTCACCGTGCTGGTGCTGCCCGGCGCGCTGGCCACCACGGTGGCCGCCTCGGTGGACGTGCTGTACACCGCCGCCTTCCTCGCACCGCGGTTGGGCGTGGGCCGACCCACCTGGCGGGTGGTGTCGCCAGCCGGGCCGTCGGTGCCCTTGAGCGGCGGGCTGCATGTGGATGCCCTGCCGCTGCCACAGCGCCCGCGGGCTGCCGACAGCTCGCTGTGGATCGTGCCGGGCCTGGGCGTGGACCGGCCCGCCGATCTGCCGCAGCGGCTGCAGCAGGCGGATGCGCAGCGCGCTGTGGCGGCACTGGCGCGCCATGCCCAGCGCGGGGGCGAGGTGGCGGCGTCGTGCTCGGCGGTGTTCCTGCTGCAGGCCGCGAGGCTGCTGGCGGGTCGGCGCGTCACCACCGCATGGTGGCTGGCCGGGGCGCTGCGCAAGCTGGCGCCTGATTGCACGGTAGACGCCGACCGCATGGTGTGTGCCGATGGCCCGGTCAGCACCGCCGGTGCGGCCTTCGCGATGACCGACCTGATGCTGCACCTGCTGCGCGCCCGCTTCGGCGCGCCACTGGCCGACGCGGTGGGCCGCGTGCTGGTCATCGACGGCCGGCAGGCGCAGGCGCCGTTCGTGCTGCCGCCGCTGGCGGCCACCGGCGGCGTGCTGGTGGCGCGCCTCACCGAACACATCGAGGCCGCGCTGCCCAAGCCGCCCAGCGTGGAAGCACTGGCCGCGCAGTTCGCCATGTCGTCGCGCACGCTGGCCCGGCATGTGAAGGCCGCCACCGGGCAGAGCCCGCTGGCGCTGGTGCAGAGCGTGCGGCTCAACCGCGCGCGCATGCTGATCGAGACCAGCCGCCTGAGCATCGATCAGGTGGCCGCGCAGGTGGGTTATGAAGACGCCACCGCACTGCGCCGGTTGATGCGCAAGGTGGCGGGGGCGAACCCGAGCCGCTTCAGGCCGAGCAGCTTTCGTCAATAGATTTCAGGGACGATGATGTCCTGCGGCACCGGGTTGCGCAGGTAGTCTTCGTGACGTTCGCGCGCCGGCATGTCGATGGTCGGGTGCTCGACCTCGGTGTACGGGAGCTGCCCCAGCAGGTGGTGGATGCAGTTGAGCCGGGCCGCCTTCTTGTCGTCGCCCTTGACCACCCACCAAGGTGCCTCGGCGATGTGGGTGCGCTCCAGCATGATCTCCTTGGCCTTGGTGTACTCCTCCCAGCGGCGGCGCGATTCGAGGTCCATCGGGCTGAGCTTCCACTGCTTGAGCGGGTCGTGGATGCGGCCGAGGAAGCGCACCCGCTGCTCGTCGTCGGAGATCGAGAACCAGTACTTGATCAGCTGGATGCCCGAGCGCACCAGCATGCGCTCGAACTCGGGCGC
>JBDTQF010000186.1:0-8217 GCA_039932275.1 Burkholderiales bacterium
TTGCGCTCCACCTTACAGGACGTGAGGTGTTGCACTTCAAACTTGAGCCGGCCCTGATGTTTCCCGCGATGCATTCCCTGGTTGCCTCTGGCTATACCGGCGTGGACGTGTTCTTCGTAATTAGTGGCTTCATCATGGCGCACACAACTTGTCGGTTCGATGAGGCGGACGATCGTGCGGGCCAGGCCATAACATTCATGAGGCGGCGATTGCTCCGTATCGTGCCGCTGTACTGGATAGCCCTGTTGTGGACGATCAAGGTGCCTCTGGCAAGAGGGCAGTTTGGCGCAGACTACTTCTTTGACTTCCTGTTCTTGCCGCGGATGCACCCCTCTGGGAATATCTGGCCCGAATTGGTTGCGGGTTGGACGATCAATTACGAGATGTTCTTCTACGCGATGTTCGCGTTGGCCATGGCATTCGGTCGCCATCGCTACAAAGTCGTTTTGTCAGTGCTCATCGCCCTCGCGGCTTTGGGGGCGTTAGCAAGGCCAGCGTCCGTGCCACTTGTTTTCTATACATCGCCGTTGGTGCTCGAATTTGCCATGGGTATCGGCGTCTTCTTTGCTGTGAGTCGCACGGCCGCGTCACCCCACCTGTTGTTGTTGATATTCCTTGGCGGCTTTGCAGTGCTGATACTCGATAACGGAGCTGTACCGCGCGCAATGGCCGATGGTGTGCCTGCAGCCTTGATGGTTTATGCAGCAGCAAAGGCACGGCCGGTAAGGCAAAGACCGGTCTTGGAACGCATCGGCGATGCGTCTTACTCGATCTATTTGTTCCACCTTGCGGTGCTGAGTCTCTTGAACCATGCCATCAAGGCGTGGCCATTTGCACAGGGGCCGGTTTGGGACGTGGTGGGGTTTACCGTGGCAGTAGCATTTGCCACGAGCGCTGGCTTGTTAGTCCACGCTCTACTCGAAAGACCGCTCACGCGTCGGCTGCAATCTCGCGACTTGCGCCTGGCCTAAACGGATCCCGCAGGGGTGGCGATCACCACGCCCGGCGGCTTTCCGTCGCGCTCAATCGAAGCGTTCCCATGGCGCCAGGTAGCGCCATTGCCCCACTGGCAGCGCGCCCAACGGGATGCGGCCGATGCGCACGCGCTTGAGGCCCAGCACGTCCAGGCCCACGGCCTCGCACATGCGGCGGATCTGGCGCTTCTTGCCCTCGCGCAGCACGATGCGCAACTGGTCCTCGTTCTGCCAACTCACCTTGGCGGGCTTGAGGGCTTCGCCATCCAGTTCGAGGCCGTGCTGCAGCAGCGTGATCGCAGCTGGGTCGAGCAGGTCTTGGGCATGGCCGTCTTCCGGTGGGCGGTCTTTCACCGCCACGCGCACCAGGTATTCCTTCTCGACCAGCGAGTGCTCGCCGATCAGCGCCTTTGCCACGCGGCCGTCCTGCGTCAGCACCAGCAGCCCGGTGGAGTCGATGTCGAGCCGGCCGGCCGGCGCCAGCCCGCGCAGGTGGCCCGGGTGGGCCTTGAGCGCAGACGGATCCTCGGCCCAGCGGTTCTCGGCCTTGACCAGCACCACCGCCGGTTCGTGGCCGTCTTCGGGCTGGCCGCTGACGTAGCCGATGGGCTTGTGCAGCAGGATGGTCATGCGCTGCGCCTGCTGGTTGCGCGCGGCGGGGTCGATCTCAATCTTGACGTTCGGGCCGACGCGCTGGCCCAGCACGGCCATGCGGCCGTCCACGCGCACCCAGCCGGCGGCGATCCAGTCGTCGGCCTCGCGGCGCGAGGCCATGCCCAGCTCACCCAGGCGCTTGGACAGTCGCTCGCCAGTGGCCAGCTCGCCACGGCGCGGCGTGCCGTCGCCGGCATCGGGGCCTTGGCGCTCTGCGCGTGGCCCGCGTGTGTCCGGACGGGGCCGTTGCGACGGCCCTCGCTCGGTGCGTTCAGCGGTCGGACGCGCGGGCCGTTCGTCGCGGCCGCGTGCGTCTGACGCACGGCCTGGGCCGGGGCGCTGTTCCCAGGGCCGGTCCGGGCGCTTGTCGGCATGGCGCGGCCGGTCATCGCGCGGGCGATCACTGGCGGGGCGCTCGTCACGCGGCCGATCCCACGGGTTGCCCTGGTCCTGCGCGGGGCGTGCAGGCCGGGGGCCGGGCGGACGCGGCTGGTTGGGCCGTGTGTCGGCCCGCTGCCCGTGCTCGGGGCGCGGGCGTTGGGGCCGGTCGTCGTCGCGTCGCGGGCCGGGCCGGTCGCCTCGCGGCGCGGCGCGGTGGTCGGGGCGGGGCCGGTCACCAAAGGGGCGATCGCCTGGAGGCCGATCACCGGTTGGACGGTCACCTTGCGGTCGATCAGCGCGAGGCCGATCGTTGTATGGCCGGTCGCTGTTGGGGCGATCACCACGGGGGCGATCACCACGGGGTCGGTCGTCGCCGCCCGGCCGGCTGGGGCCGCGGCGGTCGTCGGTTCGCGCATCGCGGCGCGGGCCGCTGGGGCGCGGCCGGTCCGGGGCACCGGGCCCGCCGTGATCGGGCCGATCGCCGGGACGTGGCCTCGGCCGGGCGGGGCCTTCGTTGGCTCCGCGCTCAGGCCCGGTATCGGGGCCGCGGGCAGCGCGCTCGCGTTCGGTCTGGGCTTGGCTGAGCGTCGGGCGCTTGGTGCCGCCGCGCACCGGCGGCCGGTTGGCCGCTCGGACGGCGGGCTTCTTGAGTTTCAGGGTGGCCATGGCGGCAGCGCCTCGGGGAGGGACGGAACGGGAGGGAAAGGGCCGGGCGATGCGAGCAGGTGCCGCAGATCGGCCGCCGGGGGCCGGTGGCATCGAGGCGCTTGTGCTTCGATGGCTGTGCCGGACGAGGGCGTGAATTGTACCGGGCAGGCCCGCCGCCGCTTTCGACCCGGCCCTACTGGCAGGCCGGCGAGTCCGGGTCCAGTGCCCCGGCCAGCTCGCCCAGGCGTCGCACGGCGGCTTGCATGGCAGGCCGCCAGGGCTGCGCACAGCCGCGCCGCCGCCAAGGCCCTGCGCCAGCAGCCCACGCTGCTGACCACCATGGCCCGCCGGCATGGCCACCCGGCGCTCACGGCGGCGCGCAAAGCCGCTACAGCGAGGAGCTGCCGCAGCTCGCGGTGGCCGAGTTCCTGGCCGGCGGCGCGGAGTCGGTCTTCGTTGGCCCACAGACAGGAGCCCGTCATGGCGGGATCTTCGTCCTCTTCCAGTCCGCGGCCGACCCGGTTGGCCGCGGGGCAAAGTCAATGCCTGTCGCTGCCGTCCGGCAGCCAACTGCATGTGGTGCGCGGCCGGTTGCGTGTCGTCGAATCGCCGCAGTGGCTGGCAGAGCGAATAGTCATGCCGCAGGCGCTGTTGCCTGCCGGCGCGCACTTCATGATGAGCCACCGCGGCTGGGTCGAACTGCACACCGACACCGGCTGTGAGCTGGTGTGGCGCGAGCCGGTGGCTACCGCGCCAGTCGCCGCCTGGGGCCTGCTGTGGCGGTGGGTGCGCGGGCTGCTGCGCAGTCCGGGGGCAGTGTTCAGCTCACGATGAAGGTAGCCACGCCGGTGGCGATCAGCACCTCCGCATCGTTGACCACCTGCATCCGCATCGTGGCAATGCGACCCCCCAGGCGCACCACCTCGGCGCTGGCAATGAAGTGCTTGCCCAGGCCGGGGCGCAGGTAGTCGATTCGCAGGTCGATGGTGCTGACGTGGCTGTAGCGCTGCATGATCTGTTCGGTGCTCTCGCCGGGATGGCGCGCGGCCACTGCGCTCAGCAGCGTTGCACCAGCCGTGCCATCCAGCAGCGTTGCCAGCACGCCGCCGTGCAGGCGGCCAAAGTGGTGATGGCCGATGAGATCGCGCCGCATGTCTAGCCGCAGCCGCACCGGGTCGACTGAGGCGACCTTCAACTGCAGGAACTCGTGGAAGCAGGCTTCGCGTTCAAACAGGTCGGTAAAGTTGGCCACCAGCCGGGCCTGCTCTTCAGGGGAACGCGGAGGGGGTGAACTGGTCATCGGGGGGCACGGACTCCATCGGCTATCTTCGCGGCATGTCGCGATCCATTGTCACTGAGTCGTCCGGAATGCGCGTCGGGCTGCGAGCGTTGCGGGTCGATGCGCTGCGCGGTGCGGCCATGGTATGGATGGCAGCCTTCCACCTGTCGTTCGACCTCAGCCACTTCGGCCTCTGGCCTGGTCAAAACTTCTATTTCGATGTGCGCTGGACAGGGCAACGCGCTGCCATCGTCTCGCTGTTCCTGTTCTGCGTCGGCCTGGGCCAGGCGCTGGCGGCACAGCGTGACCAGCCGGCGGCGCGCTTCTGGCGGAGGCAGGGGCAGATCGCCGCCTGCGCGCTGCTGGTATCGATGGGGTCGTGGCTGATGTTCCCAGGCAGCTTCATCAGCTTCGGCGTGCTGCACGGCATGGTGGTGATGCTGGTGCTGCTGCGGCTGCTGGCGCGGCTGCCGGATGCCGCGCTGGCCGCGCTGGGCCTGCTGGCGCTGCTGGCGCCGGCACTGTGGCAGCACCCGTTCTTCGACACCCGCTGGACCGACTGGATCGGCCTCGTCACACACAAGCCCCGCACCGAAGACTTCGTGCCGGTGCTGCCATGGCTGGGTGTGATGCTCTGGGGCCTGGCGGCCGGGCGCCAGCTGCTACACCACCGTCCGGGCTGGCTGGGGGCTGGCTTGCCAGGACTGCTGCATCCGCTGGCCAAGCTGGGCCAGTGGCCGCTGAGCTTCTACATGCTGCACCAGCCGGTGCTGATCGGGCTGGTGCTGGGCTGGCAGTGGCTCACCCGGTGAGCCACTGAAACAACAAAGGCGCCCGCGGCGCCCTTGATTTTTACCCGCCGAACTTGTAGTCGGTCTTGGCCTTGGCCTTGAGGTCATCGCGGAACTTGGCCAGCTTCTGCTGGGCCAGGCGCTGCTGCAGCTGCGGCTTGACTTCATCCAACGCCGGGAACTTCGCTTCGCGCATGTCGTCGAGGCGGATGATGTGCCAGCCGAACTGGCTCTTCACCGGCGCATCGGTCATCTGGCCCTTCTCGAGCTTGGTCATGGCGCTGGAGAACTCGGGCACGTAGTTGCCGGCACCGGCCCAGTCGAGGTCGCCACCGTTCTGGCCGGAGCCCGGGTCTTTCGAGCTCTTCTTGGCCACGTCCTCGAACTTGGCGCCGCCCTTGATCTGAGCGATCAGGGCCTTGGCCTCGTCTTCTTGCTCGACCAGGATGTGATGGGCGTGGTATTCCTTTTCACCCGCCTGACCCTTGACCTTGTCGTACTCGGCCTTGAGGTCGGCATCGGTGACGGGGTTCTTCTTCTGGAAGTCGGCGAACAGCTCGCGGATCAGGATGCTCTGTTTGGCGAACTCCATCTGCGTGCGGTAGTCCGGGTTGGCCTGCAGGCCACGCTTCTCGGCTTCTTGCTGGAAGATCTCGCGCAGCACCAGCTCGTCCTTGACCTGGCGCTCAAGCTCGGGCGTGCGCTGCTGGCCCTGCTTGACGACCTGTTCCATGAAAGCTTCCATGCGCGCCTTGGGCACGGGCTTGTTGTTGACGATGGCGACGTTCTGCGCTGAAGCAAGCGGCGCGGCAGTGGCCAGGGCCAGCAGGCAGGCAGACGCGGCAAGAGTGAGCTTTTTCATGGGCAACGTAGGTGGGGGAGGGAAGTGGATCTTGCACCCAGCATGTTGCCGGGAGATTTCACGCTTCGCCGGGTGCGCGGGCGTCGATGGCAAGGGCGTGGATGCCCTGGGACATCAGGGCGGCGAGGGCATCATACACAAGCCGATGGCGCGCTACCCGGTTCAGCCCGGCGAAGCGCGGGCTGCGGATGCGCACCCCGAAATGGCTACCGCCGCTGCCCGAATGCCCGGCATGACCGCGGTGCGCTTCGCTGTCGTCGCGCACCTGCAGTTCGATTGGCGCCAGGTGGGTACGCAGGGCGGCGTCGATGGCGGCCGAGGTGACGAGGGACGTGCTCATGAGGGGTCGCCGAACAGGTTCAGTGCTGACCGGGGTCGGTCGGCTTGCTGGCGGCGCCGTCACTTTCGACGATCAGGTGGCGCTGCAGGTACAAGCCCTGCGTGACGGTGAACACCAGCATCAGGCCCATGCCGCCGAACAGCTTGAAGTTGACCCAGGCCGAGGTCGAGAAGTTGTAGGCCACCCAAAGGTTGAGCACACCCATCAGCACGAAGAAGACCACCCAGGCCAGGTTGAGCCGTTGCCAGATCCGCTCGGGCAGCACCATCTGTTCGCCCAACAGCGCGCGCAGCAGGTTCTTGCCGGCCAGCAGCGGGCTGAGCAGGAAGGCCAGTGCCATCACCCAGTACAGCAGCGTCGGCTTCCATTTGATGAAGGTGTCGCTGTGGAACCAGACGGTGGCGCCGCCCAGCACCGTCACCAGCACCAGGCTGACCCACAGCATGGTGTCCACCTTCTGGCGCCGCAGCTTGAGCCACAGCACCTGCGCCAGCGTGGCGACGATCACCACCACCGTGGCCAGCAGCACCGGCGCTTCCTTGGCGCCGATCACACCGCCCGACACCAGAAAGCCGAACCACTCGGTGGCCCAGCTGGCCGCGGCGTCGGCATGTTTTTCCGCGACGTTGAAGGTCACGAAGAACAGGATGATGGGCAGAAAGTCGAGCAGCAGTTTCATGGGCGGGTGCGGCCTCGCGGGTGGGCCTGGGTTGTGGGCTGAATGCTGCCGCGGGCAGGCCCTGCGCGGGCCGAGCCGAGGGTCGGACGCGGTTCAGGCAGGGTTCAGGATTTCGGCTCGAAGTGTAGCGACGCCGAGTTGATGCAGAACCGCTCGCCCGTGGGGGTCGGCCCGTCGTCGAACACATGGCCGAGGTGCGCGCCACAGCGCTTGCAGCGCACCTCGACCCGCACCATGCCCAGCGAGTCATCGATCACGCGCTCGATGATCTCGCCGTCCACCGGCTCCGAATAGCTCGGCCAGCCGCAGCCGGCGTCGAACTTGGTGCCGGCGTCGAACAGCGTCGCGCCGCAGCACACGCAGTTGTAGCGACCTTGGGCCCAGTGGTTCCAGTAGATGCCGGTGAAGGCCCGCTCGGTGGCCGCCTCGCGCGTGACGGCGTACTGCGTGCGGTCGAGCTGCTCGCGCCACTGCTCGTCGCTTTTCTGAACGGGGTAATCGGCCGGCGTGGTCTTGTGGGAGGCGGTCATGGTGGCAATCCTCAGGATGAACAGGAAACGGCGAGCGAGCCGGCCCAGTCCGGCGGGAAGCCGGCATAGGCGGCGTGCTCAGGCTGTTCGTCGTACGGACGCGCCAGAACTTTCATCAGCCGTTCGATCTCGCTGACATCGCCACTGGCGGCTTGGCGGATGGCGGTCTCGGCCAGGTGGTTGCGCAGCACGAACTTGGGGTTGATGCGGTTCATGCGCTGGCTGCGCTCGGCGTCGATGCTGCCTTCGGCCTGCAGGCGGACGCTGTAGCGCGCGGCCCAGGCATCGAAGCCGGGGCGGTCGATGAACAGGTTGCGCACCGCGGCGTTGTCGGCGCCGGGTGCGCTGCTGAACTGCGCCAGCCGCCGCCAGGCGATGGTGTAGTCGGTGCGGTCGCTCGCCATCAGGCGCAGCCAGTCGTCGATCAGCGCACCGTCGTCGTCGGCCGCGGTGGCCAGGCCCAGCTTGGCGCGCAGGCGCTGCAGCAGCGCCGGGCCAAAGCGGTCGGCGAACACGTCCAATGCCTCGCTCAGCGGCTCGGTGTCGTCGCTGCCCAGCAGCGGCACCAGGGCCTGCGCCAGCGCGCGCAGGTTCCAGTGCGCCACCTGCGGCTGGCGCGCGAAGGCATAACGGCCTTCATGGTCGGAATGGTTGCAGACATGGCCCGGCTCGAAGCCATCAAGGAAGCCGAACGGGCCGTAGTCGATGGTCAGGCCGAGGATGGACATGTTGTCGGTGTTCATCACACCATGGCAGAAGCCCACCGCTTGCCAGTCGGCCAGCAGCTCGGCGGTGCGCCCGGCCACCCAGGCCAGCAGCGCAGCCGCAGGGTGCTGGGCCTCGCGACACTGCGGCGCGAAATGTTCAACCACATGCTCAAACAGCTGGCGCAGCGCCTCGGGCTGGCCGTGGTGGGCAAAGTGTTCGAAGTGGCCGAAGCGGATGAAGCTGGGCGCCACCCGGGTGACCACGGCCGCGGTCTCGATGGTCTCGCGCCGCACCGGCAGGTCAGAGCCCACCAGCGCCAACGCCCGCGTGGTCGGGATGCCCAGGCCGTGCATGGCCTCGGAGCACAGGTA
>JBDTQF010000187.1:0-8205 GCA_039932275.1 Burkholderiales bacterium
CGGCAATCAGCTTCTTGACCTCGTGCTGGCTCTTGCCGCAGAACGAGCAGTACAGCGTCTTCTCGCCGGTGGAGCCTTTTTTCTCAGCCATGGAAAGCGTCTACGTGATGGTGTTGGGGATGATATGCCAATCGACTGGCCCCTCTGGCCTTGTGCCACAAGCCTGACCGCACCACTCGCGTGATCCGCGAGCGGGCCCCGAAGGGGGTGCGGAGAGGCCTGTGGCGACCGTCACGCCCGCTCGGTGAGCACGCGGTCAATCAGGCCGTAGGCCTGCGCTTCGTCGGACGACATGAAGTAATCACGCTCGGTATCGGACTGGATCTTCTCGATCGGCTGCCCGGTGCGCTGGGCCAGGATGCGGTTGAGCTGCTCGCGCGTCTTCAGGATCTCGCGGGCGTGGATCTCGATGTCCGTCGCCTGACCCTGCGCGCCGCCGAGCGGCTGGTGGATCATGACCTTCGAGTTGGGCAGCGCGTAGCGCTTGCCCTTGGCCCCGGCGGTCAGCAGGAAAGCGCCCATGCTGGCGGCCATGCCAATGCACAGCGTCGAGACATCCGGCTTGATGAACTGCATGGTGTCGAAGATGGACATGCCGGCACTGACGCTGCCGCCGGGCGAATTGATGTACAGCGAGATGTCCTTGTCAGGGTTCTCGCTCTCCAGGAACAGCAGCTGTGCCACCACCAGGTTGGCGCTTTGGTCGTTCACCGGTCCGACCAGAAAGATGACCCGCTCGCGCAGCAGGCGCGAGTAGATATCGTAGGCGCGTTCACCGCGCCCCGACTGTTCGATGACGATGGGCACCATGCCCAGGTTGTGCGTCTCGATCGCGCTCATTGGATCCTCATTTATGGTTGTGCCGGCAGATGTCGCGCTGTCGGTGAAAAAAAGGAAAAGGGCCGCGGCTCCCGTCCCTGTGCATCTGGGGACGATTATGCGGGTCTGCAATACCCGGGGATGCCGCTGGGAAGCTGCCGAACGTGACAAGGGGCGCTCGAAGCGCCCCCTGGTTTACCGTCCTGGCGCAGTCCCTGCGCCCGGTGGATGGCTCACTGCTGAGCCATCAGTTCGTCGAACGGCACCTGCTTGTCGTTGACTTTGGCCTTGGACAGCACGAACGCCGTGACATTGGCCTCGACCACCACCGATTCCACCTCCGCAAGTCGCTGTTTGTCGCTCAGGTACCAGCGCATCACCTCGGCCGGTTTCTCATAGCTCTGGGCCAGCTCCTCGATGTGGGTGCGCAGCTGGTCGGGCGTGGCGTTGAGCGAGTTGGCGCGCACCAGCTCGGCCAGCGTCAGGCCCAGGCGCACACGGCGCTCGGCCTGTGGCTGGAAAATCTCGGTGGGAATGGGGGCCTGGTCCACATCCTTGACACCGCGCTGCTTCAAGTCGGCGCGGGCGCCGTCGACCAGACGCTCCAGCTCGCCGGTGACCAGCGCCTTGGGCAGATCGAAACTCACCGCCTTTTCCAGCGCCGCCATCACGGCCTGCCGGTTGCGGGCAGCGACGCGAAACTTCACCTCGCGGTCCAGATTCTTGCGAATGTCCGAGCGCAACGCTTCGAGACTGCCGTCGCCAATGCCGAGCAGCTTGACGAATTCTTCGTTCACCTCCGGCAACTGCTGCGCCTCGATCTTCTTCAGCGTCACCAGGAAATCGGCCTCCTTGCCGGCCACGTCCTTGCCGTGGTAGTCGTCCGGGAACTTCAGCGGGAAGGTCTTCGACTCGCCGGTCTTCATGCCGCGCACGGCCTTCTCGAAGGCTTCGAGCATGCGCCCTTCGCCCAGGATGAACTGGAAGCCCTCGGCCTTGCCGCCTTCGAACGGCTCACCATCGACCTTGCCTTCGAAGTCAATCGTCACGCGGTCCTCGTCGGTCGCGGCCTCAGCGGCAGCGCGCTCGTTGAAGCTGCGGCGCTGCTTGCGCAGGATGTCGAGCGTGCGGTCCACGGCGGCATCGGTCACGTCGGCGGCGACGCGCTCGATCTCCAGCGTCGCCAGATCGGCCACCGCCACCTCGGGGTAGACCTCGAACACCGCATCGAAGGTCATCTGGCCCTCGGGCGCGCCGTCCTTCTCAGCGATGCGCGGCGTGCCCGCGACACGCAGCTGCGCCTCGTTGGCGGCCTGCGTGAAGGCGCTGCCGACCTTGTCGTTCATCACCTCGTAGTGCACCGAGTAGCCGTAGCGCTGCGCCACCACCGTGAGCGGCACCTTGCCAGGACGGAAACCGTCGGCCTTGACGGTGCGGGCAAGTTTGCGCAAGCGCGCCTGAACTTCGTTGTTGATCTCGTCGGCGGCGAACGTCAGCGTGATGCGACGTTCCAGCTTGTCGAGGGTCTCCACAGTAACAGCCATGTTGTGCAACTCTTTCGTTTGAGGGTCAGCCTGGTGCGCGGGGCCGGACTCGAACCGGCACGCCCGTGAAGGCGTCAGGACCTAAACCTGGTGCGTCTACCAATTTCGCCACCCGCGCGGCCCGGGGCATCCGGTGTGTTGCAAGGCACCGATCGGCTTGCCTCACACACACACCAGACTGCCCAATTCAAAATACGGCGAGGACAGCCTCAGTGCGGACTGCCCCCGGGCGATCCTTGAGCCCGGCATTCTATCCGCGCGGCCGAGCTCATCTCGCACCGCTCTCGGCACCGCGTCGCACACGGAACCAGGCCGCATACATGGCCGGCAGCGCCAGCAGCGTCAGCGCGGTGGCCACCACCAGCCCGCCCATGATGGCCACCGCCATCGGCCCCCAGAAGACGCTGCGCGACAACGGGATCATCGCCAGCACCGCCGCGGCCGCCGTCAGCACGATGGGCCGGAAGCGCCGCACCGCCGCTTCGACGATGGCGTCCCAGGTCGGCACGCCGCGGGCCCGGTCCTGCTCGATCTGGTCGATCAGGATCACCGAGTTGCGCATGATCATGCCGCTCAGCGCGATCACGCCCAGTAGCGCCACGAAGCCGAACGGGCGGTTCAACAGCAGCAGTGCCGCGGCCACACCTGGCAGGCCCAGCGGCCCGGTCAGGAACACCAGCACCGCGCGCGAGAAGCTCTGCAGTTGCAGCATCAGCAGGGTGAAGATGATGAACAACATCACCGGCACGCCCGCCGCGATCGAGCCCTGGCCCTTGCCGCTTTCGGCCACCGCACCGGCCACGAGAATGGAATACCCGTCGGGCATGCGCGCCTGCACTTTCTGCAATGCCGGCCAGAGCTGCGCCGTGACGGTGGGGCCCTGCACGCCGTCGACCACATCGCCCTGCACTGTGACCGCAAACGCGCGGCCCTCGCGCCACAGCACGCCCGGCTCCCAGGCCGGTTCGATGTGCGCGATCTGCGCCAGCGGCACCGATTGCCCCGTGGCCGTGCGCACATAGGCGTCACGCAGATCGGCCACAACGGCGCGCTCGGCCGCCGGCTGCCGCAGCACGATGTCGACCAGCTTGTCGCCTTCGCGGTACTGGCCGACGGTGGTACCGGTGAGCAGCACCCGCGTGGCCTGCGCGATAGACTGGCTGGTCACGCCCAGCGCGCGGGCCTTGTCCTGGTCCACCGCCAGCCGCAGCGTCTTGATCGATTCGTTCCAGTTGTCGTTGACGCCCACCATGCTCGGGTTGGCGCGCACCATCGCCTTGACCTCGTCGGCCCATTGCCGCACCACCTTCGGGTCACTGCCCAGCACGCGGAACATCACCGGGTACGGCACCGGTGGGCCGTTCGGCAGCAGCTTGATGCGGCCACGCGCCTCGCCGAACTCCTCGGCCAGCAGCGCCGGCAGCCGCTTGACCAGCACCTGCCGTTCGGCCAAGCCCTTGGGCAGCACGATGAACTGACTGACGTTGGTCTGCGGGAACACCTGGTCCAGCGGCAGGTAAAAGCGCGGCAGGCCACTGCCGATCCAGCCCGTGACACTCTCGATGCCGGGCTCGCGGGCCACACGGGCCTCGAAGCGGCGCGCCAGCTCCTCGCTCTGCCGCACCGTCGAACCCTCGGGCAGCCACAGGTCGACCAGGATCTCCGGTCGGCTCGAATCCGGGAAGAACTGCTGCTGCACCTTGCCCATGCCCAGCAGCCCGAGCACAAAGATGCCGATGGTCGCGCCGATGGTCAGCCAGCGGTGCGCGACGCACCAATTCACCAGGCGCCGGAAGCGCTGGTAGAACGGCGTATCGAACAGTTCGGCATGCCCGCCGGTGCGCGGCTTCACACGCAGCAGGCGCACGCCCAGCGCGGGCACGAAGTACACCGACACCAGCCACGAGATCAGCAGCGCCGCCGAGGTGACGGCGAAGATCGCGAAGGTGTATTCGCCCACGATCGACTTGGCCAGACCGATGGGCACGAAGCCCGCTGCCGTGATCAGCGTGCCGGTGAGCATGGGCATCGCGGTGGCGTCATACGCGTAGGTGGCGGCGTAGACCTTGTCGTGGCCCTCCTCCAGCTTGCGCACCATCATCTCGACCGCAATGATGGCATCGTCCACCAGCAGGCCCAGCGCGATGATCAGCGAGCCGAGCGAGATCTTGTGCAGCCCCACGCCCCAGTAGTACATGGTCACGAAGGTGATGGCCAGCACCAGCGGGATGGTGATGCCCACCACCAGCCCCGGCCACACATCGAGGCGCAGTGGCCGCGTGTGCAGACCCAGGCTGATGAAGCTCACGGCCAGCACCACCGCGACGGCTTCGGCCAGCACCCGCAGGAACTCGTTCACCGAGCGGGTCACGGCCTTGGGCTGGTCCTGGATCTGCGCCAGCTCGATGCCGGCAGGCAGTTCATGGCGCAACTGGTCGACCTTGGCGCGCAGCGCGTCGCCCAGCGCCACAATGTCGCCGCCCTTGGTCATCGAAATGCCCAGCGCGATGACCGGCTTGCCCTGGTGGCGCACCTTCACCATCGGCGGGTCTTCATAGCCGCGCGTGATGTGCGCGATGTCGGCCAGCCGCAGCGTGCTGGCTTGCCCGGTGGCGGGGTTGACGGCGCGGATCGGCAACTGCGCCAGTTCCTCCACCGAGTTCAATGCACCCCCCACCCGTACCTGCAGGCGCTGGCCGCCGGTTTCGAGCACGCCGGCGCCCTCCACCGCGTTCTGCGCGCCTAGCTGGTTGATCACCTGCGTCAGGTCCAGCCCCAGCGCCGCCATGCGCTTGCCGGAGGGTTCGATAAAGATCTTCTCGGCCTGCGCACCGAACAGCGTGACCTTGGCCACGTCCGGCACCGTCAGCAACCGACTGCGCACCGACTCCGCGAACACCCGCAGCTCTTCATCGTTGAAGCCGTCGGCCGACAGCGCGTAGATGGTGCCGTAGATGTCGCCGAAGTCGTCATTGAACACCGGCCCGATCACGCCCTGCGGCAGCGTGCCACGCATGTCGCCGATGCGCTTGCGCACCTGGTACCAGACCGATGTCACCTCCTTGGGCGGTGCGCTCTCCTTGAGCTGCAGGATGGTGAGCGATTCGCCCGGTTTGGTGTAGCTGCGCAGCGTGTCGGCATACGGCACTTCTTGCAGCGTCTTCTCGATCTTGTCGGTCACCTGCTCGGCCACCTGCTGGGCCGAGGCCCCGGGCCAGAAGGCCTGCACCACCATCGCCCGAAAGGTGAACGGTGGGTCTTCGTCCTGGCCAAGCTGGAAGTAGGCCACCGAGCCCAGCACCATCAGCACCACCAGCAGGTAGCGCGTCAGCGGGCCATGTTCGATGGCCCAGCGCGAGAGGTTGAAACGCGAGCGTGTCGGTTCGGCCGGCTCGGTGTGCGCGACGGGTTCGGTGTTCACAAAGTCCTGCATGGCGGCTCCCGACGTTCAACGCCCGGCCGCGCTGGCGCCGGCAGCGGAAGACGCTGCCGCAGCCGGCGCCGCGCCCCAGCGCCGCACGGTCTCACCCGGCGTCAACACATGCACACCCGCGGTGACGATCTCCTGCCCGGGTTGAAGGCCGCTGCGCACCTTGAGTGCATCGCCCTGCATGCCCTCGACCGTGATGCGCTGCGGCCGCACTTGCATGGTCGCGCCGTCGAGCAACCACACCATTGGCTGGCCGCCCTGCTCGGCCACCGCCGAGAGCGGCACCGCCACACTCGGCACCGCGGCCGTGGTTGCTGCCGCACTGCGCACGCGCACCGTCACCGTCTGCCCCAGCTTGACGTCGGCCCGGCCCACGTCGGCCTTGACGAGAAAGGTGCGCGTCGCCGGGTCAGCCGCAGCGGCCAGTTCCCGCACCGTGGCCGGCAGCCACTGGTCCTGCGCCCCCCACAGCCGCACTTCCAGCTGGCCGGGCCGGCTCAGCCAGCCGCGGGCTTCGGCGACGCGGTCCTCGGGCACGCTGAACACCACGTCGCGCGGGCCATCGTGCGCCAGCCGCAGCACCGGCGTGCCGGCACCCAGCACCATGCCGGGCTCGGCGTCAATGCCGGTCACCACCCCGGGCGCATCGGCCCGCAGCGCCGCATAGTCAGCCTGGTTGCCTTGCACGTCCGCCTGCGCACGGGCCTGGTCCCACTGCGCCTTGGCCGCGCGCAGCGCGCTCTGGCGGCGCTCCAGCTCGGCCGCGCTGATGAAGCCCTGGGTGTGCAAATCCTGGTAACGCTTGAAGTCTGCGGCGGTCTGGTCGTGGTTCACCTGCGCGGCCAGCACGCCGGCGCGGGCGGCTTCCTGCGCCAGTTTCAGGTCGCTGGGGTCGAGCTGCGCCAGCAGCTGGCCCGGCCGCACCGTTGCACCCAGATCGACCGCCCGACGCAGCAGCTTGCCCGGCACGCGAAAACCCAGCCGCGACTCGGTGCGGGCGCGCACCTCTCCGGCGTACTCGGCCTCGCTGAGGGCCACCACCGGCGCCACCTTCATGGTCCGCACGGCGCGCACCGGCGCGGGTGCGGCCGCCGGCGGTGAACAGGCCGATAGCCAGGCGGTGGCGACCACGACGACGCCCGGCGCCACCCAGCGCAGGTTGATGAAATCCTTCATGCCCGATCCCCTCCTGTGCACGAACCGCCTGGCTCGGCAAGCTACTGACTGACTGGTCAGTACTATATGAACGCCAACTGATGCTTGTCAAACATCCAGTGAGCAACTGGCGCCTCGTGGCCGAGGCGACGATGGTGCCGATAATCCGCGCCACCCGCCATGTCCGTCCCCATGCCCGTCGAGCACTACGAGAACTTCCCGGTCGCCTCCTGGCTGTGTCCGGCTCCCCTGCGGCCAGCCGTTACCGCGATCTACTGGTACGCCCGCACAGCCGACGACCTGGCCGACGAAGGTACCGTGGAGCCCGCGCAACGCCTCGCCGATCTGGGCGACTACCGCCAGGATCTGCTTGCCATGAACCGGGGCGCGCGCTGGTCGCCGCGCTGGGACGCTGTCTTCGCGCCACTCGCCCAGGCCCACCAGCGCCATTCCCTGCCGATGGCCTGCCTGCTCGACCTGCTCAGCGCCTTCGAACAGGATGTGCACACGCCGGAGTATGCCGACCGGCCCGCCCTGCTCGACTACTGCCGCCGCTCCGCCAACCCCGTCGGCCGCCTGATGCTGCACCTGTATGGCGTGAACGACCCGCTGGCGCATCGCCGCTCGGACGCCATCTGCAGCGCCCTGCAGCTGATCAACTTCTGGCAGGACCTGTCGATCGACCTGCCGCGCGGCCGGCTGTACGTGCCATTGGCGGACGCCCAGCGGCACGGCCTGACGCCGGCCGACCTGCTGGCCGTGCGTGACCGCCCACCGGCCCGCGCGCTGGTGGCCGAGCTGGCGCAGTGGGCGCGCGAGTTGATGCTCGGCGGCGCGCCGCTGGCCCGTACGTTGCCGGGCCGCTTCGGCTGGGAGCTGCGCGCCGTGGTGCAGGGTGGGCTGCGGGTGCTCGACAAGCTGGCGCGGCTCGACCACGCCAGCCTGACGCAGCGCCCCAAACTCACCGTCATCGATGTGCCGCCCGTGCTCTGGCGCATGCTGCGCATGTAGCGCCCTGCCATCGCGGGACAATGCCGCGTGACACCGACGCCGACCCCAGCCTCTTCCACCCCGACGCCCGCCGCGATGAGCCCTCCGTCCACCGACGCAATCGCCAGCCCGCAACAGTATGTGCAGGACAAAGCCGCCGGCAGCGGCTCCAGCTTCTACTACGCCTTCCTCTTCCTGCCGCCGCCACGGCGCGCCGCCATCACTGCGTTCTACGCCTTCTGCCGCGAGGTCGACGACGTCGTCGAC
>JBDTQF010000188.1:0-8157 GCA_039932275.1 Burkholderiales bacterium
CAAGCTGCTGGGCCTGCAGACCTACTTCACCGCTGGCGTGAAGGAAGTGCGCGCCTGGACCATCCACGTCGGTGACACCGCGCCGCAGGCGGCCGGTGTGATCCACACCGATTTCGAGAAGGGCTTCATCCGCGCCCAGACCATCGCCTTCGACGACTTCATCAAGTTCAAGGGCGAGCAGGGCGCCAAGGACGCCGGCAAGATGCGCGCCGAAGGCAAGGAGTACGTGGTCAAGGATGGCGACGTGCTGAACTTCTTGTTCAGCCCCTGAGCCCGTGCCCCTGTTGTCGACGCCCATGTCTGCCGATCCGCCACCGCCGGCCGGCCCGCCGTTGCTGCACATTGCCGACGGCCGCGCCACCATCACCCTCAACCGCCCGGCCCATCTGAACCGGCTGCACCGCGAGGACCTGCGAACCCTGCAGGCGTATATCCGGCAGGTCGATGCCGACCCGTCGGTGCGTGTGTTGGTGCTCACCGGGCAGGGACGGGTGTTCTGCGCCGGTTACCACCTGGGCGAGTTTTCAGCCGGCGATGGCCCGGCGCATGTGGCCGCGGCCGAGGGGCCGGACCTGTTCGAGAAGACGGTGGACGCGCTGCAGGCGCTGGCGCTGCCCACCATCTGCCGCTTCAACGGCAGCGTCTACGGTGGCGCCACCGACCTGGCGCTGGCCTGCGACTTCCGCATCGGCCCGTCGAGCATGGAGTTGCGCATGCCGGCTGCGCGGCTGGGCCTGCACTACTACCCGAATGGCCTGCGTCGTTATGTCGCGCGGCTGGGGCTGCGCGCCGCCAAGCGGCTGTTCCTGCTGGCCGAAGCCACGCCGGCAGCACAGCTGCTGGGTATCGGCTATCTCGACCAGGTGGTCGCGGCCGAGGATCTCGATGCTGCGGTGGATGAACTGGCCGGCACGCTGGCGCTCGGTGCGCCGTTGGCGATGCGGGGCATGAAGCGGTCGCTCGACGAGATCGCGGTGGGCTCGGCCGTACCGGACGTGATCCGCGCGCGCGAGGCGCTGTGCGCCGCTAGCGCCGATCTGCAGGAGGGGCTGCGGGCCTGGGGCGAACGCCGCCCCGCACGGTTCGAAGGCCGCTGACGACCGGTCGGTCCGCGTTTCAGGCGTCGTCGTCGCGGCGGCGCTCGCCCTTTTTGCGGCCGGCGAACATGGTCCACCAGACCACGAACACCAGCAGCGCGCCCGCGCCCAGGGCTTCCAGCAGAATCAGCCACATGTCTGTTTGTTCCTTCGTTAGTTCATTCTCGTCACTGCGGTCCGCCGTGCGGCTGCTGGTCTGGGCTGGATCGGCCGCGATTCTAGGCAGCCTGCTGTCCTGCGCCGCGCCCGAACCGCTGCCCGACCGTGCGCCGCCGGTGATCACCGTGACCCCGAGCCCGTCGGTGGTGGCCGTGGTGCCGCCGCCGGTGGCCGCGCCGGCCGGCCCGGTCCGCGCGACGGCGCGTGGGCGCTGGGTAGCGGCCGACTGGTCGGCATTGCCGGGCTGGAACGAAGACGCCGTGCTGCTGGCCTGGCCGGCGCTGCTCAAGAGCTGCGACCGTCCGGCGCCCGGCTGGGCCGGGGCCTGCAGTGGTGCCCGCGCCCTGGGCCCGGCGGCCGATGAACGCCAGGTGCGCGGCTTCCTGCAGCAGGCCCTGCAGCCCTGGCGGGTCGAAAACCTCGACGGCCAGAGCGACGGCCTGATCACCGGCTACTTCGAACCGCTGGTCGAGGCCGTGCGCGCGCCCGGCGGCAAGTTCACCGTGCCGCTGTACGGCCCGCCGCCCGACCTGGCCCAGCGCAAGCCCTGGTTCACGCGCGCGCAGATCGACAGCCAGCCCGAAGCGCAGGCGGCGCTGAAGGGCCGCGAAGTGGCCTGGGTGGCCGACCCGCTGGACGCGCTGCTGCTGCAGATCCAGGGCTCGGGCCGGCTGGCCATCACCGAAGCGGGCGGCCAGCGCCGCGTGGTGCGGGTGGCCTATGCCGGGCACAACGACCAGCCGTACCAGTCGATCGGCCGCTGGCTGGTCGACCAGGGCGCCTTCACACTGGAGCAGGCCAACTGGCCGGCCATCCGCAACTGGGCCCGAGCCAACCCGCAGCGGGTGCGCGAGATGCTGGCCGCCAACCCGCGCTATGTGTTCTTCCGCGAAGAGGCGCTGCCCGACCCGACGGTGGGGCCGCTGGGCGCGCAGGGCGTGGCGCTGACGCCGGGTCGCTCCATCGCGGTGGACAAGGACAGCATCCCCTACGGCACGCCGGTCTGGGTGGCCACCACCGAACCGCAGCCCTGGGCGCCGATTGCGCCGACGCCGCGCCCGCTGCAGCGCCTGATGCTGGCGCAGGACACCGGCAGCGCCATCACCGGCGCGGTGCGGGCCGACTACTTCTGGGGTTGGGGCGACGGCGCCGAAGACCGCGCCGGGCGCATGAAGCAGCCGCTGCGCATGTGGGTGCTGTGGCCGCGTTCGTGAGGGCATCTGTGGTGGCGCCTTCGAGCGGGTCTGTGACGGATTCGCTGCCCGCCTGACCCAGCACCCCGGGGACAAACCCGGGATGGTCGGTGCACGCCGGCAGGCCGCGGTCTTCGTGCCTACACTGGTCTGGCGCAGGGCCCCCCGGCCCCGCCGGCCGTGGAGGTTTCGTCGCATGAATGCACCGCTGCCCCAAGCCATCCGTGAGGCGCTGGAATCGGTCACGCTGGACGACAAGTACCGCCTTGACCAGGGCCGCGCCTTCATGAGTGGCGTGCAGGCGCTGGTGCGGCTGCCGATGCTGCAGCGGGTGCGCGACTTGGCCGCCGGCCACAACACCGCCGGCTTCATCAGCGGCTACCGCGGCTCACCGCTGGGCGGCTACGACCAGGCGCTGTGGAGTGCGCAAAAGCACCTGGCCGCGCACCATGTGGTGTTCCAGCCCGGCGTTAACGAAGAGCTGGCCGCCACCGCGCTGTGGGGCACGCAGCAGCTGGAGTTCGAGCCGGCGGCGAAGAAGTACGACGGCGTGTTCGGCCTGTGGTACGGCAAGGGCCCGGGGGTGGACCGCTGCGGCGACGTGTTCAAGCACGCCAACATGGCCGGCACGGCGCCGCTGGGCGGGGTGGTGGCGGTGGCCGGCGACGACCATGTGGCCAAGAGCAGCACCGCGGCGCACCAGAGCGACCACATCTTCAAGGCCTGCGGGCTGCCGGTGTTCTTTCCGTCCAGCGTGCAGGACATCCTCGACATGGGCCTGCATGCCTTTGCGATGAGCCGCTACGCCGGCCTCTGGACGGCGATGAAGACCATCCAGGAGGTGGTCGAGTCATCGAGCAGCATCGACGTCGGGCCCGACCGCGTGCGCATCGTGCTGCCCGAAGACTTCACCATGCCACCCGGCGGCCTGCACATCCGCTGGCCCGACGAGCGGCTGGCGCAGGAAGCCCGGCTGATGGACCACAAGTGGTACGCCGCGTTGGCCTATGTGCGCGCCAACAAGCTCAACTACAACGTCATCGCCACGGCGCACGACCGCTTCGGCCTGATCGCCAGCGGCAAGGCCTTCAACGACACCCGCCAGGCCCTGGCCGATCTGGGGCTCGACGATGCCACCTGCCGCACGCTGGGCATCCGGCTGCACAAGGTCAACGTGGTGTGGCCGCTCGAAGCCAGCATCACGCGCGACTTTGCGCTAGGCCTGCGCGAGATCCTGGTGGTGGAGGAGAAGCGCCAGGTCATCGAGTACCAGCTCAAGGAGGAGCTGTACAACTGGCGCGCCGATGTGCGCCCCGACGTGCTGGGCAAGTTCGACGAGCCTGAGGGCGACCACAGCGGCGGCGAGTGGGCCCAGCCCAATCCGAGTGGCCCCGAGGGCGGTTGGTTGCTGCGCGCCAAGGCCGACCTGACGCCGGCGATCATCGCAAAGGCCATTGCCAAGCGGCTGAACAAGCTGGGCGTGCCGCCCGACATCGCCCGGCGCATGCAGGCGCGGCTGGACGTGATCGACGCCAAGGAGCGCGCCATGGCCACACTCAGCCTGGCCGGCCCGGCGGCTGAGCGCACGCCGTGGTTCTGCAGCGGCTGCCCGCACAACACCAGCACCCGCGTGCCCGAGGGCTCGCGCGCGATGGGCGGCATCGGCTGCCACTTCATGGTGACCTGGATGGACCGCGCCACCGTCGGCTTCACCCAGATGGGCGGCGAGGGCGTGCCCTGGGTCGGCCAGGCGCCGTTCAGCACGCGCACACACATGTTCGCCAACCTGGGCGACGGCACCTACTACCACTCGGGGCTGCTGGCCATCCGCCAGGCGCTCGCCGCCCGGGTCAACATCACCTACAAGATCCTCTACAACGACGCGGTGGCCATGACCGGCGGCCAGCCGGTGGACGGCCCGATGAGCGTGGCAGCGATGACCCGCGAGCTGCAGGCCGAGGGCGTGGTGCGCATCGCGCTGGTCAGCGATGCACCCGACAAGTACCGGCGCGGCGCTGGTCTGGTGGCCGAGCTGGCGGAGGGTGTCACGCTGCACCACCGCGACGACCTCGACGCGGTGCAGTTGCTGCTGCGCGAGGTGCCAGGCTGCAGCGTGCTGATCTACGAGCAAACCTGCGCCACCGAACTGCGCCGCCGCCGCAAACGCGGCCTGATCGCCGACCCGGCCCGCCGCGTCGTCATCAACGAGCTGGTGTGCGAGGGCTGCGGCGATTGTTCGGAGCAAAGCAACTGCCTGTCGGTGGAGCCGGTCGAGACCGAGTTCGGCCGCAAGCGTCGCATCAACCAGAACAGCTGCAACAAGGACGAGTCCTGCCTGAAGGGTTTCTGCCCCAGCTTCGTCACGGTCGAAGGCGGCAGCTTGCGCAAGCCGCCGGCCCGCCAACCGGGTGGTCCGGCCGACCTGGCCAGCCTGCCGCCACTGCCCGAGCCGGTGCTGCCGCGGGCCGGGCGGGCCTGGGGCATCGTGGTGGCCGGCGTGGGCGGCACCGGGGTCATCACCCTCGGCCAGCTGCTGGGCATGGCCGCGCACCTGGAGGGCAAGGGGGTCATCACGCAGGACGCCGCCGGGCTGGCGCAGAAGGGCGGTGCCACCTGGAGCCATGTGCAGATCGCCGACACCCAGGCCGCCATTCACACCACCAAGGTCGATACCGCCAAGGCCGACCTGGTGATCGCCTGCGATGCCATCGTCGCGGCCAAGCCCGAGACGCTGGCGGTGATGGGCCTGGGCCGCACGGCCGTCGTGCTCAACAGCCATGCCACGCCCACCGCGGCCTTCGTGCACCAGCCCGACTGGCAGTACCCGGCCGGCGCCTGCGAGGGCGCCCTGCGCGCCGCGGTGGGTGCCGAGCGGCTGGGCGTGTTCGACGCCGATGCGGCGGCGCGCCATCTGCTGGGCGACTCGATCTACACCAACCCGCTGCTGCTGGGCTACGCCTGGCAGCGCGGCCTGGTGCCGCTGAGCCGTGAGGTGCTGCTGCGGGCCATGGCGCTCAACGGCGTGCAGGTGGCGCTGAACCAGGCCGCGTTCGAATGGGGTCGCCGCTGCGCGCACGACCTGGCGGCGGTGCAGGCCCGTTACCCCGGTGCCCATGCCGGCGCGGGCACCGCCGCGGCGCAGGTCATCCAGTTTGTCAAACGGCCGGGTGTGGACGAGCTGGTGAGCCGCCGCGAGGCCTTCCTGACGGCGTACCAGAACGCGGCCTATGCGGCGCGCTACCGGGCCGTCGTCGAGCGCGTGCGCACTGCCGAAGCGCCGCTGCACAGCACCCGCCTGACCGAAGCGGTGGCGCGTTACCTGTTCAAGCTGATGGCCTACAAGGACGAGTACGAGGTGGCCCGGCTGCACAGCGACCCGGCCTTCGCGGCGCAACTGGGCGCGATGTTCGAGGGTGACGTGAAGATCGTGCACCACCTGGCGCCGCCCATCCTGATCAAGCGCAATGCCCGCGGCGAACCCGTCAAACAGGCCTTCGGGCCGTGGATGCACCGGGCGATGCGCTGGCTGGCGCTGGGCAAGGCGCTGCGCGGCACGCTGTTCGACCCGTTCGGCCGCAGCGCAGAGCGCCGCACCGAACGCGCGTTGATCAACGACTACCGGCAGACGGTTGAGGAGCTGCTGGTGGGCCTGGACGCCACGCGGCTGCCGTTGGCGGTGGAGATTGCTGCGCTGCCTGAATCGATCCGCGGCTACGGTCATGTCAAGGCGCGCCACCTGGCCGAGGTCCGCCCCCGCTGGGCTCATCTGATGAGCCAGTGGCGCGAAGGTGGGACGTCAGACCGCCACGCCGCCTAGACGAGGCTCCGCGGGCGCTGACCCTTGCCAAGCTTGCCTCGGTGTTTTCCCCTGTCGCGGCGGCAGCGTTGGAAAATCCCGATGGGCAAGCCCTGCCATGCGGCCAGAATCAATCGCCATGGAGATCCTCATGGACGACAAACCCTGGTTGAAGCACTACCCCGAGGGCGTGCCCGCGACGGTGGACGTGGCGCACTACGCGTCGCTGAACGCCTTGCTCGACGAGAGCTTCGCGAAGCATGCGGCCAAGCCGGCCTACCGCTTCATGGACCGCGACTTCAGCTACCGCGAGGTCGACCTGCTGTCGCAGGCGCTCGCGGCCTGGCTGCAGGCGCAGGGCCTGCAGCGCGGCGACCGCGTCGCGGTGATGCTGCCCAACGTGCCGCAGTACCCGGTGGCGGTGGCGGCCATCCTGCGGGCCGGCTTCGTGGTCGTCAACGTCAACCCGCTGTACACGCCGCCGGAGCTGCAGCACCAGCTCAGCGACGCCGGTGCCAAGGCGGTGGTGATCCTCGAAAACTTCGCCGCAACCCTGGCGGCCGTGCGCACGCAGGTGCCGGTGCGCACCGTGGTGCTGTGCGCGATGGGCGACCTGCTCGGCGGCTTCAAGGGCACGCTGGTCAACTTCGTCGTGCGCAAGGTCAAGAAGCTGGTGCCGGCGTTCGATCTGCCCGGCGCCGTGCGCTTCAACACCGCCGTCGCAAAGGGCCAGCGGCTGGCTTTCAAACCGGCGGTGGTCGGGCCCGACGACATCGCGGTGCTGCAGTACACCGGCGGCACCACCGGCGTCAGCAAGGGTGCGGTGCTGCTGCACCGCAACCTGGTGGCCAACGTGCTGCAGAGCGAAGCCTGGTACCAGCCGGCGCTGCGCAACATCCCCGCGGGCGAGCAGCCGTTCAAGGTCTGTGCGCTGCCGCTGTACCACATCTTCGCGTTCACGGTGAACATGATGCTGGGCCTGCGCACCGGTGCCTGCAACCTGCTGCTGCCCAATCCGCGCGACCTGCCGGCGGTGTTCAAGGCGCTGGCCAAGCAGCCCTTCCACGAACTGCCGGCGGTGAACACGCTGTTCAACGGCATGGTGCACCACCCCGACTTCGCCACCGTCGACTGGAGCCACCTGCGCCTGTCACCATCGGGCGGCATGGCGGTACAGCAGGCCACCGCCAAGGCCTGGCTGGAGAAGACCGGCTCTGCCCTGTGCGAGGGCTACGGCCTGTCGGAGACCTCGCCGGTGCTCACCGGCAACCCTACCGACACCACCGCCTTCAGCGGCACCATCGGCCTGCCCATCCCCAACACCGAACTGCGCCTGCTCGACGATGAAGGCAACCAAGTGCCGATGGGCTCGCCCGGTGAGATCGTTGCACGTGGCCCGCAGGTCATGGCCGGCTACTGGCAGCGGCCCGACGAGACCGCCAAGTCGATGACGGCCGACGGCTTCTTCCGCACCGGCGACATCGGCGTGATGGACGAGCGCGGCTACTTCCGCATCGTCGACCGCAAGAAGGACATGATCGTGGTCTCGGGCTTCAAGGTCTACCCGAACGAGATCGAGGACGTGATGACCCAGATGCCCGGCATCCTGGAAGCCGCCTCGATCGGCGTGCCCGACGAGAAGACCGGCGAGGCCGTCAAGGTGGTGCTGGTGCGCAAAGACCCGGCCGTCACCGAAGCCGACGTGCGCGCCTACGCCGAGCACAACCTCACCGGCTACAAGCGCCCCAAGGTCATCGAGTTCCGCGAAGTGCTGCCCAAGACGCCGGTGGGCAAGGTGCTGCGGCGCGAGCTGCGGTAGACGGGGCACCCGGCGCCTGGCGTACCGGGCGCCACCCACTGAGTAACCGTCTTTCGAGTCAAGCGCCGTGAAGCGATTTATCCCAAGGAGTGT
>JBDTQF010000189.1:0-7999 GCA_039932275.1 Burkholderiales bacterium
CGCGGCCCCCAAGGGGCGCGTCAGCCCCTTCGGGCGGCCGGGCGGGACTGACATGCCCCCCAGCTCACTTCGTTCGCGGCCCCCAAGGGGCGCGTCAGCCCCTTCGGGCGGCCGGGCGGGACTGACATGAAGCCCTCGCAACGCTGGATCCCGCTGCTGGCCATCGTGCTGGCGCTGCTGGGCTGGGAGGCGCTGGTGCGGTTGGCGAACATCCCGCACTACACGCTGCCGGCGCCGAGCCGCGTGCTCATCACCTTGTGGGCCAACCTCGATTCGCTGCTGCTGTCGTGGTGGTTCACGCTGCGCGTGACGCTGGCCGCGCTGGCCCTGGCTGCCGTCGGCGGGGTGATGCTGGCGGCGCTGTTCGCGCTGTCACGCCCGCTGGAGCTGGCGTTGCTGCCGTTCGCGGTGGTGCTGCAGGTGACGCCGCTGGTGGCGATTGCGCCGCTGATCCTGATCTACGTCGACAGCACCACTGCCGCACTGCTGCTGTGCGCCTGGATCGTGGCGTTCTTTCCCATCCTGTCCAACACCGTCACCGGCCTGCGCAGCGCCGACCGCCACCTGCACGAACTGTTCACGCTGTACCGCGCCAGCCCCTGGCAGCGGCTCAAGTGGCTGCTCGTGCCGAGCGCGCTGCCCTACTTCCTGGCCGGCCTGAAGATCTGCGGCGGCCTGAGCCTGATCGCCGCCGTCACCGCCGAGATGGTGGCCGGCGCCGCCGGCCGCGAAACCGGCCTGGCCTCGCGCATCCTCGAAGCCAGCTTCCGCACCGAGACCCCAAAGATGTTCGCCGCGCTACTGCTGCTGGTGCTGACCGGGCTGCTGATCTACGGCGCGCTGGAGGTGCTGAGCCGGGTGGTGTTGCGGCGGTTGAGGGCGCCGGGGCATTGAGCCTCACGCCCACGCGTCCTCGACCACGACCCCCAAGGGCAGCGTGCAGAGCAGGCAGCCGTCCAGCCGCACCGCCAACGCAAACTGCCCGCCGATCTGCACCAGCTCGGTGGTAGCGCGTGGCACCGGGCCGTGGGCCGGAACGGCGGCGGCTGTGGGGTTCGCCGTAACGCTTACCGTCCGGACCAGCAACTGCATCAGCGGCCGGGGGTCATGCGCCGCCAGCGCGGCGCGACAGGCGTGCAGCACCAGGTCGTGCCTATCGTCACGCGCATGGTCGTCACGCGCATGGTCGTGCAGGGTGTCGTCATGCCGACGCGGGCCTGACGCCTCGCGCTCGCGCAGCCGCCGGCCGGCACGGTGCACCGCCTGCCGGCAGGCGGCTGCGCTCTTGCCGGTGGCGCGGGCCAGATCGGCGTGTTCGGCCTCGAAGACTTCGCGCAGCAGCCACAGGCATGCGTCGGTGGCGTTGAGCCGGTGCAGCAGGTGATGCAGTGCCTGGTCCACGGCCTGGGCTTGCATCACCCGGTATTCGGCGCTGGGCGGGGCGTCGGTGGGCAAGGCCTGCGCTGTGTGAAGGCGCGCCACCTTGTCGGCCAGCGACTGCCGGCGCAGTCGGTCGATGCTCAGGTGGCGCACCACCAGGCCCAGCCAGGCATCGATGGCCGCGCCCTCGAACTCGTCGCGGGAGGCCTTTTCCCAGGCCCGCAGGTAGGCCTCCTGCACCACCTCCTGCGCGGCCTGCGCATCATTCATCAGCCACCGCGCGGTGCCCACCAGCCGCCGATGGCGCTTGAAGAAATCGGCCGGCGGCAGGCTGATGCGAGGGGAAGAGGAGGGGGTCGGCATCGCCGAAGGATGCCACGGTGCGCCGGCCGGTTGTCACAGCGGGGCCGCGTCGTTCGTTAAGCAGGCAGGCAATGTCGCCGCGCACACCACCTCCTTCCATGTCGAACCCCGAAGCCCCCGCCGTCACCGCGCCGGTGAACCCGTCCTCCGCCTTCCTCGAAGAGAAGGCGTTTCGCTCCCGCACCGTGCTGGTGTTCGGCACCATCACCGATGCCAGCGCGCAGGACACCGTGCGCCGCCTCATCGCTCTGGCCGCCGATTCGAACCAGCCCATCGACCTGCTGGTGTCGTCACCCGGCGGGCACCTGGAGTCGGGTGACGCCATCCATGACGTCATCCGCTTCATCGACGCGCCGGTGCGCATCGTCGGCACGGGCTGGGTGGGCAGCGCCGCCACGCATGTGTACCTGGCCGTGCCGCGCGAGCGGCGCTACTGCCTGCCGCAAACGCGCTTCCTGATCCACCAGCCCAGCGGTGGGGCGGGTGGGCAGGCCAGCGACATCGCGATCCAGGCGCGCGAGATCGTGCTGGCCCGCGAGCGCATCGCGGCTGTCATTGCGCGCGCATGCGACCAGCCGCTGCAGCGCGTGCTCGCCGACATCGAACGCGACCACTGGATGTCGGCGCCGGAAGCGGTGGACTACGGGCTGGTGGGCCGGGTCATCGACCATCGCAGCGCGCTGGGCTGAACCCCCGAACATGCCACCCGGCAATGAGCCGCACGGGCTCGCGGCGGCATGCGTTGCCCGCTTTGCGGCCGACAGCGCGGGACGTCATCGCTATGCTTGCTGTTCCCCGAAGAAGAGGAGGCGACACCATGCTGCTGTATGAACACCCACTGTCACCGTATGCACAGAAGGTTCGCATCGCGCTGCGCGAGAAGGGCCTGCCGTTCGAGGCGCGCCAGCCGCCCGGCATGGGCGCCGGGCAAGACCGCAGTGGGCTGGCCGCGTTGACGCCACGCATCGAGCTACCGGTGCTGTTGACGGAGGGCGCCAAGATCTTCGATAGCACGGTGATCCTCGAATACATCGAAGACCGCCACCCCGTGCCACCGCTGCGGCCGGCCACGCCGCTGGCGCGGGCCCGCGCACGCATGATCGAGGAGGTCTGCGACACGCACTACGAGGCCATCAACTGGGGCCTCATCGAGCTGCAGTACTTCGGCCGCGGCGGCCCCGAGCTGGGGGCGCAGCTGCGCGCCCGCGCCGAAGAACAGATCGGGCACCTGCATGCCTGGCTGGCGCGGCTGCTGGGCGACCACGCGTGGCTGCACGGCGAGGCCTTCGGTTGGGCCGACATGGCGGTGGTGCCGTTCGTGTGGATGTCGGAGATGCTGGGCATCCCGCCGCAGCCCGACTCGCCGTTGGCGAGTTGGCTGCAGCGCACGCTGCAGCGGCCGTCAGTGGCCGCCACGGTGGCCGAGGCGCAGGCCAGCGTGCCGACGCTGGCCCGCGCGGCCCATCTGCTCAAGGGCGGCGCCTTCAAGCGGCAGTACCGCGACCACCGGCTCGAATGGATGGTGCGCTCCGGCGGCGTGCAGGTGCTGCTCGACGGCCTGGCCAACGGCGACATCCGCTTCACCGACACCGACCGCTTCATCGCCCACACGCTGGTGCTGGAATGACCCACATGGCCGCCCCCGACCCGTCCGCGCTGATCGTTCACCAGTACGACGTCTCGCCGTTCTCCGAGAAGGTGCGCATCGTGCTCGGTGTGAAGGGCCTGGCCTGGCGGGCCTGCAACCAACCGAACATGATGCCGAAGGACGACCTGCTGGCGCTGACCGGTGGCTACCGGCGCATCCCGGTGCTGCAGATCGGCGCCGACCTGTACTTCGACAGCCTGCACATCATCGAGGTGCTGGAGCGCCGGCACCCCACGCCGCCGGTGTTCACGGCCAGCCAGCCAGCATCGACCATCGGGTTGGGCTCATTGAGCGAGGAGGCGTTCTTCCGCACCGCCGTGGCCCTGTTGTTCGCGCACGACTGGGACGCGACCCCGGCGTTCATGGCCGACCGCAGCGCATTGATGGGCGCGCCTTTCGACGCCGACGCCATGGCCGCGCTGCGCCCGGCGCAGGAAGCCAAGATGCACGGGAACCTCGCCACGCTGGACGGCCAACTGGCCGACGGGCGCGCCTACCTCACCGGGCCGCAGCCGGATGTGGTGGACGCGGCGTTCTACTGCCACCTTCACATGGTGCGCGCGGGCAAGGGCCGCACCGCCGCGCTGCTGGACGAGCACCCGCACCTGCTGGCCTGGGAGCAGCGTGTCAAGGGGCTGGGCCAGGGCCGGCGCAGCGAGATCTCGCGGACCGACGCCATCGCCATCGCCCGGGCGGCCGTGCCGCAGCCGCTGGCCGATACGTCGAGCCCCGGGCCCGACGATCCCCAGGTCGGCCAGCGCGTACGCGTGAAATACCGCGACGCCAACTCCCCGGTGCTGGAAGGCACGCTGGCGGGCATCCGGGCGCACAGCTTTTCGGTGCGGCGCGAGAGCGACGCCGCCGGCACGCTGATGCTGCACATGCCGCGCTGCACGGGCACGCTGAGCGCCGCGTAGGCGCGGGCACAGAGCGCGCCACGCAGGCACGAACTACAACCCCAGCTCGTCCAGCCCCGGGTGATCATCCGGCCGCCGGCCCAGCGGCCAGTGGAACAGCCGCTCGCCCGCGGCGATCGGCAGGTCGTTGATGCTGGCGTAGCGCCGCATCATCAGGCCCTGGGCGTTGAACTCCCAGTTCTCGTTGCCGTAGCTGCGGCACCACTGGCCCGCATCATCGTGCCACTCGTAGGCAAAGCGCACCGCGATGCGCGGGCCGTCGAAGGCCCACAGCGCCTTGATCAGCCGGTAGTCCAGCTCGCCGGCCCACTTGCGCTGCAGGAATTCGCGCACCTGCTCGCGGCCCACCGGGAACTCGGCGCGGTTGCGCCAGCGCGTGTCGTCGGTGTAGACGCCCACCACGCGGTCCGGGTCGCGGCTGTTCCAGGCGTCTTCGGCCAGGCGCACCTTCTGTCGCGCCGACGCTTCAGTGAACGGCGGCAACGGCGGGCGTTCGGTCGCGGCCATGGTCAGTACGTCTTGTAGGGCAGGAACTTGCCGCTCATGGTGATGCTGACGCGGTCGCCCTTGGGGTCGGGCTCGCGCTGCAGGTCCATCTTGAAGTCGATGGCACTCATGATGCCGTCGCCGAACTCTTCGTGGATCAATTCCTTGAAGGTCGTGCCGTACACGCTGATCAGTTCGTAGAAGCGGTAGATCAGCGGGTCGGTGGGCACGCTGGTTGGCAGCGAGCCCTTGTAGGGCACCACTTGCAGCCATTGCACGGCTTCGGCCGGCAGGCCGAATGTTTCGCCCAGGATGGCGGCCTGCTCAGCGCTGAAGGTCATCTGGCCCAGGCAGCCGGCGGTGACCCATTCCTTGCTGAGACCGAGCTTGCTGGCCACGTCCTCCCACTTCAGGCCCTTCTTCACCTTGGCCTCGATGATCATCTCGGTGACGTCGTTGCGGTTCATGCGGTTTGCTCCTTCGGTGTGCGGGGGATGAGGTTGATGGCGGGGGCGGTGGGTTCATCCACCAGGCCGGGCGAGACCAGCGGCGGCGGGCTCGGTGCGCGGCCATGCGACAGCTGGGCCGAACGCTCGACCAGAAAATCGACCAGGTGGTTGCGCAGCCGGTAGTACTGCGGGTCGTGGTGCAGGCTGGCGCGGGTGCGGCTGCGCGGCATGGTGTTGAGCACGATCTCGGCGATGCGCGCACGCGGGCCGTTGCTCATCAGCAGCACCTTGTCGGCCAGCAGCAGCGCCTCGTCGACGTCGTGCGTGATCATGAAGACGGTCTGCTGCGTCTCGCGGCAGATCTTCAGCAGCTCGTCCTGGATGGTGCCGCGCGTCAGGGCGTCGAGCGCGCCGAAGGGCTCGTCCAGCAGCAGCATCTTCGGTTCGATGGCGAAGGCGCGGGCAATGCCCACGCGCTGCATGCCGCCCGACAGCGCCTGCGGCTTCTTGTCGATGGCCTCCGTCAGCCCCACCATCGCCACGTACTTCGCCACATGCGCATCGACCTGCCGCGAGGTCCACCCGGGCCACTTGCTGCGCACCGCGAAGGCGATGTTGCTGCGCACGCTCAGCCACGGCATCAGCGCATGGCCCTGGAACACCACGCCGCGCTCCAGCCCCGGCCCGCGCACCTCGCGCCCGGCCATCACCACCGTGCCCTCGCTGGCATCGTCCAGCCCGGCCAGCACGTTCAGGATGGTGGTCTTGCCGCAGCCCGAGTGGCCGATGATGCAGACGAACTCGCCCTGCGCGATGTGAAGGTCGACGCTGTCGAACACCGGCTCGGCAGCGCCGGGGTAGGTCTTGGCCAGGCCCTGGATCTGGATGAGATCAGTCGGCATAGGTCACCACCTTTTGTAGCCACGCGAACATCAGGTCCAAGGCCATGCCCACCACGCCAATCACCAGGATGGCCAGGATCACGTTGGGCAGCGACAGGTTGTTCCACTCGTTCCAGACGAAGTAGCCGATGCCGGTGCCACCCACCAGCATCTCGGCGGCCACGATCACCAGCCAGGCAATGCCCATGCTGATGCGCATGCCGGTCAGGATGGTGGGTGCCGCGGCGGGCAGCACCACCTCGAAGGCGCGGCGCAGCGGCTTGACTTCCAGCGTGCGCGCCACGTTGAGCCACTCGCGCCGCACGCCGGCCACGCCGAAGGCGGTGTTGATCAGCATCGGCCAGATCGAGCAGATGAAGATCACGAAGATGCCCGAGAGGGCCGAATCCTTGATGGTGTACAGCGCCAGCGGCATCCAGGCCAGCGGCGAGATGGGCTTCAGCACCTGGATGAACGGGTCGAGCGCGCGGTACGCCAGCGGGCTCATGCCGATCACGAAGCCCAGCGGCACCGCCACCAGCAGCGCCAGGCCGTAGCCCAGCGCCACCCGGCCGAGCGAATAAGCCAGCTGCAGGCCCAGGCCCTTGTCGTTCGGCCCGTTGTCGTAGAACGGGCTGGACAGGTGCTTGGCGGCAGCCTGGCCCATCTGGCCCGGCGTCGGGAAGCCGGATTTGGCCACGCCACCGCCGCCGCTCACGTCCTTGCCCATGAGCTTGGCGTACTCGATCTGCTCGGGCGTGAGCGTGGGGCCGACCGGGGCACCGGCCCGGGGCAACGTGGCCAGGTGCCAGACGCCCAGCAGCAGGGCCAGCAACAGCAGCGACAGCATCGCCGCCTTCAGCCCGAGGTGGTTAGTTGGCTTCATCGGGGAAAGGCTCAGGTGCGCTTCATCGCGAAGCTGTTCAGGTAAGCCTCGGGCTTGTCGGCGTCGAATACCTTGCCCATCACGGTGAACTTCGGGTAGGCGCCCTCCTTCGAATCAGGCATCTTCATGTCCAGCGCCTTCATCTGCTTCTTCGCGTCAGTGAGCAGGAACACCTTCTCAGCGATCTGCTTGTAGTTCACCTCGCCCTTGAGGTAACCCCAGCGCTTCATCTGCGTGAGCATCCACACCGCCATGCTCTGCCACGGCACCGGGTCGAAGTCAGCGCGGTCGGGCACGGTCTGCACATTGCCCAGGCCGTCGGCAAACTTGCCGGTGAGCACCTGCGCCAGCACCGTCTCGGGCTGGTTGAGGTACTGCGCCGGGGCGATGACCTTGGCGATCAGCTCGCGGTTCTCGGGCTTGCGGGCCATGGCCGCGGCGGTGAGCACGGCGCGGTACAGCGCAGCGAAGGTGTTGGGGTTCTGCTGGATGAACTCGCTGCTGGTGCCGAAGGCGCAGCAGGGATGGCCGTTCCACAGCGTCTTGGTCAGCAGGTGGATGAAGCCCACTTCTTCAAACACCGCGCGCTGGTTGAACGGGTCGGGGCCGAGGTAGCCGTCGATGTTGCCGGCGCGCAGGTTGGCCACCATCTCGGGCGGCGGCACGACGCGGATCTGGATGTCCTTGTCGGGGTCGAGCCCGTGCTCGGCCACGTAGTAGCGCAGCAGGAAGTTGTGCATCGAGTACTCGAAAGGCACGGCGAACTTGAAGCCCTTCCAGTCTTTCGGGTCGCGCTTGTCCTTGTGCTTCATGGCCAGCGTGATGGCCTGGCCGTTGGTGTTCTGGATGGTGGCCACGTTCATCGGCGTGGCATTCGCACCCAGGCCCAGGCTGATGGCCAACGGCATCGGGCTGAGGAAGTGCGTGGCGTCGTACTCCTTGTTCAGCATCTTGTCGCGGATCAGCGCCCAGCCGGCCGTCTTGACCAC
>JBDTQF010000190.1:0-7965 GCA_039932275.1 Burkholderiales bacterium
TGCTGCGACAAAGCGCAGCACATGAGGTTGCGCGCGGCAACGGGAATCGAAAGCACGCAGGTCATCGAGTGCGGCCTGGCTGCTAAGCACCAGCGCATCGCAATGTCGGGTAGCAGCAAGATAGGTGCGTGTGGTGGCGCGTAGTTGCGCGGGTGTCCAGTACTGCTGCAGGTGTAGGAACTGGAAATCCGGCAGCCAGCCTAGGGTGCGGATAGCGGACCGTGAGCCCAGCGCCCCGGAATGAGACAGTACGTCCACGCTCAGTCCCCCCAGCAGCCGCTCTAACGCCGGATCAGCGCGCAACCTGGAGGGCCCCCGCTGCAACTGGCGCCACCACCATGCTGGCGTAAACCGATCGATCATCGGTGTACGGACCACCTCGAGAAACGGGAAGTCGACCGGAAGCGAAGTGTCCGTGCGCTCGCCGGTGACGAACACCAGTTCAATGTCGTCCGCCCCGGCGCAGCGCACCGCACTGAAAAGGCTGGCGAGGTAGTTCTTTCCACCGAGCCAGGTGCGGTCATCGACAAGGTAAGCGAAGGCGACGCGCATGACTCTAGAACTCCAGGCCGGCGAACCATGCGTGATAGCGCTGCAGGCCGTCACCGAGCTGGATGCGGGGAGTCCACCCGAGGTTGCGTCGAGCGTGTCCGCTGTCCCCGGTCAAGCGTCGCGGGTTACCGGTGTGCGTCTCACCGGTGAACACCGGCTGGGGCTGACCCGGGAAATGTGTCGCCAGGGTGGTGAGCACGTTTCGGGTACTGGCCGCGGCGTGCCCGCCGTTGTACACCTCGAACGGCTCCTGATCACCCAGGGCCGCGGCGCACAGCAGATCGGCAGCATCTTCAACGTGGATCCAATCCCGTACCTCGCTGCCCGTGCCAAAGAACCGGGGATCGCCACGCCGGAACTTGTGCGCCGCATCCCAGAGCAGTTGCTTTCGCAGCCCTTCTCCGTATACCGAGAAGAGCCGCACCACGCTCACGGGTACGTCAAAAAAGCGCGAGTACGATCGTCCCAGGCCTTCCGCGGCCAGCTTGTGGACACCATATGGCGACATGGGCGCGCAGACGTCGCTTTCGACCAGATCGACATCTCCCTGTTCGCCGTATACCGCCGCGCTGGAGGTAAGGACCGCGCGTGAGCGTCCGTCGCAAGCCGTACGGATGTGATCGAGCAGCGTGGCGGTGGTATCCACCGAGCGAAAGAAGTCATCCAATGGGTTCTGGTAGGAAAACGCGACCGATCCGCTGCCAGCGCAATGGATGAAGGCCACTGGAGGAGTTGGCGCCGCAGCCGCCAGCGTGGACAAGGTGATGTCGCCCTCAGTCCACGAATCCATGCCCCATTCGCACCACCCTCGGCCCCGCCAACAACCATGGCCCACGCCATGCACGACATGCCCCAGGCGAGCCATAGCTCGGCAGACATGGCGTCCGATGAAGCCGCCCGCACCGAGCACGACGATTGCATCGGTCACAACAGCTCCCGCAGTCGCTGCTGCTGACCCGTGGTGACGTCAACCACCGGCAGATGTTCGATCATCCGCTGGCGGTCAACAAAGGTGAGGCCGTCAACACCACCCTCAAACGACTTGGCCTCGCGAAATGATGCCGCGACATAGGCCTGTGCCGGAGATTGCGCAACCAAGCCTCCACCCAGGCAATCGTTGCGAACGAAGAAGACGTTGTTGCCGGCACTGTTACCCGCGACCAACGTGTAGCCGCGAGAACGGGCCAAGTAATCGAGGGCGGCGATGGACGCACCGTAGTACATGTTGGAAGGATGGGCGCGCGTGCGATAGAAATCGGGCGCGTAGGGTGTCGAGATGCACGCCGCAAACCCAAACAGGCTGTTGTATTCGCTGACCACGATGCGCGGCCTCACACAGGTGATGGCTTCCCATACCCAATAGTCGTTGCCGTCGATGTCCACGGACAACAAGCCGATGTCACCTTCAAAGCCGTTGCGGAGGATGATCTCGTTGATGTTGTCCCGCGTAATGAACGAGGCATCGGCATGCAACGCGTAGCGCCAGTACACGTCGCTGGCCTTCACCGAGCCGATATGGTCGGGCGAGCCGTCGATGATCAAACCTCGCCAGTGCCGGTGCTTGAGCAGGAACAACGTGTTGGCTTCGGTGTAGTTCTCGACACCGAATTCGACGAATGCCTTGTCAGGTATGTCGATGCAGGACACAAGGTAATCAATGATGCCATCCTCGCCCCATTGCGAATAAACCCTGAACTCGTTGTCCCGGGGATTGCATGGCCTGGATGCATGGCCCAGCCGGGATTCGATGCGACCCAGTGCTTCCTGAATGCGATCAATTCTGACGGACAGGGTGCGTTGCCGCTGCACTGCGGCACGCACACGTGTGAGCAGGTTCATGGTCATTCCAGAGAGTGGCCGATGGGGGAGGCGTTAGCTCCGGCCACGATGGTGAACGGCGGCACGTCCTGCGTGACGACGGCGCCGGCGGCAACCACTGCACCGCGGCCGATGCGCACGCCCTTCATCACGACGGCGTTGAAGCCGATCCAGGCATCGTCCTCGATTACCACCGGCGCCGTCCTGACGTGGCCCAAATCGGCGTTGGCGCGGACAAGGATCTCAATGAAGTGCTGGTGGCGCTCTTTCGCGGACAGGCTGTGCGCAATATTGTCATGGATGTTGACGCCGTGGGATATCAGCACCCGGTTCCCAATCTGGACACTGACCCCGGACCAGATGCGGGTACCGGGGCCAACAAAGCAGTGGTCGCCGATGCGGATACTGCCCCCGTCGGGAAAGACGAGCAGTTCCGCCCCCACCACACTCTGTTCACCCACTTTGATAGCGTCGGGAGACTGGTGATTGACCACCCGGGCTCCGCCGATGAACCTTGCATTCGGATGAGCACGGCAATGACGACGCCAGTGCCGGTTGGCGTGGGCGCCCATGAGGCGATCCACGATTTGTTGCAGCGAGATCATTCCCTGCTTTCGGATTCGCTGGCCCACATACGGTGTATGTAGTAACAGCAAGGCAACAGACTGAACAACACGAAACACACTGTCGTGACGATCGGCAGGGCCATCGCCTCGAACCGCGACACGACCAAGAGCTTGGCACCCAGCGACACCAAGGCGGTGACCCCGCCGGTGAGAAGGACCACCCGCAACGCCCTAGTTGCGAAGAGGTACACCGCGACTCCACTTCCCAAAGCTTCCACGACGCGCCACACCGCCATCGCGGCCGCCAAGCCGAGCGAGATTGTCACCTCTCCCGCACCCAGGAGTCCGATCAGTGGCTGAGACAGCGCGAACAGCCCCGCGGCCATCGCGCCACTCACCAGACCGATGCGCCAGAGGCTCGTGCGCAGACAGCGCCGGGCCCAAGCGTGGTCGCGGCTGCCCAGGGCTTCGCCATACGCTGCCCACAGCGGCCCGGTGGTTACTGCGACGGCGACGGCCACGATGCTGAACAGGCGCTCGGCCAACGCATAGGCGGATACCTCGCTGGCGCCCAACGCTCGGGCCACGATCAACGTGTCGACTGCATAGGTGATCACGAAGATCACCTGCAGCCCGAGATAGAGGCTGGATTCGCGCAGCAGTTGACCGAGAAGTGGCACCCCGACATCGCCGAAAGTCGGGCGTGCGTCGGTCGCCGAGAGCGCATATTGAACCGACGCAGCGAGGCCGCATAGCACCGTTCCGGCAAGCAACCCCGCGATGATCCATGGCACCCCGGCACCCATGACGCACGCTGCCACCCCGCCGACGAAGTTGAAAACCGAGGCCACCGATTGCCAATGGTTGGCGACGTGCCCCTTCTGCAGCGCCAACTGAACTTTGAAAATCAGTGTGACCGGCACCGTGAACGCAAACATGGCCACGAACGCAGCCAAGGCCGCCGTAGCCTCTTGGCGTACGCCAAGGTCGCTTTTCGGAAAAACGGCATCAGCCACATTGCTTAGGGCGAGCCCGGCGGCGACAGTCAGCAGTAGCAATGCGAAGAGACCAACCGCAACCAGGCCGTTGGCATGGAGAGTTCGGACGCGTCGGGTGTCCCCTGCTCCCACGGCGCGCGAGATGGCCGTCACCAAGGTGCTGCCAACGCCCAGATCCGCCAGCCCCAAAAAAGCAAGCAGCGACAGGATCGTCATCAGGACGCCGTATCGCTCCGCCCCGAGATGGCTCGCTGCAATAGGAGCAATACCTAGGGTGGGAAGGAACGCCACCACCTTGGTCAGTGCCCCGCTGAGCACTGCGCGAACGATGCGTCGCCGCCTAAGTTCGGATGACGAGTGGCTCATCAGCCTCTGTGGTGGCGGTATTCACCGGATGATGATGACGACCCCGCCCTCCCCTTCAGGCCCCGTACGCGGGAAAGGGAGTAAAGCCTTGCCGTTGATCGATAGTGCCAGATCCAAAAGCTACTCGTGGTGGTCATACGCCTTGAAGCCCGCCAGCTTTACCAGACTATCCTTGCGAGCTGTGACGTAGTCGCTTTCGATCATCTCCTTAACCAATTGTTCGAAGCTCGTGGTCGGCGTCCAACCCAGCTTCTGCTTGGCCTTTGACGGATCACCCAGCAGCGTCTCCACTTCGGTGGGCCGGTAGTAGCGCGGGTCCACCTTGACGATAACGTCGCCCACTTTGCATTTGGCCTTGTCGCCGGTGACGGTAGCCACCACCCCCACCTCCTGCTCGCCCTCACCTTCGAACTTGATGGTGACACCCAGTTCATTGGCCGCCCGTTCCACGAACTGCCGCACGCTGTACTGCACGCCGGTGGCAATCACAAAGTCCTCGGCCTGGGTCTGCTGCAGCATCAGCCACTGCATCTCGACGTAGTCCCGCGCATGGCCCCAGTCGCGCAACGCACTCATGTTGCCCAGGTACAGGCAGTCCTGCAGGCCCAACGCAATGCGGGCGATGGCCCGGGTGATCTTGCGGGTGACGAAGGTCTCGCCGCGCACCGGGCTTTCGTGGTTGAACAGGATGCCGTTGCAGGCGTAGATGCCGTAGGCCTCACGGTAGTTGACGGTGATCCAGTAGGCGTAGAGCTTGGCCACCGCGTAAGGACTGCGCGGGTAGAAGGGGGTGGTCTCCTTCTGCGGCACTTCCTGCACCAGGCCGTAGAGCTCGGAGGTGCTGGCCTGGTAGAAGCGGGTCTTCTTCTCCAGGCCACAGATGCGGATGGCTTCGAGCAGCCGCAGCGCACCGATGCCATCGGCATTGGCGGTGTACTCGGGCTCTTCGAAGCTCACCGCGACGTGGCTCTGCGCGGCGAGGTTGTAGATCTCGTCGGGCTGGACCTGCTGCACGATGCGCACCAGGCTGGTCGAATCAGTCAGGTCACCATAGTGCAGCACGAAGTTGCGTTGCTCGACATGAGGATCCTGGTACAGGTGGTCGATGCGGTCGGTGTTGAACAGGCTGCTGCGGCGTTTGATGCCGTGCACTTCGTAGCCCTTCTTGAGCAGGAACTCGGCGAGGTAGGCACCGTCCTGGCCGGTGACACCGGTGATGAGGGCGACTTTCTTGGGGGTCATGGTGTCGTTTCGGTTTCGATGAGTTCGGCGACGAGCGTATCGGGCGCGATGTCCTGCCCATCAGGCCACGTCACCGCACCGAGTTGTATGCCCACCTGGGCAAAGTAGCGTTCGTCACGCAATACCCTCAGCGCGGGGCGGTCGAGATAGGGCTTGACGTCAAAGATGCCCTTGTGGCCGTTCACGAGCTCCACGTAGAGCTTGTAGTCGGCGACTGCCGACACACGCTTCACATCCCAATGCATGGTCCTGTTCCTTTTACAAGGGATCGATACGGAATGGATTCTGGCCCGATGTTGCCAGCAACCAGTCCGTCTGAAGCTCTTCACGACGTAGTTCGATCCAGGCTTGCACAAGCCGAAGCTGCTTTCGGGGCAATTCGCCGGCCAACACCTCGCCGTCTGCCAGGCTGATTGACGCTTCGAACTCAGCGTACCGCGCATGCTGATGGGGTAGTTGTGGTGCTGCGTATCCAGCAGGTACATGGGGATGAAGATCCCTTAAAACATGGAGATCACGGACATGCTCGACCTCCTTCATCAATGGCGGAACGGCGCTGCGTCATAAGCGAGACGTATGCCGTCGCTCAACGTGGTTCGGGCTTGCCAACCTTGCGCCCGCAGGCGGCTTACGTCCAGCAACTTGCGCGGCGTGCCGTCAGGCTTGGTGGCGTCGAAGACGATGCGGCCCTCGAAACCGACGACGCTCATCACGGTTTCGGCCAGTTCGCGGATGGTGACGTCTTCGCCGGTACCGACATTGACAAGGTCGCCGTCGTAGCCCTGTTCCATCAGGTGCACGCAGGCATCGGCCAGGTCATCGACGTAGAGGAACTCGCGCCGCGGGGTGCCGGTGCCCCAGACGATGTATTCGCTGTCCCCGCGCTGCTTGGCTTCGTGGGCCTTGCGGATGAGCGCCGGCAGCACATGGCTGTTGGCCAGGTCGTAGTTGTCGTTGGGGCCGTACAAGTTGGTCGGCATGGCGCTGACGTACTGGCGGCCGTACTGACGGTTGTAGCTTTCGGCCAGCTTGATGCCAGCGATCTTGGCAATGGCGTAGGGCTCGTTGGTCGGCTCCAGCGGGCCGGTCAGCAGGTAGTCTTCCTTGATTGGCTGCGGGCAGTCGCGCGGGTAGATGCAGCTGGAGCCCAGGAACATCAACCGCTGCACGCCAGCCAAGTGGGCGCCGTGGATCAGGTTGGCTTCGATCAACAGGTTCTGATAAAGGAAGTCGGCACGGTACAGGTTGTTGGCCTGGATGCCACCCACCTTTGCCGCGGCGATGAAGAGGTAGTCGGGACGCTCGGCCGCGAGGAAGGCGTGCACGGCGCGCTGATCGAGCAGGTCGAGTTCGGCGTGGCTGCGCGTCACGATGTTGCCGTAGCCACCGGCCTGCAGGCGGCGCACCAGCGCACTGCCCACCATGCCGCGGTGGCCTGTGACGAAGATCTTGGCAGTCTTGTCCATGGCAAGCATTTCAGGCGCCGAGCGCGTTGCGGACGCGGTCGAATTCAGCGGTGAAGTCGCTGGTGCTGGGCCGCACGCCCAGGCTCATGTCGCACAGGTCGAGCAGGTGCGCCGCGGCCTTGACCAGCACCGGGAACAACGAGTGAAGCTCGTTGAAATGCTCGGCAATCAGCGCGTAGTCGGTTTCATAGTCATGCGCCGCCAGGTTGCGCGCCGCGCGGCAGAGTTGCCAACTCTCAATGGATTCCAGCACACCCATCTTCTCAAACAGGCTCAGCACTTTCAGGAACGGCGTCGTGGGCTCGCTCATGAGCAGCGCGCTGTGGCGCATGGCAGCACCGAGCGTGTCTTGCAGCTTGGCAAAGCGCTCGTTCAGGGCGGCCAGCGATTCAAACAAAGCCTCATCCTTCTGCCGCTGCTTGAGGTCCACCCCATCAAGGGGCCAGACTACCTTGGCGGCACTGGCGTGCAGGAAGTAAGCGCTGCGTTGCGCCGCTTCCAGCAGGTTGGCGAGGTGCTCTCGTTCGGCAGTCAACAGGTTCATGTCGCGGCATCCCCCAAAGTCCGGGCCCGGCTGCGGGCGATGCGCGCAAACGCGCTGCCCGGCGTGCCCCGCTGTACGGTGACGATGTCCACCGGCAACTGCAGCGCCTGCTCCAGCGCCAACGTTACCAGCGCGCGTTGGCGCAGCGTGGGGGGGGCGGTACTCTCCACCAGCAAATCCACATCACCCCCGCGCGCATCATCATCCAGCCGCGAACCAAACAGCGCCACCCCGGCGTCCGCGCCAAACTGCTGGCGCACGCATTGGAGGATCACGCGGGTTTGCTCGTGGTTAAGTCGCATGGCGGTTGGCAATTCAGCTGCGGCCGTAGGTGTCTTCGAAGCGCACGATGTCGTCTTCGCCGAGGTAGCTGCCCGACTGCACCTCGATGATCTCCAGCGGCACCTTGCCCG
>JBDTQF010000191.1:0-7948 GCA_039932275.1 Burkholderiales bacterium
ACGCCGGTGCCGGCGAACAGGCCGATGCGCTGGCCGCGGCCGACGGTGAGCATGGTGTTGATGGCGCGCACGCCGGTGTCCAGCGGCTGGCGCACTGGTTCACGTTCCATCGCATTGATCGGGCGGCGCACCAGCGGCTGCAGCTGCACGTCCTGCAGCGGGCCGAGCCGGTCGATCGGCAGACCCATGGCATCGACCACCCGGCCCAGCAGGCCATCGCCCACCGGCAGGTGGCGCGAGCGGTCTTCGCTGCGGCGCCAGGGGTGGCCCTCCTGGCCCAGCACCGGTGGTTGCACCGGCGTCTCACGCGGAATGACGTGGGCGCCACTGACCAGGCCCTGCACATCGCCGGTCGGCATCAGGAAGGCGCGATCGCCCGAGAAGCCCACCACCTCGGCCGGCACCGGCGGCGCGCCTTGCGCCTGCACGTCGCACAGCGAGCCCACCGGCATGCGCAGACCCGCCACCTCCAGCACCAGTCCAGAGACCCGCACCAGCGTGCCCTGGGTGGCCAGCGGCAGCGGTCCGGCCGCGAAGCCGTGCAGGTCGTCGAGATAACGCATCCACTTGTCGACCGGCATGTTCATGCAGCACCCTTGGGCGCCAACGGCGCGCCTTGTTCTGAAAAGGCCGGTTCGTGATGGCCGTCGATCACTGGCAACGCCGAGGCATCAACGGCATAGCTGCCGGGCCGTCCGAGCGCGGCGCTGGCGCGTTCCCAGCGGGTGGCGATGCCGGCGTCGACGCTGGCAATGTCCGAATCAACGCGGCAGCCGCCACGCGCCACCTGGGCATCCATCACCAGCCGCGCGCCCCGCGCCTTGAGCACCTCGGCCAAGCCGTGCGCCACCAGGGCGTGATCGTCGGGATGCAGCCGCACCGTGACATGGCGGGCCGACACCAGCAGTGCGCCCAGGGCTTCCTGCGTCACCGCCACCACCTGTTCGGGATGGGCCTTGATCTCGCTGCGCACCACCTGGCGGGCCACCTCCAGGGCGATGCCGGCCACGCGCTGGGCCAGGTACTGCTCCAACACGGCCAGCTGGGCTTCGAAGTTCTGCACCACCGCCGCCACCTGTGCGGTGACCTGCGTGGCATGGTTGTGCTTGAAGGCTTCCAGCGCGGCCAGGCCGTCGCGGTAGCCGTCGTGGTAACCGCCTTCGCGGGCGCCGCGCAGCTCGGCTGCACGCGCGGCAATCTCGGCTTCGGCGCGCTGCGCCGCCAGCGCGGTCTGGCGCTGCACCTCCTGCTCGGCCTGGCGTTGCTGGGTCACGCGGTCGGCCGCGGCGGTGAGCGGTACGTCGCGCCGCGGGCCGCCAAAGGCGGTGGGTTGCCAGGCACCGACGTGGCCGATCTCCTCGCGCGGGATGAAGCGGGTGTGCGGGTTGGCGCCGCGCGCGGCCGCATCGCCCAGCGATGCTGCGCCGCCGCTGAAACCGGCCTGGTCCTCGGCGCGGCGCACGAACGGCGACGGCTCGACGTGACCGGGGCGGCGGCGTTCGCCTTCGACCGCCACGCGTTCGGCGAAGCTGGGCCGGCGTTCGTCGGGCCGGTCAGGCCGGTCAGAGGAACTGGTCATCGCCCCCGCCTCCGAGCACGATCTGACCTTCGTCGGCCAGACGGCGCACGATCTTCAACAGCTCCTTCTGCTCGCTCTCGACTTCAGAGACCCTCACTGGGCCGCGCGATTCGAGGTCTTCGCGCAGCGTCTCGGCCGCACGGGTGGACATGTTGCGGAACACCTTCTCGCGCATCTCCGGCGTGGCGCCCTTGAGCGCGATGATGAGCGACTCGCTCTGCACTTCCTTGAGCAGGGACTGGATGCCCTTGTCGTCGACCTTGGCCAGGTCGTCGAAGGTGAACATGTTGTCCATGATCTTCTGCGCCAGCTCGTTGTCGGCCTCGCGCACGTAGTCCAGCACCGAGGTCTCGATCGACGAGCCCATCATGTTGATGATCTCGGCCGCGGTCTTCACACCGCCCAGCGAGGCCTTGCGCATGCGGTCGCCGCCGGCCAGCACCTTGGACAGCACCTCGTTGAGATCCTTGAGCGCCAGCGGCTGGATGCCGTCGAGCGTGGCAATGCGGATCAGCACCTCGTTGCGGCCGCGCTCGGGCAGGAACTTGAGCACGTCGGCCACCTGGTCGTAGTCCAGGTGCACCAGGATGGCGGCAATGATCTGCGGATGCTCGTTGCGCAGCAGCTCGGCGATCGAGCCCGGGTCCATCCACTTCAGGCTCTCGATGCCGGTGATGTCGCTGCCCTGCAAGATGCGGTCGATCAGGATGTTGGCTTTCTCGTCGCCCAGCGCCATGCGCAACACATTCTTGACATAGTCGTCGGTGTTGCTGACCAGCAGGCTCTGCTCGGCCGCCTGGGTGGTGAAGCGCTCCACCACGGCATCGAAACGCTCCCTCGTCACCACCTTCATCTTGGCGATCGCTTCACCCAGCCGCTGGACCTCTTTCGGGGTCAGGTGCTTGAACACCTCGGCCGCCTCTGTTTCGCCCAGCGACATTAGCAGGATCGACGCGTCTTCCAGTCCTTGTTCATCCATTCCAGTGCTCCTGCCCTGTCAGGCGTCGCGGTTGACCCAGCCGCGCACGATGTTGGCCACCGCCGCGGGGTTTTCCACCGCGATGCGGCGCGCATCGTCCAGACGCAGCTGCGACGGGTCGGGCTTGCCGGGCTCGGGCGCCGGCAGCGAGGGGTGCGTTATGGGCTGGCCGTCTGCGTCGAGTTCGCCGCTGGCGTCACGCAGACCGGGCAGCTCGGCACCACCGTCCACCACCGCCTCGACACGTTGAGCCGGCTCGGGCCGGGCCTGCTTGAGCACCGGCCGGACGGCGCCGAACACCACGATCAGCGCCAGCAACGCCAAGCCGATGGGCCCAGCCAGGTTGCGCACGATGTCCTGCGTCTGCGGCTGCTTCCACAGCGGCGTGTCGTCCACCGGTGTCTTCTCAACCTGGAATGGCGCGTTGATGACCTTGATCGAATCGCCACGATCCTTGCTGAAGCCCACGGCCTCCTGCACCAGCGCGGTGAGCTTGTCGAGCTCCTCGCTGGACAGCGGCACGGTCTGCGGGTTGCCCTTCTTGTCGACGCTGGTGCGGTGGTTCACCACCACGGCCGCACTGATGCGCTTGATGGTGCCGCTGGCCGCACGCACCACCCGCACGGTCTTGTCGACCTCGTAGTTGGTCACCGCCTCGCGCTTGCTGTTGCCACCGTTGCCGCTGCCATTGGCCTGCGCGGTCTGCAGCGGCGCTGCGGGGCCGTTGACCGGCGCGCTGGTGGGCCCCGGCGGCTGGTTGCTGGCAGCGCCGGGCACGCCGCTGGGCTGCGCCGCACCGCCATTGGATTGTTCCGATGTCTGCGCGCTGCGCACCGCGGCCGCGGCATCGGCGCCCTGGTTGGGTTTGAACTCTTCCGAGGTCTGCTCGGTCTGGGTGAAGTCGACGTCGGCCGTCACCTGCGCACGCAGGTTGTCGCGCCCGACCACCGGCTCCAGCAGGTCCATCACCCGCTTGGTATAGGCCGACTCGACCCGGTTGACATACTGCAGCTGCTTCGCGTCCAGCCCGTTGGCATCGGCCATGCCTTCGGACGAGCCCGACAGCAGCGCGCCGCTCTGGTCGACCACGCTGACCGCCTTGGGGCTGAGTTCGGGCACGCTCGACGCCACCAGGTGCACGATGCCCGCCACCTGCGCCCGGTCCAGGATGCCGCCCGGGTGCAGCGTCAGCAGCACCGAAGCACTGGGCTTTTGCTGCTCGCGGAAAAAACCGTTCTGCTGCGGCAGCGCCAGGTGCACACGGGCCCCCTGCACCGCCGACAGCGAGCTGATCGAACGCACCAGTTCGCCTTCCAGGCCACGCTGGAAGTTCAGCCGCTCCTGGAACTGCGTGGTGCCAAAACGGGCCGTGTCCATCAGCTCCAGGCCGACCGTGCCGCCCTTGGGCAGACCGGCCTGGGCCAGACGCAGCCGCACGTCGTGCACCTTGTCGGCCGGCACCAGAATGGCGCTGCCGCCCTCGGTGTACTTGTAGGGCACATTCATCTGCGACAGCTGCGTGATGATGGCGCCGCCGTCCTTGTCCGTGACGTTGGCGAACAGCACCTTGTAGTCCGGCGCCTGCGTCCACATGCCTCCGGTGACCAACAAGACCAGCAGTGCCAGCGAACCCGCGCCAAGCAGGAGCTTGCGCGGCAGCGGCAGCGCCGCCAGGCGCTGCAGCAGATTGGGCGCAGGCTGCACCCCTGCGGCAGCGGCCACGGCATTGGCATTGAGCGGTTGAAGGGCGACGTTTTCCATGAATCCCTGCCGACCCGGACAAACCGGGCCTTGATGAACACGGATTATTCGGAGCAACGCCCTTTGTTATGGGGGGAACAGCCCGCTTTCGGTCCTACAGTTCTCGCCACCGCGGCCGACAGCGCGCCCCTACAGTGACGACCAAGGATCAATGCCCCATGGACGTCAAGCTCAAACCCTTCGACTTTGCCCAGGCCGCCACCCGTGCCGGCATGCCGGACGTGGCCGAGCGTGTGCGGCGCGCGGCCGGCAACGCCGGCCTGTCGGGTACCGAGGCCACCGGCCCCACCAGCTTCCAGCAGAGCTTCAGCCAGGCCCTGCAGGGCGTGAGCAAGGCTCAGAACCAGGTCCAGCAGATGCAGCGCGAAGTGGCGATGGACAGCTCCACCGTCAGCATCGAAGAGACCATGGTGGCCATGCAGAAAGCCCAGATCGGCTTTCAGGCTGCGCTGCAGGTGCGCAACAGGCTTGTACAAGCCTACAGCGACATCATGAACATGCAGGTGTAGCCCCCAGCTCGCAAGACTCGCGACCCCCCGAGGGGGTGCACGCGGTGGACCGGCAAAGCCGGATCCACGCGTGAGCTGGAATGGTCGCCGGCCCTTCGGGCGGCTCGGCGCTGCAGTTACAGCACCAGCATTCTTTGGCGGCGTTGGGTGTGGTCGATGTAGCGCTGCAGGGCGCGGGCATCTTCAGGGGCGACGTCGACGATTTCGCAGCCCAGGCGGCGGCCTTGTTCGGTGGCCGAGGACGCGTGGGTGACGCGCAGCGACAGGTGCACGCGGGTGGTGTGGTCGAGTTCAAGCACCGCGCCGCCGATCAGGCTTGCGCCGACGATGGCGGGCATGTCGTCTGGCAGACGCAGGGCCAGGCCGCCGTGGCTAAGGTCAAGCACACGCAGCGACAGGTCCAGCTCGGCATGGTCAGGATGGCGCAGGTGCACCACCGGCTGGCTGAATTCGAGCGGCCGCACGCGGTAGCTGTCGCGGCGCTGGAAGCGAAACAGCTCGCTCGGGTAGGTGGCGTTGATGGCGGTGGTCTGGCGGCCATGCACCAGCACCAGCCCGCGCAAGTCGAACTGGACCTTGATGCTGTCGAGGTAGCCGACCGCCGTCACCTCCTTGGCATCGAGCAACTGCTGCACCACCGGGTTGGTCGGATCGACCGAGAACACGAGCAACTGGCCGATCCGGTCTTCGGCCCACAAGGCGGTCGTGTAGCTCGCGCCTTCCGCGGTGATCAGCGACATCGGCACATCGCCTTCGACGAACTGGCGCAGGATCAGGGCAATCTCTTCCTGCAGGCTCAGGCGAAACACCGTCGGTGCGTTCTTGACGTCGGGTCCATCGAGGGGAACGGGCCGGGTATGCATCATTGCAACTCCTCCGCTGGGTCAACGGCGCCCGGCCGCCCGAAGCCGCCGACGCGCCACCTCGGGGGGCAGTGAACGCAGTGAGCGTGGGGGTTGTTTCATCCGAGGCGACGGTGTGGCAGTGATTGCGCTCGCGTCAATGCAGGGTGCTGCGCGGCTGGCCGGCGAGCATCTGATCCAGGTCTTCCAGCCAAGGCTCGGCCAGGTGCCGAATCTCTGCATCGTTGAGCAGGATCCTATGCATGATACGGGCCTTGAGCTGTGCCTCTTCGCTGCCCAGCGCCTGTTGCGCAGCCGCATGCTTGAGCTGTGAAATCAGCACGGCGCAGGCGCCTTCGAGTTTGACCACGCGGTCCCAGTCGCCATCGCGGGCGGCGCTGAGCATGTCCTGGCTGGCCTGCTCGATGGCCTCGTAGTAGTCCAGCAGGGTGTGTGCGCTGGGCGCGGTGCTGGTCGACGGACCAGCTTCGTTGACAGAGGCTTCGGGACTCATGGCGGTTCTTGTGTTGTTGCGACGAGAAGTGGACATGACGGTGCCTCAGGCCGGAACTTGAGCGCCGATAGCGACCCAGGCTTCGCGCAGGGGCTCGACCAGGCGGCGGCATTCATCGAGCGCAGCTTCATCGTTGCGCAGATGGGCCTGCATCATGCGCATCGACACATAGGTGTAAAGGTCGGACAGGTTGCGGGACAGCTCGCCACCGGCAGGGCTCAGCGCAGCCTTGAGGCCTTCGTCGACGATGCGCGCCGCCTTTGTGATGGCGCGGCTCTTGGCTTCGAGGTCGCCGCTGCGCAGCGCGCCCTGGGCGCGCACCAGTGATTCCAGCAGGCCGTCATACAGCATCAGCACGAGCTGATGGGCGCTGGCCGATTCCACGCCGATCTGCACGCCAATCTGGCGGTACAGGCCGGACATCAGATGCGAAGCCGGTGCACGTTGGGGGGTGTACTGAGCAAACATGGACTGCCTTGGGCGGTTGCGTCGGGGATGTTTGGTTATCGGCGAGGACCCAGGTGACTTGACCACGTACTCCTCGTCAAAAACCATCCATATGTCGTTGACCTTTTGCGCTGCGGCAGACGCACAAAACGCGCAGCCGCGACCACCCGCATGAGGCACTTGGCCTCACCCGGGATGCCGCGACGGCGCGATCAACCGGTCGACTTGTTCCAGTTGGCGATCTGCTGCGTGACGTAGGTCTGCAGCGCACTCATCTTGCTCATCTGCGTATCGAGTGCGTTGTACTGCGACGTCAGCCGGGCCTGCACCGCGCTCATGCGGTCCTCGAAAGCCGCCTGCTGCTTGTCGTTGGCCTTGAGCTGGCTCTTCAGGCTGACCTGGCGCGTAGCGACCGAGCCGTCGATGCCCAGCAGTGAGCGCGACCAGTCGCTGATCTGGCTGCCGAAGCCATCGTCGGTGGTGAGACTGGCGTCATTGGCGCCGAACAGCTGCTTCATCGCATCGGTGTTGGCCACTGCCGTGCTCAGCTTGCTGGTGTCGATCTTGAGCGTGCCATCGGCCTGCGGATCGAGGCCGATTTCCGACAGACGCGAAAACACCGACGACCCACCCGCTGTCGACGTGCCCAGGCCGCGCAGCGCCGAACGCAGCGCGTTCGCACCAGCATCGCCCTGCAGCGTGCCGGCGGTCTTGGATGCGGCGTCGTACTTGGTCTGGTCCTTCAGGAAACTGGCCAGGTTGTTGTAGGCGGTGGCAAAGCTGGTGACGGCATCGCTCATCGATTTGGTGTCGCTGCTCACCGTCAGATCGATTGGCGTGCTGGTGACCGATTTGGCCACGAAGCTCACGCCCTGCAGCGCGCCGGTGAAGGTGTTGGTCTTCGAGGTCACCGTCAGGCCGTCGATCACCGCGGTGGCGTCGGACGCGCTCTTGTTGAGCGTCATGCCCGCCGCGCCCTGCGTCGGGTCGTAGCCCAGTGACGACAGGCCGCTGGCATCGCTGCTGTCGCCATCGTCGTCGGTCACCGAGAGGCGGAAGGCGCTCTCGGCACCGGTGGTCTTCGAGCGCACGATCAACCGCGAGCCGCTGCTGTCGGTGACGATCGACGCGGTCACGCCGGAGCCGGCGGTGTTGATCTTGTCGCGGATCGTCTGCAGGCTGTCGCTGGTGGAAATGGCGATGTCCACGAAGCTGGGGTAGTTCACTGGCGCGAACTCGGTCTTGTCGGCGTTGTAGCTGCCCATCTCGACCCGCAGCGTGCCGCTCATGCCGGCCTCCGCGGCCGGGTCGGCCGCG